>NZ_SMFX01000001.1:2177412-2327252 GCF_004339085.1 Thiogranum longum | reverse complement strand
ACGGTATTCAGGTGACCCCGCGCTCCGGCTTTTCCTGAGCAAGTTTTGCAATCAGTTCCGGTAATGCGAGTTGCAGCTGGGTGCGAATGTCTTCACCAGGCTTTTCGCTGCTCTGTTCGGTTGCGCTGTGAATCAGTTTGATGACTTCTTCCTTGAGCACCTCTTCAATTTTCCAGCAGACCAGTTTTCGCAGATCCTCGGTCAGGTCGTTGACCAGTTCGCGGATATTATCGGTTTCCAGTAGCTGTTCCACTCCCTGGCCGAAAGCCATTGCCCCGGACAAGTTTGTGCATGCCGAATTTATGTTCCGGGACAGCAAAAAATGGGCAGATAATGGCACGGGCCGGGGTTGGGCTCGCTGGGTCGGCAGCCAGCAGAAACCGTATGGCGAGGATGCAGGTTTCAGCCAGGAGTGTATTTCCTGCCATACCCCGGTCAAGGGTAGTAACTGGGTATTTACCACGCCAGCCCTGTTCCCCACGGTGTTCAAATAGCCGGTTAGCGGGAGATATGTACCCCCGGGCTTCTGTCTGCGTCGATTAAGGTAATGAGATTCAGTAGATTACGGAAGACAGAGGTACAAACCATACAAATGCCAGGATAGCCCATGACCGGGAGACTCTTTAACGGTATGGACATATGTCCAATATTGTTTGAGGACGCCAGCATATTTTCCCGTAAAGACCATGACTTTTAACTGATAAGAACGACCAGTGAGAGTACAATAACGTTACCGGTATTCATCCATACAGCAGCACCCAAAATTATCAGAGTATGGTTCAGGTTCTGTTATGTCATCGACAAAGAAGTGCAAGCTATTCAAGCCGCGTACGCCGGGGGGGTGGTTGCGTCTGTTCATCAATGTTCTGATTGCTGCTGCACTTGTCCAGCAGACAGCGGTGTTCGGCTCTTCAATTCTCAACCGCTTGCAATCGGGGGGCAGTCGAGACATCAGCGTTTCAACGTCGGAAATTGAACCATCAACCGGTTCCGGGCAAGCTGCGCGCAGCTACGCCAGTCAGGATATCGCGGACCTGCACATGTTCGGCCAGGCGAACGAAAATACTTCTGAAACCACAGAACCCGTAGTTGCGCCTGAGACGAAACTTGACCTGACGTTGAGAGGTATATTCTCCGGCGATAATGTCGATCACAGTTTTGCGATTATCCAGAATAACCGGGACAAGAAGGAACGCTATTTCACCATACAACAAAAAGTGTTTGAGCTCGCTACCCTGAAAGAAATTTACGACGACAGGATTATTTTGTTGATCAATGGGCAGTACGAAACACTTAAATTGCCAAAAGACTCGCTGTCGAGAGAACATTTCTATGACAGTGCCGAGATCCAGGCCGAGAAGAAACGCATTGTCACTAATTACCGCGACCGTTTTCTGGCCGGGGACGGCATGGACCTGATTAAACTGTTCGGCTTCGAAGAAGCCTTTAAGGGAGGCAGCTTCATTGGGTTCAGGGTCAAGGCGCTGGGAGAAGAGGGTCGGGAAATGATGGCGACGCTCGGTATTGAAGATGGTGACCTGATTACAGTACTTAATGGCATGCGTTTCTCGGACGGGCTTGAGGGCATCGAGGAAATCAAAAAACTGAAAACAGCCACCTCGGCGGATGTCATCATTGACCGTAATGGCAACGAGATTCCTTTCCACTTCGAATTTGAGACGGCTTTTGCTGATCCCGGCGCGGAAGAAGCAGTGAGTGGGCCTGTATATGGTAAGGCAGGCGATGTATCACAAGCTTCCGGCAATCCACAGCCATTGACCGAAGCAAATGATAATGCTCTGGTTACCAGTCCGGGTTTTGTCACACCCTCTTCAGCGGGAAGCAGGCTGGTGGAGAAAGGTGGCGACAAGGGCAGTTCCACACCTGTTTCTGCGGTAGTCTCGCCAGTCAGTATCGATGATGAAGATTTGGGTGTTGACTGGGATGAGTCGCAACAGGCTGAAGAGTACCGGGCAAAACAACGTGAGCGGACAACCGGGGTCAGCCAGTCAGTAGAGTTTGACCACTAGGCTGGCAGGTTTCCAATCAGAATTCTCTGACATGATAATGAGCTATCGTTGCAAGATCATGCAGCGGTGCGGGTATGAGGAAAGATCATTGAAAAGCAGTAAAACAGTACAAATTTACACCCTCGTCATTCTTTTTTTGCTGGCAGCCTGTACAGATCAGCAAGAAGTGTCAACACCAGGAGGGCAAGAGGGTGACGGTGACAGGGCTCAGGTCGAAGACAACCCGTTTATCGCGGCATCAAAGGGTGATACTGGCTCGGTCAGGCAAGCCATTGAGGGTGGTGCAAGCCCCGATGTAACAGACAATAATGGCCGGACATTGTTGATGCTGGCAGCCGAGAAAGGACGCACCGGTACCGTACGTTACCTGATTGAAGCAGGTGCTGATGTCAATGCGCTATCACCGGAAAAGGCTACCCCGTTAATGTACGGGGCTGCCAACGGGTACACCGATGTTGCTATCACTTTGCTGGAAAACGGAGCTGACCTGGAGACAAGTGGCCCTGCTAACTATACGGCATTGGCATATGCCATAGATGGCTGGCACCCGGAGACAATACGTGAGCTCATCCGGCGTGGTGCAAATGTCAACGTGCTGTTTCAGAAGATTCACACACCTTTATCACATGCTGCTGAGAGAGGAGATCAGGCGATTGTTGAACTTCTCTTGCAGAACGGTGCGACTAAAGAACCGGTTATAGGTGAGGGAGACGAGGCAGCCCGGCAGCCGCTTGTGGATGCGGCAGCCGCGGGTCAAAACGCTATAGTTGAAATTCTGCTGGACGCCGGTGCGAACATTGATGTTATTGATTTTCAGAACAAGAGCCCACTGATAGCGGCTTTGCTGGAGGAGCAGCCGCAGACGGCGCAATTACTTCTTGAGCGCGGCGCCAACCCCGGAAACGATTCCTTCGTCGGTTTCACACCATTAATGGTGGCAGCACGCAAAGGGTACGCAGATATTGTTGACACATTGATTTCCAGGGGTGTCGACGTCAACGTATCGGAACCTGGAAACGGGTATACCGCGGTCTCAATAGCTGCCCAGGAAGGCAATGTTGCCCTGATGGAAAAACTGGTCGCTGCAGGCGCGGGCCTGGATCTTTCCGGCGAGCAGGGCAGTAGCTCTTTACTGTATGCCTGTAGCAAGGATCATGTTGATATCGTAAGAAGGGTGCTGGAGTATGGTGCTGATATCAATGCTGCAGACACTGTTAAGCGTAATTGCCTGCACTATGCAATAGAGAATGGAGCCAGCGAAGTCATCAGGATTGTTGTTGATCAGGGTATTGATCTCAATGCCAGAAATGCCTTCATGTCAACTCCTTTGAACCGTGCGCTACAACTCGGTAAAACAGACATTGCCAGGCAGCTCATTGATGGTGGAGCTGATGTCAATATTCCGGAAAAACGAAATAAAACAGCCCTCATGTATGCTGCTGCGCTTGAAGATACCGGATTGGTCAGGATGCTTGTTCAGCAGAAAGCTGAAGTTAACGCGACGACTGACACTGGCCTCACTGCGCTAATGCTGGCCGCCAATGCAAAGCGTACTGACAACGTCCGCCTGCTGCTGAAAAACGGTGCTGATATAAATGCAATAGACAAAAAAGGTAAAACCGCGCTGCACTTCGCGGCACGAAAGGGGGCGTCAGACGTTATTGATGTGCTGTTAAAACAGGGTGTTGATGTCAATAAGGCAGATTTGAGTGGCGTAACTCCAATATTGGAAGCCGCTGTGTTGGGTGATATCGAAGTCGCAGAAAAATTACTTGCCGCCGGTGCCGATATCAATGCGAAGAACAAGAAAGGCGCCGGTATCGTAATCATTGCGCTTAACAGCCTGAAGCCGGAAATGGTTATGTTTGCGATTGGAGAGGGTGCAGATTTCAAGACACCCGACAGTCGTGGTATCAGCCCGCTCGTATATGCCCTGCGAAATAATCAGTATGAGGTTGTCAGGCATGCTCTCGGCAATACCGATGTCAATATGCTGGTTGGAGAGCGTGCTGGTACTACCATGTTGATGGAAGCGCTGCGTCTTGGTCATCCAAAGATCGTGAAACTTCTGCTGGATCGTAACCCTGATCTGGATATCATCAACAAGGCAGGAAGTGGACCCATGTTTTATGCTGCAGGCAGTGCTAATCCCGTAATTATTGACTTGCTGCTTGCCAGGGGTGTTGAAGTAGACAGTTTGAACAAACAGGGAGAGACGCCCCTGTTTGTTGGCACCAGAATCGGATCGGCCGCTATTGTCCAGAAACTCATGGCCAGTGGCGCGGATATCAATCACAGGAATAACCACGGAGTTACACCGTTGATGCTTGCGGTAAACAAGGAGAATTCAGATATAACCCGTATGCTGCTGATTGCAGGCGCTGATACGGAGCTGAAGGACAATGAAGGAGATACTGTAAATGATTACGCGCTTCCGCGCAGAAACCAGATGATCAACCTGATGCTCAAGAAGGCAGAAAATCTTCGCGCTGGTGAGACTCCTGAGGGTACCGAAAAACAGACGGAAACAGACCTGTGACATCGGTTGTCCTGAATAATGTAACGCTTGCGAGAGCTGTGGAGGCCTATAGAGACGGGCGGCTGGATGATGCGCAGCAGTTATTTCTGGATGTGCTCCAGCTCGAGCCCGGGAATCCCGATGCGCTTTATTTCATGAGCATGATAGATCAGCAGGCAGGTCGCCTGGAAGTAGCAGAACATCGTGCCAAAGAATTGCTGGGACAGAAGCCTGAAGATGGAAAAGCACTCAACCTTCTTGGCACGATACAAATGAGTCGTGTTCTGCTTGACGATGCCAGTGAAACCTTTGCAAGAGGCGTGCGTGTCGATGTTTCTAACCCGATACTGCGTGTTAATGCCGCCATATGCCAGATGGCGCTGGTTAATCCACAAGGCGCTGTTGCGCTGTGCAGGGAAGCACTTGCTATTCAGCCCGGTTATGCAAATGCATACAATATCATGGGGACAGCGCAACTGGCCCAGGGCGAGCCGGAAGATGCAGCAGAAAGTTTCAGAAAGGCTTTTGAGTTAAAGCCGGATTTTCAGGATGCGCTATTTAATTACGGGAAGGCGTTGCTTGATCTTCGAAAGTATGGCGAAGCCCTGGACTGCTTTAACAGTGTTCTGGACAAGGAATGTTCGCATGTTCATGCGCTGACGCGCAGAGCCGATATTCTGGCTGCTCGTGGAGATTACCAGGGTGCTGAAGCGGGTTATTCTACTGCGCTTGAGAATAACTCCCGCTTTACACCGGCGTACATCGGTATGGGAAAATTACACCAGTCTATGGACAGGCAGGAAACTGCTCTGGGATTTTTCAAGAGGGCTATAGAGCTTGATAGCGCTAATGTCGAAGCACTGATGTTGGCAGGTGATGCCTTCCGGAAACTGAACCAGCTCGAAGCATCTGCCGCAGCGTTCCGGGATGTGCTGGACATTGATCCGGATAACTTCCAGGCACAATTTCACCTTGCAGCAGTTAATGGCAATACGCCACCGGCAAAACCCGACAATGACTACGTTCAGCGGTTGTTCGACGAATTTGCTGATAATTTCGACAGCGCACTCGGAAAGGTAGATTACAATGCACCGGAACAACTGCGAGAACTTGCAGAAGTGTATCTGGATTCCGGCCTGTCTGGCGGGCTGGATATTCTTGACCTTGGATGTGGCACCGGGCTGAGCGGCATTAGTTTCAAAAGCCTGTCGGGCAGGCTCAAGGGTGTTGATATTTCGCAACGCATGATTGACAAGGCGCGAAAACGTGGCATTTATGACGAGCTGGAAAATAATGAGCTACTGACCAGCCTGGTCCGGCACCAGAATGACACGGACCTCGCGATTTGTGCCGACACCTTTCCCTATATCGGCGATCTGGAATCATATTTTCTGGCAGTCTTCAGTGCGCTGCGAGCTAATGGCCTGTTTCTTTTCAGTGTGGAAACACATCAGGGTGAGGATGACTATAAGCTGAACGCTACTGCCCGATACGCGCATTCCGGCCGATATGTGCGGGAACTTGCCAGAAGGCGCGGTTTTGAATTTCTGGGCTGCAATCAATCCTCATACAGGAAAGAAGCGGGACATCCTGTCGAGTCCCTGATTGTTGCACTGCGGAAGACAGCCTAGCAGGGCAGTGCATACCTAGAGGTAGCGTTCCTTGAAGGTGTGCAGCAGACCAATGGAAAACAAATGCATGTATAATAGCTCCATGGTGTCGCTTTTCATCAGGTCCAGTAACACATCATCATCCAGATCCCAAATGCGCTGTCGCTCCACTACAGCATATCCATCGAAATCAACCTTGCCAGCGATCTCACTGTCAGGTGCTCGCAGAGGCACCAGCAAATCCAGTTCTTGCATGCGTTTGCAGAACTGGCTCGTGCGGTCAATATGTGTCTGGAATTTCCGGCAGAAGTCTTTTACCTCGGTCAGCATGGGACCGTCATCGATTGTGCCGAACAGAGGTACTCCTCGACCGCGCTTGTTCAGGCCGGCGTAGTCATTGTCAATGCCGATGTAAAACCCGCCATCATCATTACGCATCAGGATGAAAGGATACCTTCGCACGTAGCAGGGAACATACTCGCCAAGCCATCGGGCCTTTTCATCGAGAAATTCATTCCGGCCATTTTGAAGGCCAAGCATCGCCACAGGGTAGATCTCATCCGAGCTGACGGAAAATACAATCGGATATTCTTTTGCAACACGCATAAACTCCATGCAAAAGACGTAGACGGTATTAATGTTCCTTGTATAGTTAAAATTATCCAGCCGTTCAATGTACAAGTGGCCATGGTCTTCGCGTGTAAGCGGAACAATATTTTTATAAAGTTGGTATTGATGTTTGTCGGTGGACATTATGAATTACCCGGGCGGTTGAAACCATTTTCTTATGGCGGGATCTATAAAGATCATTTACCTGACAATCTTGTCAAAATTATACACAAAGTATGTTTGTTTTACCTCCCTGGAACGGTAATTTGATATACTTGCGATGCGTACATTCAGAGGTGGTGTGAGATGTCTGCCATGAGAATAATAAAACATTTGTTACCGGTTCTGCTTGTGTTAGGCCTCACTGGAAATACTCGGGCCGGGGAAACGCAGGAAAGGGTGACTCACACCCGAACCAGCAGTGAAGGTCTGTACGAAGTCACTATAGAAAGCCGTCAAAACCCGTTGCAGCTGGGACGGATGCACGCCTGGACAGCTACAATCAGAACACCCGAAGGTGCGCCGGTGACAGGGGCCCGGATCAAGGTGGGCGGAGGTATGCCGATTCATAACCATGGATTCCCAACCGAGCCGGAAGTGACCCGGGAACTGGAGGCTGGTGTGTACCTTATCGAGGGCGTCAAGTTCAGTATGCGAGGACCCTGGGTTATCTTTCTGGATATTACAGCGGGTGATCAATCCGACAGTGTGGCCTTCGATATTGACATGTAGCCCTGTAGGAACAAACGCGGTTCCGGTTCCAGTATGCCAACATATATCAAATTCATAATAGTTCTGTTACTGCTGGCTGGCACAAGTGCCGGCGGCTGGTACTGGGTCGAAAGTCAAAAGTACCCGAAGCCACCCTGGACAGAGCAGGAGAAGGGGGCGATCGCATCTCTCTGGATCGGGAGTCTTCCTGAGCTGTCCCCGGATCCTGGTAACACCGTGGCCGGGAATCCCGTGGCGGCGCGATTTGGACACCAACTGTTTTTTGACGAACGTTTCAGTGGAAACGGTGAGGTGGCATGCGCCACTTGCCACATACCGTCGAAATATTTCACCGATGGCCTGCCGGTTGCTGTCGGTATGGGTGTGGGTGGACGCAATGTCCCGACGGTTGTAGGTACCGCGTATCATCCGTTTCTGTTCTGGGACGGACACGTTGACAGTCAATGGGCGCAAGCGCTGGGCCCCATGGAAAGTCCGGTTGAACATGGTGGGTCTCGTTTACAGTATGCGCACCTGATTGCTGCTGACGACAGTTACCGACATCAGTACGAGGTCCTGTTCGGTAAATTTCCGGATCTTTCCGACCAGAACCGGTTTCCGGCGCAAGGTGCACCTGTCAGCAACCCGTCTGATCCGGCGATTGCCAAAGCCTGGAAAGGCATGAGCGAAGTGGACAAAAAGACAATTGGCCAGATCTATTCCAACCTTGGAAAGGTGATTGCGGCCTATGAGCGTCTTTTGCTACCAGCCGCTGCACGATTTGACCACTATGCAGAGGCCCTTCAGCACAACAACAGCGCTGGCCTCAAGTTGCTGTCACCCGATGAAGTTGAAGGTTTGCGTTTGTTTATTGGCGAGGCGCGTTGTATTGAATGCCACAACGGCCCGCTATTTTCCAATGATGGATTTCATAATATAGGGAGCCCGGTCGAGAAGGGAAAACCTTATGATTGGGGACGCTCAATCGGTGTGCAAAAGGTACTCAGAAGTGAGTTTAATTGCCTGGGGGAATATAGCGATGCACAGCCAGAAGATTGCTCCGAACTCAGGTTTATAAAACGAGTGGGTGATGACCTTGCCGGCAGCTTCAAGGTCCCGGGTTTACGCAATGTGACGCAAACTGCACCTTACATGCACAATGGACAGCTTGCTGATCTGGATGCTGTAATGGATCATTATAACAAGGCGCCTGTGCCGCCATTCGGTCATAGCATGCTGGTTAAACTGGATCTTGCCCCCCGGCAGCTGAAGCAACTAACAGCTTTCCTGCACACACTTGACAGTGCCGTCAATGCCGATGTCTTCTGGTTAAATCCACCGGAGTCCGGTCAGCCGTATAACAGTCATCAGGATTCTAAAAGGTGAGAACTGTGAAACTGAAATTTCGAGATGTTTTACAACACAACAGACTACCCGGGCATACTCTTTCCGCCATGCTGTTTTCTTCACTACTTGTCTACAGTGCCGGTTCGTATGCTGACGGCGGTGATGGTAGTAAGCTGACCGCGCCGTTGAAAGATGGTGTCCCTTATGTATTCGTCGTTCATAAAGGGCGCTCGATCAAGGTAGAGCGCGATATAGACCAGTCATTCCAGGCCAGGCCGAATATGCGGGGTACGCTAAGACATAATGCCGAAGCCTGCCCCCCTTTCTGCCTGCAACCCATGCAGCTGGATATGCCGGTCAGGACAGTTGGTGAAGTTGAAGTCATAGATTTTATGCAGACCAGGATGCGCGACAAAAAAGGCGTTCTGGTAGATGTTCGCGGTGAAAGAGAATACCGCTACGCAACGATCCCGGGGTCGATTCACCTTTTTATCGGAAAATTCAAGAAAGATGCAGATGATCCTGAGTTTGTCGCTTTGCTGAAATCACTTGGTGCAACTCCACGCGGTGATGTTGACTGGATTACTCGCCAACTCGAAGCGCTCGCGGTAAAGGATGTCAGCCTGTTGTCAAAAGACTGGGACTTTTCCAACGCCATGGATCTGATTGTGTGGTCCAACGGTCCTCTGGACAGTATCTCGGTCGATGCCATCCATGCGTTGGTTGAAGCAGGCTATCCAGCACAGAAAATTGGATGGTATCGTGGTGGTATGCCGGCCTGGCAGTTTTGGGGCTTTAATACTGTCAAGTCACTCAAACGCCGACGCTGATCCTGAAACGCATCCGCCCCGACCAGACGATCTTCAGGCATAAAAAAAAGGCCGGGATGAACCCGGCCTTAATCAACTCATCAAACGTAAATGAGTCAGGTTGCTGAATGCTGGCTTAGAAACCAGTCAGGTAACTCAGTGACTTGCCGCCGTGCGGATCGGAAGAATTTACTTCCACACCACCGTCGCCGGCACCACACTGTTCGAGGTAATTGCCGCCATTGTCACAAAGCCAGACTGTGCCGCCGTTATCCATGGTTTCGGATTTGGTGTACACACCGTCATAGCCGAAGAAGGTCGTGAAGACATCTACGCCTGCCTGACGATCAGCATGGTTGTAACGGTTCGGACCACCAGCGGTGCTGCCAATGGCTGATGTCGGACGTGGGCCGCGAGTTGTCCAGTACATGCGCGTACCAAATGCCGAGCGGTCGATAACATCAGCTTGCACATTGGTGCGTCCTGTCTTGGCTTCCAGGTCAATTTCGTTGACCAGAGTGCCTCTACCACCACGGCCAAACCAGTC
This sequence comes from Thiogranum longum, assembly GCF_004339085.1. Lineage (NCBI taxonomy): Bacteria > Pseudomonadati > Pseudomonadota > Gammaproteobacteria > Chromatiales > Ectothiorhodospiraceae > Thiogranum > Thiogranum longum. The sequence goes on along the minus strand of NZ_SMFX01000001.1, from coordinate 2,317,071 downwards.
TTTGGACTTGACCACCTGGATGGTGTCATCGATTCGCATAACCTGCCAGGCGAATGAGTTGGTGATACCGGCAAACTGCATACCGTGTGCGTCACCACCGTACACAGCCTGACTGTCATCGGTATTCAGCGCGATACGATCAACCGGGCCATTGCGACGACCGGCGCGGCTGTACTTCCAGATAGAAATTTCTTCCGGGTCGCCCTGCTTGTTAAAGCCATGAGTAATCCAGAGGTGTTTGCCATCGGGATGATTAACCAGGCCACAACCGGCAGCCATGACATCATTATAGGCATCAAGGATGGTGGGGTTGGTCGGGTCACTGACGTCAAGAACAATAACACCACCGGTGTTAGTGCTGGTCTGGGCAGCGATATAGATTAACTGACCATCAGAACTGTACTGTGAACAGATGTTGTTCGGGTTGCCGTCTGCGTCAGTTGCGACCATATCGTCATATGCAGCCTGAATCTTGGCTTTTAGCGAGGGGCGTGAATCCAGTGCTGACGACAGCTGGAAATCACCGGTCTTGAAGATGCCGATGCGGGTGTAGGTGTCAGTTTCCATGTCGGCGTCGAAGAGGGCCAGGTCACCGTTGAAAATAGAAGCACACTGGATCTGGGTATTTTGCGGGTTGCCGCCACAAGCGTGCATGCTGTTACCCTTGACCGGTGCACCGAGGCCTTCTTCGGTATAGGCATTGGCCGTTGAAGCTTCCAGATCTGCAATCTTGGTTGGGGCGCCAGTGCCGCCATTAGTGGCCCAGACTTCACCAAATCCATCGAGGTAAGACATGATGGTACGGCTGCTCGGGTCGAGCCCGGAGTGATTGGAGAAGCCGAGGATGTGCATGCGTACACTGCTGTGGGTACCGCCATCAGAAGAACCAACATTGCCGGTTAGGGTTACTTTGGCTTCCTGGGCGTCGATACTCGGGTCGTTCAGGTCGGACTGATCAAAGATGTGCATGATCCCGCCGATCTGGTCGGCTGCCCAGAACTCACCGAGGTTGGTGGCTGATGCAGTGCCGGTGGCGGCAAGGCCAACTGCAGTAGCAACAGCACTGAGTTTAATATTCGCTTTGTTCATTACAATAAGACTCCTAAATAGGTCCCATCCCTTGGGTATTCATGAATTTATATTTGTGTCATGTTTGTACATTACTTTGAATAATCGCTTGCGACAGTTTGCCGCAGGGCAACTACATAGAGCACATTGCTTGCCAACTAAATAATTGTTATTAATTTCATGGAGGTAAGATGCATAAAACCCTGAACAGGCGATTTGGGCAATGAGTCGTGGATATGTGTAAGAAAAACCGATATCAATTAATTTACAGTTGTAAAGAAAGCGTTAATATCTTTTAATATCAATTATATAAATAATTTATAATATAATGTAATAATTATTTATTATTGGCGATGCTGTCAGCAGATTGATTTTGAAACTCCAAAATCAATGAAAAACCTATGATAAGCAGTTAGTTAAGAATATGTTAAGAAATCCGGCCAATGTATTCAGGAGTTGTCAGTTATGACATGACAATATGTCTCTGTGCTGACATAAGGTTTAGCTTTGGTTGGGATTTTACATTTACCCCATGGCCGGTATTTCATTAGCTATGGTATACCGCCAGGCGCTTTCGGGAATGTTACGTACCGAATGGTATTTTGGTGGCACGGTACAAGCGGTATTCAGGTGACCCCGCGCTCCGGCTTTTCCTGAGCAAGTTTTGCAATCAGTTCCGGTAATGCGAGTTGCAGCTGGGTGCGAATGTCTTCACCAAGCTTTTCGCTGCTCTGTTCGGTTGCGCTGTGAATCAGTTTGATGACTTCTTCCTTGAGCACCTCTTCAATTTTCCAGCAGACCAGTTTTCGCAGATCCTCGGTCAGGTCGTTGACCAGCTCGCGGATATTATCGGTTTCCAGTAGCTGTTCCACCAGGTCATAGTCGGTCAGGTCCGGTCCTGCAGGGGCTGACCGGGTGGCAGGACTTTGCGGTTCTACAGGATGTTCCAGTATCGGTACGCCTTCATCATCGAGTCTCGGCAATTGTTCTTCCATCAGGATTTAATCTCGTGTGTGCGTAATGGGTAACCACGTGCCTTGTAAAAACTGTAACGGCTGCGACCTTGCTGTCGAACGGTATTGTCTGCGTTGATCAGTTCGGCAACACGTTCAAAGCGGCTGAAAAAAAGTGGTACGTCCGCCGCCAGGTTGATCATCACCTGGCTGGCCTCCGGTTCGGTATCGTGACTGAGCAATACAGACGGTTTTGTATCGCCGGCATCCTGCGTAGTGCTGTGGGGTACAAAGCTGTTCTGCTGAAAGGTCCATAACAGAGTATCGAGTTCCTGTGTCTGTTCGGGAGATTCCGTGTGTATGTACACACGGTGCCCGAGCCGGTAGGCCTTGTCGGCCAGCCGGCAGGCAAACTGCAAGCGCGAACGCGCTGCACTGTCACCCAGGACGTAAAAATCAACCTGCGTCATGGAGCCGGTCCATCAGGAACTGCGTGAGCAGTGGTACCGGACGTCCGGTAGCACCCTTGTCCTTGCCGGATTTCCAGGCTACACCGGCAATATCCAGGTGTGCCCAGCGATAGTCTTTGGTGTAACGGGCCAGGAAGCAGGCAGCGGTGATACTGCCGGCATCACGGCCGCCAATGTTGCCCATGTCAGCGAAATTGCTGGATAGCTGTTCGTCGTACTCGTCCCACAGCGGCATTTGCCAGGCCCGGTCACCGGTGGTTTGTCCGGCAGACAGGAGCTTGTCGGCAAGCGGCTGGTCGTTACTGAACAGGCCTGTTGCGTGTTTGCCCAGTGCAATGACGCAGGCGCCGGTCAGGGTGGCTACGTCGATGACTACATCGGGATTGAATTTTTCTGCGTAGGTGAGTGCGTCGCAGAGGATCAAACGGCCTTCGGCATCGGTATTCAACACCTCGATGGTCTGTCCGCTCATGCTGGTGACGATATCTCCCGGCTTGGTGGCCAGGCCGTCGGGCATGTTCTCGGTGGAAGGTACGATACCCACCAGGTTGATCGGCAGCGCCATTTCCACCACGGCGGCAACAGTGCCGAAAACACTGGCGGCGCCACACATATCAAACTTCATTTCATCCATCGCCGCACCCGGTTTGAGGGAGATGCCGCCGGAATCAAAGGTGACGCCCTTACCGACCAGTACGGTGGGCTTGTCGCCTTTTTTCCCACCGTTGTATTGCATCACAATCAGCCTGGCCGGCTCACGACTGCCGCGCGATACTGACAGCAGCGCGCCCATGCCGAGTTTTTCCATGTCTTTTTCTTCCAGCACCTGTACCTTGAGAGAGGGGAAGTCATTTTTAAGTGACAGGGCCTGGTCGGCAAGGTCAGACGGAGTGCAGTAGTTGCCCGGGCGGTTGCCCAGCGTGCGGGCCAGGTTCATGCCGTGTGCCACAGCGGCACCTGCCTGGATACCTTCCCGGATAGTGTCCAGTTCCTCGCCATCGGCACTGACCACGCTGAGCCGGCGCAGCGGACGTTTGGGCGGTTTGGGGTCACTCTTGAGCTCATCAAACCGGTAAACGGCGTCTTCGCTGGCGGCGGCCAGTTGCTGCGCCTTCCAGCAGCTGTCGCGGTCTTTTACTTCGATTTCGGTCAACCAGCTGGCGGCGTCGGTGGCACCGCTGCGCTGAACGGCGCAGGCAGCTGCCGAGGCAATCTTGTTGAAGGCCTGCGGAGACAGTATTTTATCCTTGCCACAACCCACAACGAGGATACGTTTTGCCTTGACCCGGCCGGCCGGGTTGTGAATCAGTGTGGTAGCACCACAGCCGGTATCAATATCACCCTGTCTGATCAAGGTACTGATCTGTCCTCTGCTGGCCTTGTCGAGCCGGGTGGCCGCTGCAGAAAGCCGGCGTGGCGATGATACGGCGACAACTACACAGCTGCTTGCCAGTTTGTCGGCGTCACCGGTTTTGGCGTTGAAGTCCATGAACTGCTCCCTCGGTTGGAATTTCGTTGCGTTATGCTGGATTATCGGTATCGCGCAAATTTAACAGGCCGGGCGTGTATTTGAAATGCCGCACAGGCCACACAGGAAAAAAGTCACACACCATGTCTTGCGTCATGCATCGCTATCTCGGCCGTGAACTGCTGCGCTACTGGCTGGCATTCACGCTGGTGCTGTGGCTGGTGCTGTTGGCAGCACGCTTTTCATTGTACCTCGGGCAGGCTGCCAGCGGGCGTATTCCGGCCGACACAGTGTTGTGGTTACTGGGCCTGAAGTCGGTAGGAATTTTTGTGTTTTTGTTGCCCCTGACCCTGTTTCTGGCACTGCTGTGGTTGCTGGGACGATTGAACCACGACAGCGAGGCGCTGGCGCTGGCCGCCAGCGGCGTCGGGCCGTGGCAGTGGTACCGGGCATTCGCGGCGCCGGCATTGCTGGTGGCATTGCTGGTGGCGGTATTGAGCGCCTGGCTGGTACCGCAGACCGCAGCACAGGGATACCATCTGCGCGCAGCGGCGGAACAGCGCCTGGATGCTTCTGCACTGGCACCGGGCCATTTCAATTTCCTGCGTGGTGGCAAATGGACCGTCTACGCCCGGCGCACCGGCACAGCCCCGGGTTCACTGGAAGGCATTTTTATCCATGTCGACAGGCCGTCACGTCCGCAAGTCCTGGTGGCACAACGCGCCTCGGTTGAAACGGACAAAAATGGCCGTTACCTGGTGCTTGGTGAGGGTTACCAGTATGACGGCAGGGCCGGGCAGTCGGACTATCGCCGTCTGCACTTCAAAGACTACCGGATTCGTCTCGATCCCTCTCACATCACTGTGCCGGACAAGCAGGATGCCGTGCCAACCCCTGCGCTCATCGGTGACAGTTCACCGGCAGCACGTGCCGAACTGGCCATGCGTGTCGCCAGGCCGGTGAGTGTACTGGTGCTGGCGCTGATTGCCGTTCCACTGGCGCGCTACCGTCCCGCAGCCAGTCGCTATACACCGCTCTGGCTCGGGCTATTGCTATTTGCGGTATATTTTAATTTACTGGGTGTCGGCCACCTGTGGATCGAGCAGGGCAGGTTGCCTGCCGCCCTGGGTCTGTGGTGGGTACATGCAGTTGTGCTGGCGCTGGCGGCCGTGGTGGTGTTTCTGCATCGGCGGTTCGCACCTTGAAGCGCATGGACCGCTATATTGCACGTACATTGATGTCGGCGACATTTCTTGCCTGGCTGGTGGTCGTGGTGCTCGAGGCGGTGTTCAGCTTGCTTGGTGAACTCGGCGACATGGGTCGTGGCCATTACGGCTGGCTGGACGCGATATTGTTCGTGTTGTTTTCGTTGCCGGCCAGGGCCTGGCAGTCCTTCCCGATGGCGGTGTTGATCGGTACCCTGCTGGGACTTGGTAACCTTGCGGCGCAGGGTGAGCTGAATGCGTTCCGGCTGGCCGGCTGCTCGCAGATACGCCTCGGGGTATCAGTCTTGCTGGCCGGGATAATCATGCTGGTATTTGTATTGCCGCTGGGTGAAATGGTTGCCCCGCCGGCCAGCCGGGCTGCAACCGCTCTTCGCGCCCAGGCGATTTTTGACGATGTAGCCGTCCAGGGTGGCGGCGGTTTCTGGGTGCGCAAGGGCCAACAGATGATCCGGGTCGGGCGTACAGAGGCAGACGGCAGCCTGTCCGATATTCATATCTATACTCTCGATGCACAACCGCAATTGCTTGCAGCCAGTGTTATTGAGCATGCTGTATATGGTGCAAAAGGCTGGAACCTGGAAAAACTCCACCGCACCCGTTTTGATGGTCAGCATGTCTTGGTGGAGTCCAGGGATAACGTGACGGGCGTTGAACTGGTCGATCCGCAACTGGCGCGTTTACTGGTACACCGGTCCGAAGCTTTTTCACTACCGGAACTGAAGCAGTATATCGAAGGGCTGGAGCAGGCAGGTATGCAGGTTGAACGCTACCGCCTGGCATTCTGGCAACGTCTGACAGCGCCGCTGGCTGTACTGGCGATGTTGATGTTGTCGATGGGGATGGTGCTGGGGCCGCTGGGTCGTCATGGTGTAGGTCTGAGAGTACTTGCCGGCGTGATAACCGGATTATTGTTCAAGCTCGGTAGCGACATGGCGGCGCATATCGGACTGGTGTATGGCGGTCCACCATGGATTGCCGCCGTGATGCCTTCGTTGCTGGTATTCGCGGTTGCCCTGGTCCTGGTACGACGCACGACCTGATTGAAACACCCCCTGTTAGTGTGAAAGGAGTACTCACCGGTACGTTTACTTCTTCTGTTTTCGGCCGGGGTGCGGGTTCTGGTCGAGTTGCACGATACGGGTTTCCGAATAGCGGTCATGCCAGGTGAGTTTGTCGCGGTCGATCAGCATCCACAGGTAACCAACACCCAGCAGCAGGGCGGAAGGAATCGCGACCAGGAAACGTAACAGCGCCTGCCACAAGGTGATCGGGCCAGGGTTGATATTGCGTAACTGGAGCCTCCAGCTGCGCATTCCGAGCGTCTGACCGCCATGCATCCAGAACCAGCTGTAGAAGAAAAAGCTGATAAACAGCAGGTAGGTTGTCAGAAACGGGTTGTGCTGGATGGCCTCGCCGCCGGTAAGCGGTAACAGGATTGCTGTGGCAATAAATACAATAGCCAGCAGCAGTAGCGAATCATAGAGTAATGCCGCAAGCCGGCGAAAAAGTCCGGCGGGCCGCGGCTGGTGCGAGGAGTCGGGCATGCTTGTCCTGATTTGTCAGCGGTAAGTTCCGGTAACGTCTGGTTTATCCGTCATGCCGGCCACTTCGGAATGGCGGCCACTCGTAAGGTATGTCACTAATGTACGACCTCTGGCACGCTTGCTGCAACGGTGACAAGCAGGGTTTGCTGTGCTATGAAACCCTCATAGGGTGTGTGCATTAAAAAAAGCATACCCCTGACGGGTTCGCCGCAAGGCGGGAAAACAACAAAAGCACGAAGGAGTATCTGGATGAGTGTCTATGCCGAGCTGGCGGATATCCCCGGCGTGATTGCGGCAGGTGAGTATGCCTACCGCGGGGATCGCTATAACTACAAGGGCCAGCTGAATGACGAGATGGCACGTATGGCGTCTATCATGTGCCGCGCAACCACCATGGGAACCCACATGCAGACGGAAATTCTCTGTGCCAACAGCGAGAATTGCCCGTTTGATCCAGCGCATGGCTGGATGGTGCGCGGTCCCCGGTTCAGCGTGTGCGTGGTAGCCAATGTGTTTTGTTTCCTGCAGAACGAGGCCGGTTTGTTGAACCGGGTGATGAAGAAAATGCAGGACAAACTTGCTGATGTAGAGAAAATGATCTAGGGAGCCCCTGATTAATTTGTCATTGCGAGGAACGCAGTGACGCAAATTCTGAAATAATCAGAGGTTACCTGGGTAGTTGGAGAATAACGATGAGCAGTCTTGATAACCTGATGAACCTGCACGGCGCTGCCGCTGCATTTGAATTTTCGGATACCGGAGAGCTGACCAACCACCGCATCTCCGATGACTCGAACCTGACACCCGATGCGCTGGATCTTCTGGCGCACGTGTTCATTGCCAATATCGCCATCGCCACCATGCAGGCGCGTGGCTGGGAGAAGACCACCGGGCAGGGCGGGTTCTATCCTGTACAGGGATTCACCCTGGTGGGCCTGGAATGGTCTGCCGTTGGGAACGGTCAACGTGGCGTAGTGCTGCGTAACGATGCGTGTGATTTTGAAGCGGCTTATGCCGCGCTGGACAGTTGAGCGCAGCCCATGATCAAGCAACTACTCGCGCTTGACGGTGTATTTGTCGTTTGCCACTTCCGCGATGACGGCGCGCTGGTGGAAGGTTACGGCATGTTCGGTGACGACATGATGGAGCGCCTCGCCAAGTTTGCGCACGACTACAAGCGTATGGTGCAGGGCAACACCGACCAGTTTTCGATGTTCACCGGTATACCCGGCTGGACACCGCCGGGAGGCTGGACGGTGCGCGGGGCAAAAGCGACGGTTTGCAGCGTCGGTAACCTGGTGTGCTTTATTGATAACGAAGAAGCCTCGCTCAACGAGGTGATGAAGGTACTGACGGAGGCTTCGCGCTACTGAGTCGCAGGCTTGCCTGCCTGCGTGGGATGATTGGTGCTCCCTAGGGGAATCGAACCCCTGTTACCGGCGTGAGAGGCCAGTGTCCTGACCGCTAGACGAAGGGAGCTAAAGAACGCTGAATGGATCTGACAGCGGTGCTATTATACGCGCAAGCGATTCAGGGACAAGCAATTAGAGTGAATAATCAAGGCGATATCGCGCCCGACAGCAGTCAGCCCGTTACCATTCCCCGGCCGGAGCACAGTATTTCGCGCGCCAGCATCAGTTCGGCCGCGCTCAAGGTGTTGTATGGATTGAAAGAAGCGGGTTACCAGAGCTTCCTGGTGGGTGGCGGGGTGCGCGACCTGCTGCTGGGACGCGAACCCAAGGATTTCGATGTCACCACCGATGCCACGCCGGAGGAGATCCGCCGGCTGTTCCGAAGTTGTCGTTTGATTGGTCGGCGCTTCCGGCTGGCGCACGTGCGTTTTGGCCGCGAGGTAATCGAGGTCGCGACCTTCCGCGCCCGCCACGACGAGCAGTCCGACGAGGACAACGACAGCGCCCATTCCGAGGAAGGCCGCATTTTGCGCGACAATGTGTTCGGCAGCCTGGAAGAGGATGCCTGGCGGCGCGACTTCACCATCAATGCGCTGTACTACGATATCAAGGATTTTTCGGTTGTCGATTATGTGGGCGGGCTGGAGGATCTCAGGGCGGGTACCCTGAAACTGATTGGCGATCCTGAGCAGCGTTACCGCGAAGACCCGGTGCGCATGTTGCGCGCCGTACGTTTCGCCGCCAAGCTGGGGTTCCGCGTTCACCCGGATACCGAAACACCCATGCAAGAGCTGGGTGTGCTGCTGGAAGATATTCCATCAGCGCGATTATTCGAGGAAGTGCTGAAACTGTTCCTCGGTGGCTGTGCGCTCTCCACCTTTGAACTGCTGCGCCACTATGACCTGTTCCAGTACCTGTTCCCGATGACTGACGAGGTGTTGAGTCACGAAGAGGAAGGTTTTCCGATTACCTTCGTGGCCCGTGCGCTGGAGAATACCGACACGCGCCTGGCCGAGGGTAAACCGGTTACACCGGCCTTCCTGTACGCCGCCCTGTTGTGGGAACCGGTACGGCTGCGTACACAGGAACTGATCGACCAGGGCGCCTCAGCGCTGGAAGCTGCGCAGATTGCCGGAAACGAAATTACGGTTGCCCAGGTACAGGCGACTTCACTGCCCAAGCGCTTCAGTTTCCCCATGAGAGAAATCTGGTTGCTGCAACAACGGCTGGAGAAACGCCGTGGCAAGGCACCGTACCGGATGCTGGAACACCCGCGCTTCCGGGCCGCCTATGATTTCCTGTTGTTGCGAGCAGAGGTCGGTGAAGCGCCGAGGGAACTGGCGGAATGGTGGACCGACTTCCAGCAGTTGAACCCGGTCGAGCAGGCGAAAAAAGTCGAGCCTGCACCAACGCGCAAGCGTCGCCGTCGTCGGAAAAAGAAGCCGGCCAGCAGCAGCGATGACTGAAATCGTGGCGTGGATCGGACTCGGCAGTAACCTGAACGATCCCGCCAGACAGGTCAATAACGCACTGGCGGAGCTGGACCAGTTACCCCGGTCCCGCTTGCTGGTGTGCTCCGGTTTATACCGCAGTGCGCCCATGGGACCGCAGGACCAGCCGGACTACATCAACGCCGTGGCAGGGCTGGCAACCGCGTTGCCGGCCGCGGCATTGCTGGACCTCTTGCAGGCGATCGAGCAGGCTCACCGGCGGGTGCGGGGCGAGCACTGGGGGCCGCGTACCCTCGACCTGGATATTCTGCTGTATGGTGATGAGCGTATTGAAACCCCGGGACTGAAGGTACCGCACCCCGGTATGGTCGAGCGTAATTTTGTACTGGCGCCACTGGCCGAGGTCGCACCTCAGCTGTTGGTACCGGGGCTGGGTGAGGTACAGGCCTTGTGCAATACCGTCAGTGATGTTGGTCTGGAGCGGGTCGGTGATGCCGAATGGCATGCCACCGCACCGGACCCGGATGTAAATAACCAGAGAATATAAATGCAGAACCCGGGTTTTATTGTAGTGGAAGGACCGATTGGCGTGGGCAAGACCAGTCTCGCACGACGCCTGGCGGAGACATTCGGCAGTGAACTGTTGCTCGAAGGTGCGGCGGAAAACCCCTTCCTGGAACGCTTTTACCGCAACCCGCGCGCAGCTGCCATGCAGACACAGCTGTTTTTCCTGTTACAACGCGCCCAGCAAATGCAGGAACTCCGGCAGGGCGATATGTTCGAACCGGTGCGGGTGGCGGATTTCCTGATGGACAAGGACCGGATCTTTGCCAAACTGACACTGGATGCCGAAGAGTACAAACTCTACGAACAGGTCTACTCGCACCTGACCATCGACGTACCGAAACCGGACCTGGTGATCTACCTGCAGGCACCAGTGGATGTTCTGATGAAACGTATCAACAAACGGGGGATCGGTTATGAGCGTGCCATGGAACCACATTACCTGCACGCGCTGTGCGATACCTATACCCGTTTCTTCCACTTCTACGACGAGGCGCCGTTGCTGATCGTGAACGCCGCGGACATTAACCTGGTGGAAAACCAGTCGGATTACGACATGCTGCTGGAGCAGATGGCGCAGGCCAAGCGCGGGCGTCACTATTTCAACCCGGTGCCGCAGGGCCTGCTGGACGGGGATCGCAAACATGGTTGACAAGGCGCCAGTCACGACGCAACGCCTGCTGCGCATGAAGGCGGATGGCGAAAAAATCGCCGTGGTCACCAGTTACGACGCCAGCTTCACCTGCCTGCTGGAAGACGCCGGTGTCGACGTGCTGCTGGTGGGCGACTCATTGGGTATGGTCGTGCAGGGACACGACTCCACCTTGCCGGTCACACTCGATGACATGGTCTACCACGGTGCTTGCGTCGCCCGTACGGCAAAGCAGGCACTGCGTGTCGTGGATATGCCCTTCATGAGCTATGCCACGGTTAGCCAGGCGTTGGACAGTGCCGCACGCATGATGCGCGAAGGCGGCGCGCACATGGTCAAGCTGGAAGGCGGTGAGCTGTTTTATAAAACCGTCTCGGCCCTGACGCAACACGGTATCCCGGTATGCGGGCACCTGGGTCTGACGCCGCAGTCGGTGCATCAGCTCGGCGGTTACCGGGTGCAGGGGCGTGACGAGGAGGCGGCCAGACGTTTACTCGATGAAGCGGTTGGCCTGGAGCAGGCCGGTGCCCTGATGCTGGTACTGGAGTGTGTACCGGCCGTACTGGCGAAACAGGTCAGTGAACGCCTGCAGATCCCGGTCATCGGTATCGGCGCCGGCGTGGATTGCGACGGGCAGGTGATGGTGCTGTATGACATGCTGGGTATCACGCCCGGCAAGCGGCCGAAGTTCTCGCACAACTTCCTCGAACAGGGGCGTGATATTCCCGCGGCACTGAAAGCCTACGTGGAGGCCGTCAAGGCAAAGCGGTTTCCCGCCCCGGAACAGACCCTGGCCTGAGGATGGAAACGGTCAGTTCCGTCGAGGACCTTCGTGCGCAGGTGAGCCAGTGGCGGCAGGCCGGTGAGCGCATCGCCCTTGTACCGACCATGGGCAATCTTCACGACGGACACCTGCAACTGGTACGTGAAGCCCGCTTGCTTGCGCCGCATGTGGTCGCCAGTATTTTCGTCAACCCCCTGCAGTTTGGTCCCAACGAAGACCTGGACAACTACCCGCGCACGCTCGAAGCCGACCAGCAGAAACTGGCCGCCGAAGGCGTGGAACTGTTATTTACCCCCGATGTGCCCGCCATGTACCCGCGCGGCGCGGAACGCAGCACCGTGATCGAAGTGCCGGAGGTGAGTGAAGGCCTGTGCAGCGACTTCCGGCCCGGTCACTTTACCGGCGTGGCGACCGTGGTGGGGCGCTTGTTCAACCTGGTGCAGCCGGATGTGGCGGTTTTCGGTGAAAAGGATTACCAGCAGCTTGCGGTCATCCGGCGCATGGTCGACGACCTGGGCTGGCCGATCGAGATCCGCGGGGTGGCGACGGTACGCGAAGACGACGGGCTGGCGATGAGTTCCCGCAACCAGTACCTCGATGACCAGGAGCGCCGCATCGCGCCGCTGCTGCACCAGACCCTGGAGCAGCTGGTCAGCGATATCCGCACGCAGAAAACGGACTACCGGGTGCTGGAAAAACAGGCGAAAGAGACCCTGTCACAGGCCGGTTTCACCCCGGAATATGTGGAAATTCGTCACGCTGAAAGCCTGCAACCCGTGGCGTCCGGGGAGCTGAACTGCGTGGTTCTGGCCGCTGCAAGACTTGGCGCGGCGCGCCTGATCGACAATATCTGCGTCGAATAACGGACCGGATGGTTTGCAGGCCCTTGTAGAACTTGGGATAATGGCGTCGACACTTAAATCAGGAAGCCCGACGGATGCAGATCACCCTGCTTAAATCCAAATTGCACCACGCCCATGTGACCCACTCCGAGCTGGAGTACGAGGGTTCGTGCGCGATCGACAGCGATTTGCTCAAGGCGGCGGGTATTCGTGAGTACGAGCAGATCCAGATCTACAATCTCGCCAACGGCAATCGTTTTACCACCTACGCGATTCGTGCCGAGGCCGGCTCCGGTATTATTTCCATCAATGGCGCAGCGGCACACAAGGCCAACCCGGGTGATCGGATTATTATCTGCACCTACGGCGTATTTGATGAGCAGGAAGCCGTGAGCTTCCAGCCGAAACTCGTGTACCTGGATGCTGACAATCACATCATTCGCCAAGGCGATGCAATACCTGTGCAGGTTGCCTGAGGCTAGAGCGCCGGCGTGTCGATTTTGAATGCCGGCGAGACTTCTGTCGGCAGCTTGTCCTTGTCGGTTAGCCACACCAGAATGTCATAGTAGCTTCGGATATTCTCCACGTAACGGACGGGCTCACGCCCGCGTGCGTAACCGTAACGTGTTTTCTTGTACCACTTCTTCTGACTCAGCAGCGGCAGGAATTTTTTTACATCGGCCCATTTGTCAGGATTCGCACCTGCCTCCTGTGCCAGAATGCGCGCGTCTTCCAGGTGGCCAAAGCCGACGTTATAAGCCGCCAGTGCCAGCCAGGTGCGGTCCGGGTCCTTGATGCGTTCAGGCAATTTTTTCTTGATATTGGTGAGGTAAAGCGCGCCCCCCTCGATACTGGCCTGGGCATTGTGCCGGCTTTTGTTGATACCCAGGTGCTGCATGGTTTTCTGTGTCAGCATCATAATGCCGCGCACCCCGGTGGGGGAAACCGCTTTCGGGTTCCAGTGCGATTCCTGGTAACCCATAGCCGCGAGTAGCCGCCAGTCTTCTCCGGTTTCCTTGCCGGCTTCCTCGAACCACTTGCGGAAGGGTGGCAGCCGTTCCTTGATATGTTTCATGTAACGCCGGGTTCCGACGTAATCGAAGTTGGAAACATAGCCATAGTAGTGGTCAAGTAACTGTTCCAGTCTTCCCGAGCGATTCAGTTTGTCGAAGTACTCCCGGGCCTTGTTCAGCAGGCTGAGGTCCTCTCCCGGCGGGAAAGCCCATGCAAGCGGTTCCGGTGCGCTGATGTCGAATGCGACACGAAGCTCCGGGTAGAACCGCCGGTTGATGGAAATCTCATTCGAGTCTGCCACGGTGTAGTCAATGACCTGCTCCCACACCAGATACAGCAACTCTTCACTTTCCAGTTCCGGGTTTTCCAGAAAGGTCAGCTCCGGATAGGACTTTTGCAGCTGACGTAATTTTTCCGCATGACTGCTTTGCGCCACGACTTCAAGCGTGCCGGCCAGGTCCTCGATATTGCCCGGGGCACGGTGACCACTGCGGTAGACCAGCTGCGGGGTAATGTGTTGGTAGGCCGGACCAAAGTTGAGAATACGTTTACGCTCTTCGGTAATGGTCAAACCGGCGGCAGCAACATCGCCCCTGCCTGACTGTATGTCATCGAGGATATCCGACAGCGTGTCGGGCGTTACCAGCCGGAGCTTGACGCCGAGAAACTCCGCGAAGCCCTTGGCCAGATCGTATTCAAGACCGGTCGGCCCGAATGGGCCCTGGTAATAGGTGGTTGCACTGTTACGTGTCAGCACCACCAACTCATCATTATCCTGAACGCGGTCAAGATGTGATTTCTGGAGATCACATCCGGATAATAATAAAAGTGGAAGTAGCAGGGTAAGGCGCATGGGCGGGAGGCAAGCAAATGTTATGTCATGACTGACAGTTACCCGGGTTAGCGGCTGGTGACAGAATTTTTTAGCCTTCCTTGCAGACGCTGGGTTACAATAGCGCCCGCTCAACGAGGCGGAACCAGCTTGTGCTACTTCCCGTTGATTTTCAAGTAGAAATATCCTGGAGAGGTACCGAAGCGGTCATACCGGCACCGACTCGAAATCGGTTGGGGGCGTTAGCCCCACAAGGGTTCGAATCCCTTCCTCTCCGCCATCTCACTGGCACAGACTAAACCCCTAACTTCCTTGCTGTTTATCGATCGAACGGCGACAATCGTGATCAGACTCACCAGGGAATCGGGGGAATTACTCTGGCACCGGAATATCCAAAACTCGAAGCCGAAACCCGCGAGGAAATCGACGTCAAACTCGAAGCGGCCGGCTGGGTGATTCAGGACAAAAAACGCCTCAACCTGTATGAAACGTTGGGTGCGCACCTGCTCTTGTGCCAGGTGCCAGAATATTTCGCTGCCTTCTTCATTGGCCTCACCGCCACACCCACCAAAAAGACCATCGGCTTTTTTGGGCAAAACCTCGTCTCCGAATACACCTTTGAGTCCGCCGTGGTCGACAAGGTCAATGTGGGCTACGACATCTACCGCATCAAAACCGAGCTCACCGAACAGGGTAACAAAATCGAAGCCGGCACTGCCGTCGAAATCCGCGACCGCCTCACCAAACAAAAACGCCTCGAAGTGCTCGACCAGGAAGAAGAATGGCTCGTCAATCTCTGGCATAGGAGGCGTGGTGAATCACATTGCTGGATATATCAAGGTGTGGGGATATACAAAGAATGACACCTGAAGCCAAAGCCCGACAACAAATCGACAAAAAGCTAGAGCAAGCTGGCTGGCTGGTGCAGGATTGGAAAAAGATCAATCTTAGTGCTAACTATGGTGTCGCAGTACGTGAGCATCCCACCGATACAGGTCCCGCCGATTATGTCCTTTTTGTTGACCGCAAGGCGGTTGGCATTATCGAGGCAAAAAAGAACGAATCCATTCTGACCACAGTTGAAGACCAGACATTACGCTATTCCCTCAGCAAACTAAAATGGCGTAAAGAAGAAGAGCCTCTACCATTTCTATTTGAAGCGACCGGCGAAGTTATTCAATTCACCGATGCACGTGATCCAGCGCCCAGATCACGTGAAATATTCTATTTCTTCAAACCAGAAACCTTAGAAGAGTGGGCCAACCAGCCAGAAACCTTACGTCGCAGGCTCAAAGAGCAAATACCGGCTTTACCAGAAGAAAACCTTCGTGACTGCCAGATAAAGGCAATTAACGGCCTTGAAAAGTCACTCGCCACGGATCAACCTCGCTCATTGATTCACATGGCAACAGGTTCTGGTAAAACCTTTACCGCCATAACAGCTGTATATCGATTACTAAAATACGGCGGTGCAAAAAGAATCTTGTTCCTGGTGGATACCCGCAACCTTGGTAAGCAGGCGTTTCAAGAATTTCATGCCTATACACCGCCGGATGATAAGCGCTTCTTCCCTGAGTTACATATCGTGCAGCGTTTGAGTAGTAGTACAATCGATTCCCATGCCGAAGTATGTATCTCCACCATCCAGCGCATGTATTCCATTTTAAGCGGCCAACCGATAGACGAAAGTGCCGAAGACGTGCCATTAGCCGAAGTCAAAACCCTTGAGAAAAAACCAAAGCTCGTTAAATACAACCCTGCTGTTCCCATCGAGAGCTTCGATTTTATTATCATCGATGAATGTCATCGTTCCATCTACAACTTGTGGAAACAAGTGTTGGACTACTTTGACGCCTTCCTGATTGGTCTCACCGCCACGCCTGACAAACGCACCTTTGGCTTTTTCAACGAAAATATTGTTGCAGAATACAGCTACGAAGAATCCGTTGCCGATGGTGTAAACGTGGGTTACGACGTCTTTGAGATCGAAACTGAAATCTCCAAAAAAGGTGCTGAGCTTAAAGCCAAAGAATGGGTAGATCACCGCGACCGCCTCACCCGCAAAAAGCGTTGGGCGCAAACAGAGGAAGACACGGCTTACACTGCCAAAGAACTCGACCGTTCAGTCGTCAATCCTAGCCAGATTCGCCAGGTGATCAAGGCAATGAAACTGGCCATAGAAACCAAAATATTCCCCAATCGAAAAGAAGTACCCAAAACCCTCATCTTCGCCAAAACCGATAGTCATGCCGATGACATCATTAAAACCGTGCGCGAAGTGTATGGCGAAGGTAATGCCTTTTGTAAGAAAGTCACCTATAAAGCCACGGAAGATCCAGACACTATCCTCAGTGACTTTCGCAATGATTACTATCCACGCATAGCCGTAACCGTCGATATGATCGCCACCGGCACCGATGTTAAACCACTCGAAGTGCTGCTATTCATGCGCGATGTTCGCAGTAAAGGCTATTACGAGCAAATGAAAGGCCGTGGAGTGCGCAGTCTTAATAAAGAGAGTCTGCAAAACGTCAGTAAAAGTGCCGACAGTGCCAAAACCCGCTTTGTCCTGATCGATGCAGTAGGTGTCGAAAAATCCTGCAAAACAGAAACAAGACCACTAGAGCGTAAACCCAATATTCCCTTAAAAGACCTGCTGCAAGGCGTCGCCCTGGGCCATCGCGATGATGACACCGTGCTTAGCCTGGCGAATCGCCTCATCCGCTTAAATAAACAGTTGGAACCCAAGGCATTAACCCAAATTGAAAAGACCGTAGGTCAATCATTACACAATATCGCCAAAACACTTGTTAAGGCGACCGATCCAGACGAAATCGTAACGCTCGCGTTGGAAAATGCCAAAGCGCAAGGCATCACCCGCAGTGAAGAAATCTTAACCGAGGAAGAGCTACAAACCGCGAGGGAGTCTCTGGTCAATAAGGCATGTCAGGTATTTGATGACCCAGAGGTGCGGGACTTGGTAGAATCCGCCCGGCGCGAACGCGAGCAATTAATTGATAATATCAATCTAGACCAGGTGACCTTCTCAGGGTTTAGTGAACAAGCCGAAGCAGAAGCACAAAAAGTCATACAAAACTTTACCGACTTTATTCAACAACACAAAGACGAGATTGCAGCCTTGAGCTTTTTTTACCAACAGCCCTACCAGCGCAGGCAACTCACCTTCGATATGATCGAAGAACTGCACGAGGCCCTGAGCAAACCACCACTCATGCTCACCACCGAGCGTTTGTGGAATGCCTATGCGCGTGTGCAAGAAACGAAAGTCAAAGGTACCAGCCTCAAAAGACAGCTGACCGACATCATTGCCTTAGTGCGCTTTGCCTTGGGGCAAGATAAAGAACTTAAACCATTCTCTGAGCAAGTCGACGGGCGATTCAAAAAGTGGATTTTCCGCCACAATGCCCAACGTAAAACTGCCTTTAGCCCAGAGCAAACCGAATGGTTACGTTTGATAAAAGATCATATATCCGCGAGTTGTTCAGTAGCGCGGGATGACTTTGACTACAGCCCGTTTGCGGATAAAGGTGGTTTACAAAAGGCCTGGGGGCTTTTTGGTAATGAATTGGATGAAGTGATGAACGAAATGAATCAGGAGTTAGTGGCGTGAGTGTGGCGGCAAAGTTACCACAAAGATGGGCAGAAGCTACGGTTGGTGATTTGGCCGAATATATAAATGGATTTGCATTTAAGCCAGCACACAGAACTGCTACAGGATTGCCCATTATTAGAATTCAAAATTTAACTGATAGTACTAAACCATATAATAGAACAACACTAGACTTTCCAGAAGTATATAAGGTAAAAAATGGTGATTTGTTGGTCAGCTGGTCCGCAACATTAGATGCATTTATATGGCGCGGAGAGGATGCATGGGTTAATCAGCATATATTTAAAGTTGTTCCAATAAAAAAATTATTCGATCCAGGATTGCTTTATTATTGGATGAAAATAGCTATCAGTGAAATGATAGATACAGAGCATCTTCATGGGAGCACCATGAAACATATTAATCGGGGTCCTTTTCTTGCACATAAAACATATATTCCACCACTTAATGAACAAGTAAGAATTTATAACAAACTCGAAGAAGTTTTCTCCGATCTGGATAACGGTGTAACCGAACTCAAGGCCGCACAAACCAAACTAACCCAATACCGCCAATCATTACTAAAAAGCGCCGTCGAAGGTACGCTAACCCAACAATGGCGTGAAACCCACAAACCAAAAGAAACCGGTACCCAACTCCTCGAACGCATCCTCATCGAACGCCGCAAACGTTGGGAAGAAAGCAAGCTCCAAGAGTTTAAAGAAAAAGGCAAAAAACCACCCAAAGACTGGCAAAAGAAATACCCCGAACCCGTTGAGCCCGATACAAGCGAGTTACCAGAACTACCAGAGGGATGGGTGTGGGCAACGATTGATCAGCTTGCAGTAGATAAAAAATACGGATCGTCTTCAAAAACAAATGATGATTCTAAAGGTGTTCCTATTTTAAGGATGGGAAATATTCAAGATGGGGATATTGATTACACAAATTTAAAATATCTACCCAAAAAACACAGTGAGTTTCCTAGGTTACTACTTAATGATGGGGACTTGCTGTTTAATAGGACAAATAGTGCTGAGTTAGTTGGAAAAACAGCAATCTATAGAGATATTGGTAGACCTTGCTCATATGCATCTTATCTAATATCAGTAACGTTCTCTGAATCATATTTGCCGGATTTAGCGGCCTATTTTATCAATTCTACATTAGGAAAAGCTTGGATTCTGTCTGTTGTAAATCAGACTGCCGGCCAGGCAAATGTAAACGGCACTAAATTGGGTGCTTTGGCAATTCCACTTCCGCCTATTGAAGAACAGAATGAAATCGTTGAAAAGACTAGGCAAGCACAAGAAGAAATTAAGTTGCAGCTTGAAGCTGTGAGTGTTTCGTTGAAACAAATAGAAGCCCAACGGAAGAATATTCTTAAATCTGCTTTTGCTGGTGAATTGGTGGGGCAAGATCCAAATGACGAGCCAGCTAGTATTTTACTAGAACGTATAAAAGTAGAGAGGGAAGAGCGAGTCAATAAAGTGAAACCGAAACGAGTAAAAAAAAAGACAAGTACCATGCCAAAGTTAAATAGCGATAGTGTCAAAGACTGGATTAACAGTCAGACAAAAGATAAGTTTTCATTTGAGGAAATTCGAAGTGCTGTTGGTGGTGATTATGAAACTCTGAAGGACGTTATCTTTTCAATTTTGTCTGAATCAAATGCACCGATAGAGCAAGTCTTCGATAAACCGGAAATTGGCATTCAGTTTAAAAAGGTTGGTAGATGAAAATACTTAAACTGAAAATTGTCGAGGCGGACACTTGCGGTGGTTTGCTAAATGACTTGGTAATACCCTTTAGAAATGGCCAGCCCGATACGAGCGTATTTTCCCCATTGTGTCTAATTGGTCCCAACGGCACCGGTAAGTCACAGGTGCTGCAAATAATAGCTGAAATATTTCAAGCGGTTTTCGCGAAATACCTTCCTGAAGAAGAACGAGGCAAACCCAATGAAGATATTCAGTTTGAAATAGAGTATTTAATTAATACCCCGGAGCCGATTAAAGTAAGAATATTTCGAATCGTTCCCAGTAATAAAAAGAAAGCCGATATAACTATAGAAAAGTATGTATCAGATAATTGGTCTTTAGTAAGTGATATCTCTGAAATAGAAAAGCTATTACCTGAAAAGATTGTAGGGTACACGTCTGGCAATAACGAAACATTAAGTATTCCATTCTTTGTAAGTCGGGCAGGCTACGCGAATCAAGTGAGGACAAATGCCAAAGATGAAAACAGGAAGCATTTGCCTATCAAAGATCCGCGTATGCTCTTGATTGATTACGGCACAAATCTAGAAGTGCTGGTGGCAAATCTGCTATTAAACCCAGTTGAAGTGCGTTCGAAATTACTTGAAGAACCAAATTTAAAAATGCTTCGTTCATTTCGCTGTGTGATTCAGTTAAAACATACTGCAGCACCAACCGGTGGCGTTAAGTTAACTAATGAGCTCAAAGATAATATTGAGTTTTTGAAAAAAAGCGCTACATGTTTCGATGTGGATGAAAAGAAGCAGATCTATACCTTCGATTTTCTTGTGCAGTATGCCACACATAAGGCTTTCGAAAATTATTGGAAGGTTGGTGCATTAGAGCTCTATTCTTGTTTTCACAAGTTGGCAATGTTGAATGATCTCGTTATTCCCAGACAGGATAGAGAGGCATATGAGAAAGGTGTGACCGAGCGTCGATTTGCATCCCGTCTACCCGAACCTATGGAAAGGCAAAAAGTTTTCAGGTTTGAGCGGGTCGAGTTTATATCTAAAAAGAGCGATGAGCCTGTTGACTATGTATCGCTCTCCGATGGCGAGCATCAATTGGCGCAGCTACTTGGTACCGTTTGTATGGCGTCATTCCCAAATGTTTTGTTTTTATTAGATGAGCCAGAGAGTCATTTTAATCCACGATGGCGAGTAGAATTTATTTCAAAAATAATTGGGTTGCCAACGTGTGGTGGTACACGCTCAGGAAAATCACAAGCGTCACAACAAGATTGCTTGGTAACGACACATTCACCATTTATTGCTTCAGACATGAAGAGTGAGGATGTTCTTATTTTCAAGAAAGACATCGAAAGTGACCGTATTGAAGTTCGTCGACCAAATATAGAAACCTATGGCAGTACTTTCGATACGATTCTTGAAGAGTGTTTTGAAGTATCGCCACCAATGTCAGATCTTCCAAAGATAGAAATGGAAGGATTGCTACAGTCTGATGATATTGATGAACTTAAAAATGCCATGCATCGATTTGGCGATTCTGTAGACCGAATGTATCTGGCTGACAGAATTAGAATGTTGAAAAGAAAAGAGGGGGAGTGATGTTAGCGTGTTATCCTCTTGCTGCCACGCAGGAGAATTGGCTTCACGAGACTTTGGTAGCGCTTATTCAATTAGTACACCAGAAATTAGATGCAAGTCAAGCTATTCCAGAAACCCAACAACGATGGCGTGCGCTGCTGGATGTCGTGATCAATAATCCACACAAGCGATTGCTAATTCCACTAAGGGGCGTCAGAGATAGGTTGTTTGCGTACAAAAGAGAAGTAGCGAACCTTTCAAATGGAGAAAGAGCGCAAATATTCGGTGTCTTAGAAAGTCAGAATCAGATTGTGAATTTGCTGGCCGATGCTGAGCCCATAAGCTCGATCGAACAAGATTTTCCTCTAGTCAATACACGGGCTCGAGAATTGTTTGAGTTTTGTTATGGGAAGTTAACGGACTTGGAGGTGCGTGAAAGACAATACGCGATTGTATTTAATGCAATTCCAGACAAAATATGTCCATTTTGTGGTATTGAGCGACTTATGAACCCTGAGGAAACGGCGCAAGATCAGGATCACTATTTGGCTAAAAGTATATATCCATTTGCGGCTGCAAATATGAGAAACCTAGTGCCCATGTGTCGAGTTTGTAATAGAGATTATAAAAAAGATATTGACGTAATTAGAGATGACCAAGGGAATCGTCGGACTGCATTTGATCCATATAACTGTCAGCCTGTAACTGTGGAACTAAATAATAGCGCAATGGATTCTGGTTCAGGGCGTCCAATACCATCGTGGCAAATAGAATTTCAACCAAGTTCAAATGAGGCTGAAACCTGGGATAATGTATTTTCTATTCGAAAACGTTATAAACGTGATGTATTAGATAATAGTTTCGATAGATGGATGCGTGGTTTTGCAAAAAAATGTGAGAGAGACAGAGTAAGAGGACTGATTCAACAAGAATTTAATGATGCTGAAGTAAGAGTGGTACTTGCGAATTATCAGCAAGATAAAGAAGACAGTCCTGCAATTGGGGGAGATTTTTTGGAACCAAAGGCTTTTAAGTTTCTTCTGAGCGAATTTGATGAAGGTAACGAAAGAATTATTCGGATGATAAGAGATGCTGTTGTCGGCATTGATTTAGGCGAGGTGGCCTAATAATGAAGCTTAATATAGCACAAAATGGCTGTGTCATTACATTTGAGATAGAGAAGTGAATTCATCCACGTTAATACAAAAAATATGGAATTTCTGTCATACGTTGCGTGATGATGGCATAGGCTATGGCGATTATTTAGAGCAGATTACATATTTATTATTTTTAAAACTTGCGCACGAGTATTCACAACCACCCTATAAGCGTGACACACATGTGCCGAAAGAATATGACTGGACAACATTGCGATCGTTAAGCGGTTCAAAGCTAGAGTCCCAATACCTAAAAACGCTTAATAAACTCGGTAAAGAGTCGGGTATGTTGGGTGCGATATTCTTTAAGGCGCAAAATAAAATACAAGACCCTGCCAAATTGAGTCGCCTCGTCCAAATGATTGATGGTGAGAGTTGGATTAGTCTCGGTACTGATACGAAGGGTGATATGTATGAAGGACTTCTGCAAAAAAATGCGGAAGATACCAAAAGTGGCGCGGGGCAATACTTTACGCCACGTGCATTAATCGACGCTATAGTTGCCTGTGTTAGACCTGAGCCCATGAAGACGATCGCTGACCCTGCTTGTGGAACGGGCGGTTTTTTCTTAAGTGCATATAACTGGTTATCAGGCCAGCATCCGCAATATGAATTGGATAAGAAACTAGATACTCCGAAACAAACTAAACGACAAAAAGAATTCTTGAGAGATGAGACGTTCCACGGGAATGAGATAGTTCCCTCTACACGCCGACTATGCCTTATGAACCTGTTTTTGCATAACATTGGTGAATTAGATGGGGAGCCGTCTGTAGAAAGAGCAGATGCCTTACTAACACAACCGTCTACATTGTATGACTACGTGCTTGCAAATCCCCCCTTTGGTAAAAAAAGCAGTATGACCATTACCAATGAAGAAGGTGAAGAGGACAAAGACCAGTTGACCTATGAGCGCCAAGATTTCTGGGCGACTACGACCAATAAACAGTTAAATTTCTTACAACACATAGTATCTATGCTCAAGCCGGACGGCCAAGCTGCGGTCGTATTGCCGGATAATGTGCTTTTCGAAGGAGGTGTCGGCGAAAAAATACGCCGTAAATGGTTAGATAACTGTGATGTGCATACTATCCTTCGTCTACCTACAGGTATCTTTTACGCCAATGGCGTGAAGGCGAATGTGGTGTTTTTTGATAACAAGCCAAAAGATGGAAAAGTACATACAAAGGGTATTTGGTTCTATGATCTCAGAACCAATAAACATTTTACCCTGAAAACGAAGTCCATGCAGCTGAACGATCTTCAGGAGTTTATCAAATGCTACAACCCAGTAGATAGGCACAAGAGAAAAGAAGCAGAAAGATTTAAATATTACAAATACAAAGACCTTATTGCTCGCGACAAAGCGAGTCTAGACGTCTTTTGGCTCAAAGATGATAGTTTGGAAAATTTGGATAATTTACCTCCACCAGATATATTGCAGCAGGAGATAATCGATCATCTGGAAGCCGCATTAAATGCATTTCGTGATGTGGCTGCGGGGTTACCCGTGAGTAAGTTAGAGAATTGAGCTAACGTGAACTGTCACGCCTCCGCCAATAGCGAAAAAGTGTAACCGATGAGCGTGACGAGCTTCTTAGATATACGTGCTTTCTATCGCATAAAACATAGTGGCACCAAAAAAGAACAACGTCATCTCAAAGAACACGCCTTACGCGGTAACGATATTGTCGATAGCATGGTGCGCTTATGTGCCACTTGTGCCCCCACGGGTATGAACTTATACCTGCACGGTATCGGAGGCGATGAATGCCCGATTACCGCCAATGATGCCCTGGCCAAAGAAGTGGGGGATGACCGTGTCGATATGGTCCTGGCCAATCCGCCCTTTGGTAAAAAGAGCTCCATTACCGTCATCAACGAAAAGTCCGGTAAAAAAGAGCAGGAAAAGCTGGTCTATGAGCGCGAAGACTTTTGGGCTACAACCTCCAACAAACAGCTCAACTTCGTGCAACACATCGCCAACATGCTCAAGATCGACGGCAAAGCTGCCGTGGTGGTGCCGGATAACGTCCTCTTCGAAGGCGGCGCCGGCGAAGCCGTGCGCAAAAACCTGCTCGAACGCACCGACCTCCACACCTTGCTACGCCTGCCCACTGGCATCTTCTACGCCCAGGGCGTCAAGGCCAACGTCATCTTCTTCGACGCCAAACCCGCCTCCAAAACCGCCTGGACCAAAAAGCTGTGGATTTATGATTTCCGCACCAATGTGCACATGACGCTGAAGACCAAGCGGTTGGTGAAGGGTGATTTTGATGAGTTTATTGAATGCTACAAGGCGGATGACCGCAGCAAGCGGCGTGAATCCAAAAAGATCGAGCGCTGGAAGTCCTTTACCTATGACGAGCTGATTGCCCGGGACAAGACCAACCTGGATATCTTCTGGCTGAAGGATGACTCGCTGGAGGATACGGAGAATCTGCCGGCGCCCGGGGTGCTGGCGCAGGAGATTGTGGAGCAGCTGGAAGCGGCGTTGGAGGAGTTTCGAAGTGTTGAGGCGGTGTTGGGCGGGAATGGTGCGTGCGATGGCTGAGGGCAAGAACGAGCGTGGGTAGCCGGCCTTTATTTTGATTGATCCACAAGTAGGGGCATATTCAGGCCGGAGCTGGCGATGAGGCACAGTTGATAGTTCATAAAATATGAACTATCGTACACATATTATGAACTATCGAGATTTAGCGGCATGAGCCAGCTTGGTGACGCGCTGTTTACTACGACCCAACAAAAGGTGCTGGGGCTGTTGTATTCACAGCCTGAAAAGAGCTTTTACACCAAACAGATTATTCGTTTGACGGGGATGGGGGTGGCTACCATTAAACGGGAGCTGGACCGTATGGTGGCAGCAGGTATTTTGAGCATGACGAAAATTGGCAATCAGCATCACTATATGGCTGATCCGGATTGTCCTGTTTATTCTGAATTACTGAGCATTGTTAAGAAAACCTTTGGCGTGGTGGATGTTATTAGACTGGCGCTTGCTCCGCTTGCAGAGCATATAGACTGGTCATTTGTCTTTGGTTCGGTGGCGGGTGGAAAGGAATCATCATCGAGTGATATCGATTTGATGATCATCGGTGAAGTAGGTTTTTCAGAGGCCGTTAGTGCGCTTTATTCGGTGCAGGAAATACTGGGGCGTGAAATAAACCCAAAGATCTATAGCAAGAAAGAATGGATTCAAAGGCTGAACGCTAAAGACAGTTTTATTAAAGATGTGTTGTCGAAACCACAAATGGATGTGATGGGAGATGGCAATGAGCTTGGAAAATCTGGTGGGTGTGAGTCTGGAACGTGTTGAGCCTGATGTGTCTGTCATCAGCCGTTTAATCGCTGCGGCTGAGCGTAATATTGCAGATTCTCACATTTTAGAGGTGAGTTCTGAAAACCGGTTTGATGCAGCTTATAAAGCGATTATGCAATTATCGAACACTGCGTTGCAGGCGAATGGGTTTAGAACACTGACGAGTAAGCCTGGGCATCATATGACGATGATTCAGGTTCTTGGCCAAACAATAGGTTTGGATAAACAGACAGTGATTGTGCTTGATGCATTAAGGAAGCAACGGAATGTAGCTGACTATTCAGGTGATATTATACCTGCCAGTGCTGTGGATGAATGCGTGAAGCATGCAGAGAATTTACTGCATGATGTTACAGGCTGGTTAAAAGACAATAAGCCAGAATTGTTAAAATAGTTGAGCCAGTAGAAAAATATGAGTGCATCGGAAAGAGTAAACAAAGTCTGGAACTATGCCCACGTACACCGGCATCTTCTTCGATGCCAAACCTGCCTCCAAAACGCAGCAAGCGGCGCGAATCCAAAAAGATCGAGCACTGGCAGTCCTTTAGCTATGACGAGTTGATTGCCCGGCAGCGATTCTTAAATATAAAAATTTGACACAAATGACATATTAAGTTACAATATTCAACACTTTCCCCTATTGACTGTGTCTTAACATGAAAAAAACGCCGCCACTTGCGGAGATCGTGTTCTCTTCATCGGATCCGGCCGAGTCAAAGCGCATCTCCCGCCAGGTCAAGGCGGGGCGTTTGCGGAAGATCGCGCCGCGCATCTACGGCGCCAGCGATGAACCGCCTGAAACCCTGATACGCCGGAACTGGCTGGAGATTGTGGCGCATTATTTTCCGGGCGCTACCTTGAGCCACCGTACTGCGTTCCGGGGCCTGTCCCTGCAAGGCGTGCAGGAGGCATTTGTCACCACCACCCGAAACCGGCGCATCGTGTTGCCGGGCCTGACCCTGCGTGCCATCGAGGGCCCCGGCCCCGATGCGCTGGACATGGCATTACCCATGGGCCTGTTCCTCGCTTCGGTGCCCCGCCAGTTGCTGGAAAACCTGCAACCGTCACGGGCGCGTAAAACCCTGGCAAAGTCGGTGGGCGTCGTCGAGGTAGAGTCCTTCCTGGAGCGGCAGTTGCGCATCAAGGGGGAGGCGGCGGTGAATGCGCTGCGCGACGATGCGCGGGTGGTGTCAAAGCGCCTGGGCCTGACCCGCGAATTCACGCAGCTGGACCAGCTGATCGGAGCCTTGTTGAGAACCCGGCCCGCTGCCACGCTGCATACCCGGGCAGGTCTCGGACGTGCGCGCGGGGAGCCTTACGACCCGGACCGGCTGACCCGGTTCGAGCTATTGGTCGACGCCCTCAAGCGCAACCCCGTCGAGTTTCGGGGCGAATCCGCACAGGGCTGGGAAAACAGTGCGTTTTTCGATGCCTATTTCTCAAACTACATCGAAGGCACTGAATTCGAGGTGGATCAGGCGGCAGCGGTGATCTTTGAAGGCCGCATCATGCAGGATCGCCCAAAAGATTCACACGACATCCTCGGCACCTACCAGGTCACCAGTAATCGCGCCGCCATGCAAACCACGCCAGAAAGCGTTGAAGACCTCCTGCAACTGATCAAACGTCGCCACCTGGCCCTTTTCGCCCAGCGGCCTGAAATCCGTGCCGGTGAGTTCAAAACAGAGATCAACCGTGCCGGTGACACCGTTTTTGTCCACCCGGAACTGGTGCGCGGTACGTTACTGCGTGGCTTTGACCTGTACCAGGGGCTGGCCCCCGGCTTTGAACGTGCCGCCTACCTGATGTTTCTGATCTCCGAAGTACACCCCATGGTGGACGGCAACGGCCGTTTAAGCCGCCTGTTCATGAATGCGGAACTCGTATCAAGCGGCCAGTCGCGAATCCTCATCCCCACCGTCTATCGCGAAGACTACCTGCTGAATCTGCGGCGACTGTCGCGCGATGACGAGCCGCTGCCTTTCATCAGTATGATGGACCGTGCCCACCGTTTCACATCAAGGATCGATTTTTCCGATTATGCGCAAGCAAAAGCACAACTGGCGGCGTGTAACGCCTTCAAGGAATCGTATGAGGGCGTGTTGCGTATGCCGGAGGACTGACGCCCAATTGCACAACCATCGATGACCAGGCGACATGGCAGCGTGGATAGCACTATTGTTTTGCCCATACAGTCAGCAGTTGTAGTGGTAAACATTCATGTTCAGATAGCGTTCATAGGCCTCGCCCTGCCGGAGCGGCAAAGGCTGCCACTGATAAAGGTCTATGCACTTGATTCACTGCCTGAACCGGTTTAGTTTAGGAGGTTGTTGATACAGCTCGTCTCTTTCAGGGTATAGCCTCTACTTATGCACGCAACGCTTCCTTTGCTTTCGGAAACGAATTTTCCCGCGATCAGGCGAGCCGGCCTGGCAACACTTCAGGTCAACCTCGGCTACCGGTGTAACCAGAGCTGTTTGCACTGTCATGTGAATGCTGGTCCGGGCCGCAAAGAGGAAATGGATTGTGAAACGGTTGATGCCGTGCTGCAGTTCATGAGGCATGCCGGTGTTCAACAGCTGGATCTGACCGGTGGTGCACCGGAAATGAATAGCAACTTCCGTTATCTCGTTGAGTGCGCTACCCGGGAAGGTATTCGTGTTACTGATCGTTGTAATCTCACCATACTCATGGAGCCGGGGTTTGAAGACCTTGCTGTATTTCTGGCAGACCATCGTGTCGAGGTGGTCGCATCTTTGCCCTGCTACCTGGAAGAAAATGTTGATGGTCAGCGCGGTGATGGCGTATTTGAAAAAAGCCTTGCTGCATTAAAACAGTTGAATCATCTGGGCTACGGCAGGCCGGATACCGGCCTGGTGCTTAATTTGATGTATAACCCTGTCGGCCCTTCGCTGCCGCCTTCCCAGCAGCAACTGGAAGCGGATTACCGGGAGGCCTTGCGTGCGCGCTATGGTATCGGGTTCAGCCAGTTATTTGTGCTGGCCAATATGCCGATTCAGCGATTTGGCAGTACCCTGGTCTCCCGGGGGGAGTTCGAGTCGTACATGGAATTGCTCAGAGGGGCGCACCGGCCCGAAAACCTGAGTACGGTTATGTGTCGTTCCCTGGTCAGCATTGACTGGCAGGGTTATGTTTATGACTGTGACTTTAACCAGATGCTGGGTCTGGTCTGGCAATCAGGGCAGGGCACGCGAATTCATATTTCAGATCTTGCAGAAGAACCTATTGAAGGCAGGGAGATTGCCATTGCAGATCACTGCTTTGGCTGTACGGCGGGGCAGGGTAGCAGCTGTGGTGGTGCGATAGCCGGAGATTAGATCAGCTCCCGCGCCGCAAGCCTTTTATGGCTTGTAGCACGGGAGTGATTATCCGGATTTACTGTGCCTGGGTACCACGAATGGTGATTTCAACACGACGGTTCTTTGCGCGACCTTCCCGTGTAGCATTGCTGGCTACCGGTTTTTCTTCGCCAAGACCGAGGGTTGTCATTACCTTGGGTGATACGCCGTTGTCCATCAGGAAGTTTTTGACTGCAGTCGCACGGCGCAGTGACAATTTCTGGTTGTAGTCTGCAGCACCGGAGCTATCCGTGTAACCAACGATATCGACACTCTGGACATCGGCCAGCTTGTTGATGTGGTCGGCCAGGGCACGGAGTTCGGCTTTACCGGCATCTTTGATAACGTCACTGTTAACATCAAACAGGGCACCTGCTGACAGGGAAACCGATTTGGTTGTAACTTTAGGTGCGGGGGCTGGTGCAGCTGCGACGGGTGCCGGTGCTGGTGCCGGTTCAGCAGCCGCTTCTTCGTTCATTTTGTCTCCGCAGTCCGCAAGACCATCTTCACTGGACCAGAATCCTGTTTTTACACAGTTTCCAAAGCCATCAGTAATCAGGTGCGAGTCGTTTTCACCGACGTAGCCGGAGTTTGCCTTGCCGGCATCATGTGCCGCTGCTCCCTGTACTGTCAGCATTCCAATGCAGGTCAGGGCGGTGAGTCCGATAATCCGGGACTTTGTTTCCATGGTCGATCTCCTCAGTTCATTGACTATTTTGAATGTGCGTATGCAAGACCAGGCCGGAAGTATACACACGGTTATTAACTTTGATAATGATGTGTTACAGGTGTGTCTAGACGAAAGTCTATACCTGGTGTGCTGTTCGCAAACAGCCATAGCATCGTTTCAGGCAGAAACGCCCCACAGACTCTATAAACTCCAGGAGACCTGCAGGGCGTGTATGGATTACAGCAAGCAAGCTGGTTTATTTTTCCATCATTCCACTGGCTGCATCGACAGCATTATCGGCTGCATCCTTTCCTTCGACACTTGCCATGTCGCTGGCCTTGTCAACGGCTGTGCCAATGGCATCACTGCCGGCTTTCTTTGCGGCATCGTAGCTTTCTGTTGCCAGTTCTGCAGCGGCGTCGCCACTTTTGGCAGCAGCGTCAGCTACATCCGAGGCGGCGTCCTTGGTGGCGTCTATCGCGTCAGCGCCAGCGGTTTTTGCAGAGTCAACAACTGTTGATGTCGCGTCCCCGGCTTTTTCAGTCATGGAGCTCACAGTGGAGCTTGCCTTGTCTATCAGGGATTCGCTGGTCTTGTCACTATCATCACTTTTGCTGCAACCACCCAGTAGTAAAGCGCTGCAAAGTGTTACGCCAATTAATGCTTTCATGTGTGTACTCCTCGTTAGTTTTATATGTATCCGCGTATGCTTCAGCAACATATCTGGAAATAGAGCGGATAATTGATTACAGGGCCTGTATAAGGCCGCTTGCCATAGTATATACATGGCTAATAACAATGTCGTTATAACGAGAGCCTAATTTGCCTATAGCGGGGTAATTGTTGCCATATTGAGACAGTATTCGTGGCGCGGCCATCATTATCTGGTATGTTTCAGGTATGAGTTCCCCGGGGGAAAACAGCAGTGATTTCCGGCGATTAGTGATCGTCGATGTGATGCGTGGTATGGCTATCGCGCTTATGGTGATTTACCACTTCTGTTTCGACCTTGCCCATTTTGGCTTTGCCAGGTTTGATTTTTACCACGACGCATTCTGGTTGAACTTCCGTACTTTCATTTTGAGTCTGTTCCTGTTCCTGGTCGGACTCAGCCTTGTGCTCTCGACGCAAAAAGGAATCAATGTCAGGCGTTTTACAGCGCGGCTG
The DNA here is from genome assembly GCF_004339085.1 of Thiogranum longum. Classification (NCBI taxonomy): domain Bacteria; kingdom Pseudomonadati; phylum Pseudomonadota; class Gammaproteobacteria; order Chromatiales; family Ectothiorhodospiraceae; genus Thiogranum; species Thiogranum longum. The sequence goes on along the minus strand of NZ_SMFX01000001.1, from coordinate 2,286,199 downwards.
ATACGTATCATTGGCGCTGCACTGCTGGTGAGTGTTGCGACATGGTGGATGTTCGGTGACCGGTTCGTTTTTTTTGGTGTGCTGCATTTTATTGCGTTGGCAAGCTTGCTCGGACTGTTGTTTGTACGCAAGCCTGTCATTGCCCTGGTACTGGGAATAGCGTTGCTGGTGATAGGTAACAGTGTGCAGTTTCCCGGGTTCGATCAGACAGGCTGGCGCTGGATAGGCCTGATGACGCATAAGCCTGCCACGGAAGATTATGTTCCCCTGTTACCCTGGTTTGGCGTTGTGCTTGCAGGGATATTTGCGGGAAATATTGTGTTGCGCGAAAGACGGCTGGAGAGGCTGGACGGTGTACTGCCTTCCGGCAATACGCCTGTCCGCCTGCTGGCTTTTTCCGGCAGGCACAGTTTGTTGATTTATCTGCTACACCAGCCGCTGTTGTTTGGTGTGATCAGCCTGTATGCAGCGATGGCTGGCAGGTGAGTTATTTTTTATCGTATTCCTTAAGTGCAGTACGAACCGCGCGATCCATCAGGGGTGCGGCGTTGAGTACCCTGGCCCGGGCACTACGCAACAGGTGGGCAAGTTCTTCAATCGTATAGTTACCGACTTTCAGACCTTTCCGGTCGGTAAACAGACAAGTCCCGGTAATCGGACTCACCCAGCTTAATTTGGCGCGGATACGCTCAGCTTCGCTGCCGCGGAATTCCATCCACGTGCCGGCCTTCATTTGCCGGGCCCGGGCGGTAAAGGCATCATCAATAGCGGGAGACGGTTCCGGGGCTGGCTGGGACTGTTCCACGGTCGTGGAAGCTTTTTCGTCCGGATTCTTTTCGGTTGTCGTGGTGTTTACTGTGGCTTCCCTGTTGTGCGTTGTCTCGTCAGTATCGGGGGTATTGATGGCTGTCCTTCCGTGAGCACGAACCAGCTTTGCTATAAAGTCGTCACGTTCTGTGGCCGGAACAGACAGCCGTTCCATGCCGATACGAAGTTTCTCCAGTAAACGCGGCTGAATGGCGACCAGGCGCTGCCGGTCAGCCGGTGTGGTCTTGGGTTTAACACTCCAGATCAGCTCGTCCATGGTCTGGACGGAATGCTTCCATTCCTCGCTGTCCTTGCCATTGCGGGCGCAACAGATGAAAAGCAGATTCTTCCAGTGTGTCGCAACAAACTCACGAACGAAGTCGAGGTTGAAGTCGGCCTCGATTCTGGGCTGTATTTCTTCCATGGTTGTGGATTCGGCTACGGCCACGCGTTCGGTACCCTCCATGACTTTTGCCGAACGTTCGGCACGTATTTCAGCCAGTTTCTCTTCCTGTGCGAGGAAATCATCAAGTTCTGAGAGAAGTGTTTCGAACAGGCCCAGGTCATCTTCGAAATCGTCGAGTATGGTTTGCACAATCGATTCGATCCGGGTGAAGAGCGGGTCATCCGTACCTTGCGATTCATCCCAGCCCACGGCCGCGGATGCCAGTCTGTTCAGAAGTTGTCGTGCAGGGTGCGATTTCCGGGAAAAGAAGTTGCTATCCAGCAGTGCGACCTTGAGCAGGGGAATCTGCAGGCGGCCAATGAGCGCACGCATTGCATCGGGAATATTCCGGTCGTCGAGAATATAGTCGAACAATATGGCCACAATATCGAGTGTCATACCGCCTGATTTGCCAAGATTCTGGATAATGCTGGTGTCACGCATATTGCGCAGGATATTGACCGTGCCTGTCTGCACGAGTGCCGGATCGAGCACCGGGATATCGGTCGGGAGGCCGGCTTCGTCAAACGTGTCGCAACCCTGCTGCAGGTATGTCAGGGCACTGATGGAAGGCTCAACGTACTGTGTGTAACCATGGCTCTGCACACTACCACCAGCCGGATGTCCCGCAATGCCGCCGGGACATGCGCTTCCTGTAACACCAGCTCCGCCAGTGTCGCTGGTGCCCGTTACTCCGGGCTGTCCTGTGCTGCCGGCGTGATGATGAGGGTTGGCCGATTTGCGTATAACAGTACGGATCTCCGGTAAAACTTCCATCTTGACCAGATGCTGGTTAAGTTCGCGATACAGGGCGTCAATATTTACGCCAACGTGCTTGTCGAACAACTTGAAGATGACAAGACGGATCTCCAGACCGGTTTCGATACGGTCAGCCGCTTCCCTGAATGCATTACAGATGGCTTCCGGGCCAACCGGATTCTCGAAGCGTTCAAGATCCAGGTCGCCAATCAGGAACCCGATACGTTTGTCCAGCGCATACAGTGACTGCACACAGTGACTGCGGATTTTGTTGACCATATTGGAAACGGCAAGATCTTCTTCAAGATCGTTCTTGTCAATCAGGCCCAGGTCGGAATCACCGTCCATGCCCAGTCCCGACGTGCTGTTCTGCAATGAAGGGCGGGGAATGCCGCGATCAAAGTGGCTTTTGAACTGCGTCAGGAAATCACCCTCGATATCTTTGCGGATAATGCGCAATTCCCGCATGGCATCAAAATACTGTGTTTGGACCATGTTGCTTTCGGCTTTTTCGGCGCGCGAGAACAGGGCATCGTCAACACTGTCCAGCATTGTTTCGATATGCTTCTCCAGTGTTGACAAGGACTGGTCACGGATGATGCGCAGCGCCTTCGATCCAGGGCCGGATCCGATGCTGCGGCGTATCTGGCCGTAGTCTTCAAGGCTGACTACTTTTTTCCTGCTTGAGTTTGACATGGTGATATCCGCTTTTTGATGTTCCGGTTAGTATTACGACTGGAATAGATAAATATCATGCCCGGATGACGGAATATGTGAGCGATTAGGCATAAATCACATCTTTCAGGCTCTCCAGTTTTCTTTTGTGACGTCGCTACCTGTAGAAACGATAACCATCGGTGTGCCCATGAACAGCCCTGACCTGATTGCCAGAAAGTCACCGGAACAGGAATCCCTCGTCACGCTTCTCGACGATGTGGAAGGCCTGGTTTCTCCACCGGATGTTTGTATGCGGATGTTCGAGCTGATCCAGTCACCTTCGACCAGCGCCGCCGACATAGCCAACGTTATTTCAGTCGACCCGAATCTCACCACCCGGCTGCTGAGAATGGCCAACAGTGCCTTTTATCGGTTCCGCCGCAAGATTGATACGGTCAGTCGTGCCATCACTGTGATAGGTACTGCCGAGCTGTACCAGCTGGTGCTGTCGATATCCACTGTCAAATCATTCAATAATCTTCCCAATGAACTGGTCAGCATGGAAACATTCTGGCGGCACAGTGTTTATACCGGGCTGCTGGCACGTGCGCTGGCGGAGCGTGCCAGTGTCCTGCATCCGGAACGCCTGTTCATTGCCGGCTTGATGCACGATATTGGTAGCCTGGTGCTGTATCACCAGCGGCCCGCGGCCATGCGCGATTTACTGCTGGTTGCGGATGGCGATGAAGAGGTGCTGTATGAGTCGGAAATCAGCCGCTTTGGCTTCAGTCATGCGAGTGTTGCGGCTCACCTGATGGATGTGTGGCAGTTACCTGAGGAACTGGTGTTTTCTATCAAGTGGCACCATCAGCCGGAGCTGGCGGAAACAGCCAGAATGGAGTCACACATCCTGTATCTCGCCAATCACCTGGTAAATGAATCAGAGCAGGGTAACTATGCCGGGTCACCTCGTGCCGATATCAGTATTCCCGAGAACATGCTGGAAGTGGTTCGCTTGACGGAAGACGAGCTGTTTTTTGCCTTCGAAGAGGCCGCAGAGCAGTTTCCATCGACACTGGAGTCTCTGATCTGAACGCCTGTCTACCGGAAAAAACCTAATTGATTGATCGTTAGTCAAAAAATTGCTCTAGCTCGGGTGATTTTTGCCGTTAATGTGCTCACAAGTGGAGCAAATTAACCCCAGGATGCCAGATCAACAGGTTATGGAAGAAACCGTTGCAGAACATTCGGTGCGGCCGAGTGACTTACCCGCGCCCCCAAAGGACGCCATTCGTATTGTGCAGGCCTGTTCGCGCCCGGGTGTCGACAGCCGGGATCTCGCGCACCTGGTGGCCAATGACCCTGTCCTGACGGCCGAGCTTTTGCGTATTTCCAATTCCGCTTATTTCGGTCTGGTCAGCCAGGTGAAATCGGTGAGCCGGGCCGTTACGGTACTGGGTAACCGGGCACTGAGGAACCTGATGCTGTGCCTGTCGATGCGCGATGCGCTCCGTTCGGACGCTATCCCCGGTTTCAATATCGACGTGTACTGGGAAGATGCCTTGCGCCGTGCTGTCAGTGCCCGCATGCTCGCCGAGCTTGCCAGCCTCGACCCCGAGGAGTGTTTCACGGCCGGTCTGTTGCAGGATTTCGGTCTGCTGGTGTTGTTGTTCATCAACCCAGAGCAAGTGGAGCACTGGGACCGGCTGGCGGCATCCACACCCGGGGATCGTCGCGATATTGAGATAGACCTGTTTCACTCGACCCACGACGAGGTCGGGCTGACGCTGGCGAATAGCTGGGACCTGCCACAGGACCTGGCATTTGCCATGGGCTATCACCACGATGGTCCACCGGAGGAGACCGATAGCCAGACCCGGATGCTGTGCAAGGTTGCCACCTGTGCTGACTGGATGGCGTCGGTATACCGCTGCGCGGATAAACGTGTCGCTATCCAGCAAGTGCGCGCCCTGCTGGCCGAGAATTTTGATGCCAGCCCCGAACACAGTGATTACCTGTTGCAGCAGGTTGCGGAGTCGGTGGCTGAAGCGGCAACGGCCATGGGTATGCGTGTTGGTGAGCAACAGACCTTCGACCAGGTGCTGCGCGAAGCCAACCTGCGTCTTGCCGAGGAAAATCTCAGTTACCAGGAACTCACCTGGCGTCTCGAGCAGGCGCTGGGTGAGCGTGACCGCTATGCAGCAGAACTGAACCGCGAACTGGAGCTGGCGCGGGAAGTACAAAAGAGCCTGTTACCCGATGCAGGGACAAAGCTGGCAGGTATCACCGGCCTGAACCTGTCGGCCAAGGCCGTATCAGGCGATTTTTTCGATTACTACCGGGTTGGCGAGAACAAAATGGCATTCTGTCTTGCGGATGTATCCGGAAAAGGCATGAATGCCGCGTTACTCATGGCCAAAACAGCCAGCTTGTTTCGTTGCCTTGGCAAGGGGATCCATGATCCCGGGAAGTTGCTGGCAATGATCAACCGGGAAATTTTCGAGACTTCGGTGCGCGGAATGTTCGTCACCATGCTGGCTGGAGTGGTGGACCAGGCCTCCGGTGAAGTCATACTGGCCAGCGCCGGTCATTTGCCGGCTGTACACATGGGCTGCGCGGCACTTATTGCCGAGTACCCGGCCGAAGCCCCGCCACTGGGCATCAGTCCTGACAGTATTTTTCCCAACAATACTTTCGAACTACAGGGAGGTTGTCTATACCTGTATACAGATGGCTTGCTGGAAGCACGAATGGAAGACGGCAGCCGGCTCGAGCGGGATGGACTGATACGGGTACTGAAAGAGCATGCCAGCATCCTGCTCGACGACCGGCCGCTGGCTATCACCGATTCGGTAGTGGGTACTGACCGTGTACTTGAAGACGATCTGACACTAATGATTATTGAAGGAACGAAATAACATGGAGTGTGGCGAACTGCTGGTGACAGTCAGTTTCTGCTCACGAGCGAGCCGGTTACGGCTGTTACGAAGCGTAATGCGGGACACGGCAGATCTTGCGGGTCTGGATGAGTCGCAGACGGAAGCTATGGTGCTGGCCGTCAATGAGGCATGCATGAATATTATCCAGCACGCCTACGGCATGAACCCCGACGGGCAGATCGATGTCAGTGTATTGCAGGAACAGGATGCATTGGTGATGCGCGTCAGGGATTACGCCGATGCGATTGATGTCGAACAGGTGCGTTCACGTGAGCTTGACGATATTCGCCCGGGTGGTCTCGGGGTTTATCTCATTAACAGCCTGATGGATGAATGCGGGTTTCTGGAACCACCCCGTGGTGGCGGTAATGTTTTCCAGATGAAATTGTTTACCAGGGAACAGGGAGAAGGTAATGACATTTCCGGTTGAAGACAGGCAGGGTTTTTCTGTTGTCTTGCTGAACGGTGAAATTGATCTGAATAATTCGCCGGATGCGCGCAAGGTGATTCTGAACAACCTGAAGAAGAAGCATCATGTCATGGTGGATCTGTCTGATGTTGCCTATATCGACAGTTCAGGCGTCGCCAGTCTGGTTGAAGGGTTCCAGTACGCACGTACCAATGACCTGGAATTTGGCCTGGTAGGTGTGAGCGAGGCAGCCATGAGCGTATTACGACTGGCACGACTTGATCAGGTCTTCACCATTTATGCCTCACTGGACGAGCGGCTGGAAGATGGCGGCTGAAATCAGCGCAAACCGTTTTCGCCTGTTGACAGAAAAGGTGGGAAGGAAGTTTGTATCCGGTGTCGAGGACTTCGGCTACGGCGCTGCATTGCTGATTGAAAGTGTGTTCTGGTTGCTGGCAGGACGCTGGCGACAGCAACGCGTACGGCTGAGTGCAATTGTCCAGGAAATGATGACCATCGGTGTGCAGGCGGTTCCTGTCGTGATCATACTGGCGTTTGCCAATGGTGCAATGATGGCCATGCAGGGTATTTACACACTGCGCGACTTCGGTGCCGAATCACAGGTTGTATCAGGCATTGCCATGTCGGTGACGCGTGAGTTCGGCGTATTGATAGCGGGCATTGTAGTTGCCGGCCGCTCTGGCTCGGCTATTGCCGCCCGCATTGGCACCATGCAGATGGCGCAGGAGATTGATGCATTACGTGTCATGGGGGTGTCGCCGGTACGCTACCTGGTGTCACCTATTCTGGCAGCAATGTTGGTTATGATGCCGATGTTGTCCATCCTCTCGGATGCCATGGCAATCCTGGGTGGTGGCGTTATTGCTGTTATCGAGCTGCACATAACACTTGATACCTATGCGATACGCGTTTTCAGTGAGCTGGTTCCGGGTGATATTTTCCAGGGACTCATCAAAAGCCTGGTGTTTGCGGTTCTGATCACTCTGGTGGCAACCAGTAATGGTTTTAATGCCAGTGGCGGGGCCGAGGGGCTGGGCCGTGCCACGACGCGGTCTGTCGTACTCTGTATTGCGGCAATTGTTGTTGCAGACATGATATTCACTTTTTTCCTGAGCCGTTGAGATGAATACGACACTTCCAGAAACATCGACACAGCCGGTTATCGAGGTTGATAACCTCGTAACCTACTATGGAGACCAGAAAATTCTGGATGATGTTTCATTGTCAGTAGCCCCCGGGGAAATTATGGTCATCATGGGCGGGAGCGGCTCCGGAAAGTCCACCCTGTTGCGCTATCTTCTTGGTCTGCACCGCGCCGATAGTGGTGAAGTCCGCTTGTTCGGGAAATGTGTCAATTCGCTGAGCAGTCATGAATGGATGGAGATCCGCAAGAGAATCGGTGTGTCGTTTCAGGGCGGGGCGTTGTTCAATTCCATGACGGTGGGTGAAAACGTGCGTATGCCACTGCGTGAACATACTGCGCTTGATGAGAACACCATGAAGATCATGAGCCGGATGAAGCTCGAAGTCGTTAACATGGCCGGTTATGAGCACCTGATGCCGGCACAACTTTCCGGCGGCATGATCAAACGTGCTGCGCTGGCGCGCGCGATCGTAATGGATCCTGGAATTCTTTTTTTCGATGAGCCCTCTGCCGGACTGGACCCGGTCGTGGCAGCAGATCTTGATAACCTGATTTTGCGTATTCGTGAGGCCATGCCGGTATCCATTGTTGTCGTTACCCACGAGCTGGACAGCGCTTTTAAAATAGCGGACCGCATCACGGTACTGGATCGCGGGCGCATCCTTATGGTTGGTAGTGTGGAAGAAGTGCGCAACTCTGATAATCCGAGGATACGTAACCTGCTGACACGAACATCAGAGGATGAACCAGTCGATGCCGATGACTACCTGCACCGGCTTACCGAGGGAGCGATGCGGTTTTGAAGCGCGATACCATCAACTATTTTGCGGTGGGCCTGTTTGTTCTTGCGGGACTAGGTGTTCTGTTCTGGGCGTTGTACCGGATCAGCGGAGGTGCCGGTGAGCGCGATATTTATTATACGCAGTACCGTAATGTGGCGGGCCTTTCTAATGGCACACTGGTGACTTATGAAGGTTACGTGCTTGGCAAGGTCGAGGGTATAGCGCCCGAGCGGACCGACGAAGGCATTGCCTATCGTGTCATGCTGGGACTCAGAAAGGACTGGGAGATTCCCTCTGACAGCGTTGCGCGTATTTATTCTGAAGGCTTGCTTGCTGATACGGTCGTTAATATTTCTGAAGGGCATTCCACAACATTCCTCGAACCCGGCGGTCTCATCAAGGGAGAGCAGGGTATAGATCTGTTTGCTGTTATCGGTGAGGTTGCCGGTGATTTCGGTGACCTGAGCGAGAATGCAATACGTCCCCTGATCGAGTCGCTCAACCAGACAGTGCAGCAGGTTGGCGGTGTCCTCGAGAGCCGTGTACCCGTTATCGTGTCGGATGTGGAGCATCTGGTCGGACGTCTCAACGAGAGTGCAACGCACCTTTCCGGCATTATGGATGAAGAGGGCGAACGCAAGGCCAAACGTATTTTGACAAATATCGATCAGGCTTCTGCTGATCTCAGCAAACTGACGGCAGGTCTCACCGAAGTGAAGCGCGATGCACAGGTGTTGATGGCGAAGCTGGATGGCCTGGTCAGTGAGAGTGGTCCCGATATGCAGCAGGCCACTGCAGAGCTAAGACATATCCTGGAGCAGGTGTCGCGTTACAGCAGCGGTATCCTGCAGAACATGGATGACACGAGTCGGAATATGAACGAGTTCAGTCGCAAGATCCGGGATAACCCCGGCACCTTGCTGGGTGGCTCGGCGCCCAGAGACAAGGGGGTGCAGCGTGACCGCTAGAGAAAATACCACGGCTACATCATACCGGCGCAAGCCGGTATCTATGGCTGCGGGCTTTCCGGATACCGGCATTCGCCGGGATGACGGAAGCAGGATGTGCCGGCATGATAGAAGCAGGTTACATCTGCATGAGGAGAGAGGGATGCATTACGGGTTATGCAGGTCTGTTGCCGTGGGCCTGGTGCTGCTTGTGCTTGCCGCCTGTTCGGCCGGCGTGCCGGCACCCGAGGATCGCTTTTATGAAATCGGTCTTTCCAGCCCTGCGGTGCAGGCGCAGCCGTCGTTGACAGGTGGGCTTTTGGTTGGCCGTGTCGAAGCCGACCCGCTGCGCAACGGCCGGGCAATACTCTACCGGCATGCCGACAGACCCCTTGAGCTGAGACGCTACCATTATGAGTTCTGGGCGGACCAGCCTCCTCGCATGATCCAGCAAGCGCTGCTGGAAACACTTCGCCAGAGTGGTGTCGCAGACCGGGTTGAAACGGAGGGCAAGCGCCCGCAGTTCCGTTACGAGCTCGCTGTGAGAGTGCTTCGTTTCGAGTCGCTGGTCGAGTCGGGGCGGGCACTTGCAGATATTGAGCTGGAAGCTGTCCTGCACTCAACCCGTGATGGGAAATCATTATGGACGAAGGTCTATCGTCAGCAGACTTCATCGCGCAGCGGCGATATGCACGCCTTGGCTGATGCCATGCGGAAGAGCCTGGAACAGATATTTGAACGGTTAATCGGGGATTTGAAAGCCACTGACGCGGGCAATGAATAGCAGACGCCCGTTTCTGTGGCTACACTGGTAGATAGATATGGTAGCGCGCGCGGAAACCACGACGTCGAACGACGGGCAATTGCCGGATGTGGATGCCTGGTTGTCGTCAGTCAGCTTTGGACGCGATGAATCTGCACAGCAGATGATTCGTGCTGCGCTTGATCGTGCGCAAAAAGCACACCGTGACCAGACCCGCGCTTCCGGTGAACCTTATCTTGTGCACTGCCTGGCCGTCGCCGAAATCGTCCATCATCTTCAGCTTGACCATGAGGCCGTTACTGCCGCCGTATTGCATGATGTGGTAGAGGACACGGATGTCAGTCTCGATGATATCCGTGAGGAGTTTGGTGAAAAGGTGGCACACCTGGTGGATGGTGTCACCAAAATGGGTCGCATCAGTGAAATCCGTGAGCCCCTGTCACTACAGCAGCAACTCGATCATGGTCGTGCCGAGAATGTGCGAAAATTGTTGCTGGCGATGGCGGAAGATGTTCGCGTGGTACTCATCAAGCTTGCGGACCGCTTGCATAACATGCGCACCCTGCGCCACCTCAGCGAAGAGCGGCAAAAGCGTATAGCCCGCGAGACACTGGATATTTATTCCCCGCTCGCTAACCGGTTGGGTATCTGGCAGGTCAAGTGGGAGCTCGAAGACCTGGCGTTACGCTACCTCGATGCTGATGCCTATCACCGTATCGCTGCACTGCTGGACGGTCGCCGCATAGACCGCGAGCGGCACATCGAACTGGTCAAGGAAAGCCTGATCGAGGAATTCGATCGTGCCGGAATCCAGGCCGATGTGGTGGGCAGGCCAAAGCACATCTACAGTATCTGGCGGAAGATGCGTCGCAAGAATGTCGACTTTCACCAGATTTTCGATGTCCAGGCCGTTCGCGTGCTGGTGGACACGACGGCCGAGTGTTACACCGTGCTGGGCATTGTGCACGGTCTGTGGCGACATGTGCCGCACGAGTTCGATGACTACATTGCCAATCCCAAGGCCAACAATTACAGGTCACTGCATACCGCTGTGATTGGCCCCGAGGGCAAGCCGGTGGAAGTACAGATCCGCACCCGTGAAATGCACGAGCACGCGGAGCTGGGGATTGCTGCGCACTGGCGCTACAAGGAAGGTTCGCGCTATGACGAAGGTTTCGAGAAAAAGATTGCCTGGCTGCGCCAGCTGCTGGAATGGAAGGATGAAGAGCCCTCGGCACACGAATTTGTCGATCGCTTTAAATCAGAATCTGTCGAGGAGCGGGTTTATGCGCTGACGCCACAGGGTGAGGTCATTGATATGCCGGCGGGTGCGACAGCACTGGACTTTGCCTACCACATTCATACTGATGTCGGACATCGCTGTCGTGGTGTGAAGGTCAATGGCCGGATTGTGCCACTTAACTATGTGCTCAAAAACGGCGAACAGGTTGAAGTGTTGACCGCACGCCAGGCACACCCCAGTCGCGACTGGCTGAACCCGCACCTGGGTTATCTCAAGACTTCCCGTGCCCGCGCCAAGGTGCGGCACTGGATCAAATTACAGGACCGGGAAATCAATATTGCGGCTGGCCGTACGGCACTGGAGCGTGAACTGCATCGCCTGGGCCTGTCAGCAAAGCGCATGGCTGAAGTTGCTGAAAAACTCAACTTCAGTAATGTCGATAGTCTGATGGCGTCGTTGGGGCGCGGCGATCTGCCCTATGGCCAGGTTGTCAGTGTCCTGCTTGATCTGGAACGCACAGAAGACGAGCCACTTACCCTGCCGACAACCGGAAGGCGTAATGAAAAGGGAACACAGGACGGCTTCCGTATACTGGGCGTAGGTAATCTGCTCACCACGACAGCACGTTGCTGTAACCCGGTGCCCAACGATTCAATCGTGGGTTATATTACACGTGGGCGAGGTGTCACGATTCATCGCAGTGACTGCTCTAATGTGTTGCGTCTCAAGGAAGAAGATCGTGACCGGCTCATAGAAGTCGAGTGGGGGGCGTTGCCGGATCGTGTGTTCCCGGTGGATATTCGCATCCAGGCCTATGATCGGCCGGGGCTGCTTCGTGACGTCACTGCGGTACTCGCCAATGACAGGATAAACGTCACGGGCATCAGCACCAATACTGACGGAAAAGAACTGATTGCACGTATGGATTTACATGTCGAGGTAACTGATATCGGACAACTGAGTCGCATACTCAGCCGTATCGGCCAATTACCCAACATTATCGAAGTGCGTCGCAAAACCTGATGCTGTCGGGCACGGACAAATGGCGTCCCGGAGAGGAGTCGAACCTCCGACCTAGCGCTTAGGAGGCGCTTGCTCTATCCAGCTGAGCTACCGGGACTTTCCGCGGGCATACTAGCAAAGCCGGCCAGTGTCAGCCACAGCTGTAATGCGTGTTCTGTTGTCAGTCCTTCCGGTGCAGTCTATAGTCAGATTCATGAGCCTGCCGCGTGTCACACTGTTGCCTCTACTCGATGCCTCCGAGCCGTTGCGCAAACGGGCGCCGGCTGTTGATGAGAACGGCAGGCCGTTATCCGATTTCATGGTGATCATCCCGGGCTTGCGCAAGAAATCGCAGGTGCGCATCCAGCAGACCCTGAAAGAGATCCATCGTGTCCTGGCGTGTTTTGGGGATGCGGTGGTGTTTGCGGAGCTGAACCTGAAGCTGAACCTGCTGTGGGTGTCGATCCGGCCGGTGGCAGGTATCCGCCTGGAAATTGCCGATGCGCTGCGCCTGTCGATTCCCGACGCACGCCTGGTTTCCCATCTCTAGCGGGCCGCTGACTGACTCAGCATTCACGTCATTGCACCCCAGAAGTACTTCCTCAGAATGTCTTCGCCATCCTTCAGGGCGCGAGCGAAACGCGGCAATCTTACACAATGGGATCAGTCTGTTAGAGATTGCCGCGTCACTTCGTTCCGCGCAATGACGAACAAGCAGGAGTTTTCCGGCAGTATTCCCACTAATAATGTAATGATTTCGGGCTTTCTTGTGTAAATCCTGGCCCCGAAACCGCGCAGGCTATTGATTGCCTGCGCCTTCGCAAGCACAATGCGCACCTGCTTTTCGGCCCGGGCAGACCTGCTGCCGAAAACCCCGATTTTATCTACCGTTCAAGAGGAACACGCAATGAAACTGATTCTTTTAGGTGCGCCGGGTGCCGGCAAGGGTACCGTGGCCAAGATGCTGACCGAGATGGATGGCTCTGTACAGATTTCCACCGGCGACATTCTGCGTGGCGCCGTACAGGCCGGCACCGAGTTGGGCAAGCAGGCCCAGGCTTACATGGACGCCGGTGACCTGGTGCCTGACGAGCTGATCATGGGCATTATGGAAAAGCGTCTGCAGGAACCGGATTGTGAGAAGGGCTTTCTGCTCGATGGTTTCCCGCGCACCATTCCCCAGGCCGAAGCCCTCAAGGTGCTGCTGGACAAGCTGGGTATCAAGCTCGACATGGCCGTCAACATCGATGTGCCACGTGATGTGATCCTGGATCGTCTGACCACACGTCGTACCTGCTCCAATACGGACTGCCAGGCAATCTATAACGTCAAGAGCAACCCGCCCAAGGTCGAAGGTATCTGCGATAAATGTGGTAGCCCTGTGATACAGCGTGCAGACGAGACCGAGGAGGCCATCAGCCACCGTCTTGAAACCTATAACGAAAAGACTGCACCATTGATTGGTTTCTACGAGAATGAAGGCCTGTGCGTCACTGTCAATGCTACCAACAGCGACGATGTGATCAACGCTATCAAGGAACGTCTCGCGGCCTGATCTATACGCGAAGGTGTGGTAAATAAAAAAACGGCGGCCTTTGGCTCGCCGTTTTTTTTGCTGTTCTTTTTTACTCTTGTGAGGCTAGCAGTTGAGCATGCCGTCAAAAGCATAGCCTGCGCTGCGTTCGGCCGAGGTGGATGAGCGAACCTCCAGGACCTCGAAATCGAAAGCCAGGTATTTGCCGGCAAAAGGATGGTTCCCGTCCATCCGTATGCTCTCGCCGCTAACCTCGGAGACGGTGAAGGTCATGCTGCTTCCATCCGGCAGTTGTCCGTCTACGGCCTCTCCGGTGTGTGGCAGCTCACCAGAAAACGCTTCTCCTGGAAGTTCAATCACCAGCTCCGGGTTGTGTTGTCCATAACCTTCCTCGGGTGATAAAGATACGCTGATCTGGTCGCCCACCCGGCACCCTTGTATGGCCTGTTCGATTTTTGGAAATGCGCCGCCGTAACCACCGTGCAAATACACCAGGTCGTCTCCATATTGCAGCAGATGGCCATTTTGCTGGTCAGTCACTCTGAATCCCAGGCGTACAACCTTGTCCTGGCAGATTTCGATCGTACTGTTGTCTATCACTGGCAGATCACAGGATTTCATGCTTTTGCTCCAGTCTCCCAGGTGCTACCGCAGCGCCTGATTTTTGTCGTTGACGAACAATCATGCAAAATTCGGGCTCAAATAGAGACAACTGGCCAATGGTCTATATCCTGGCGTTGAATGTACTTTCAGGCAGGAAAATTGTGGGAATATGCTATGTTTATACATAGAGGGGTCGAGTGATCGAATTAGTTACTGGAGGTAATTGATCAGGGGCTCGCTTTTGGGCTGGATACGGTACGGACATGCCGATCTGGCTGTAGTACGTCAACGAGAGGAGACTATTGAGATGTCTGACATGTTTTCTGCAGAGTGGATGAACGGTTTCAAGGAACGATGGAACGCTGACAGCGACCTTGCCGGTGCGCTTGAGAAGATCGGGTTTAACTCTACCATCGGTTATGGTTTTGACGGCGAAGCTTCGCCGCGGGGGTTTATCCGTGTCGAGAATGGACACGTGGTGGAAGCCGGCGATTATAATAATCAGGAGTTGAACTGGGACTTGCGCGCTACCCCGGAAAGCTGGAACAAGTGGATGAAGAAACCACCGGGTATGATGGGTCTGGGGATGGCGTATACTTCCCGCAAACTCAAATTCAACGTTGGTGACTATACTGCAATGATCAAGGATCCACGTATGGCGGGCCCTTTTATTCGCAGTTTTTCCGCGATGGGTAGTTAACAGAGCAGTTCCTGGGTTGACTATTCTTTCGGATGGTCAGGTGGTGCCGTGGTGTCGAGCGTAGACCAGTCTTTACGCAGCGTTTCCAGTTTTTCCCGCCAGGCATCGGCATCACCGTAATCCAGGAAATGGTCTGCCAGATGATGAGGCTCCCGTGATCGCCTGGCATGTTTGATCGGACACCAGTATTGCTCGGTACGCGCCGAGACTTCGCGGACGTATTCAGCCACGCCATTCCCGTAGCCGCAGTACACACAATTCAACTTTTCGATGACATTCAGGTAGGCCAGGTTGTGGCGGTCAATGACGATGTGATCTGAACGGCGTACCAGTGGAATGCCGTACAGGCGAAAGCAGATCTGCTGGTAGATTGTTACAGCGATATCCAGTGCCAGGAAGGGAAAAAATACACTGTAGATAATGGGCGCTGATATAACGTGTCTCAGGCGGGCGTGGGTCAGGTACTGCCATGCGCTGATCCGCTTGCGCTTGTGCAGGGCTCGCATGCCCTGTTCAAACTGAACCTTGCCGCGTTCCAGGTGGTAGTGAAATTGCTCACGCTTTTCCTGCAACAGGCGGTCGATCTCTACTTCGAGTTCTCTCTGCAGTTTATAAAAGCGCTCCAGCGCTTCATTCAGGCGGTCGGTCGGCATATTTTGGTCTCCCGGTATGGGCCGCGGGGGTTTCGTCTACAGGCCCGTGGGCCGGGTTGCCGGCCTGTCGCCAGCGCTATAGTATCGTACGCATGATAACAGTTGTCCGACCACCTGGCGGGCACATAGAATCGCGGCGGAGCAGTCATGCCCGACAGTGGTGCAGGCAGAGGTAGAGCGCGGGAACTGGTGGCTTGCCACCAGTGTGACGAGTTGCAGTGTATCGGGATGCTGGCACCTGGCCAGTCAGCACACTGTTACCGCTGCGGTGCCTTGCTGGCCCGCAACCCGGCGGGGGGGCTGTTGTTACCCATTGTGCTGAACATGAGTGCGCTGCTGCTGATGTTACTGGCTTATTTTCTGCCTTTTCTGACCCTTGAGATACAGGGTCGGTCGCAGCAAACAACCTTGCCGGGGACCGCGAAGGCGCTCTACGATGCCGGTATGGGCGAAACCGGTATCGTGGTGCTTCTGACGACGGTGGTTGGCCCGATCCTGCTGGTGACCGGTTCGCTCTATGTTCTGCTGAGTGTGCAGTTGTACAAACCGTTGCCGGGCTTGCGGCATATTATGGTATGGATTGGTCATGTCCTGCCGTGGGGAATGCTGGATGTCTTCATGGTCGGTGTGCTGGTTGCTGCGGTCAAGTTATCCGATATGGCGAACCTTGTCGTGGGGCCTGCCTTGTATGCCTATGTTGCACTGATTGTAGTTTCGACAGCAGCCCTGTCCCAGTTTGAGCCGCATATCATCTGGGCACGGATGGATCGTATGGGAGTTTGGTATCGTGCGCGCTAGCTGTCTTGGACTTGCCAGTTGTGCAGTCTGTAACCAGCTGATGCGTCTGCCCGCTGTCCGTACCGGTCTTTGTCCGCGGTGTGGTTCTCATGTGCACGTGCGGAAACCGGCCAGTCTCTCGAATAGCTGGGCGCTGCTTCTTGCAGCGGTCATTATGTATTTCCCCGCCAACCTGCTGCCCATCATGACGGTGGTGTACCTGGGATCCGGTCAGCCGGACACCATTATCAGTGGCGTGATTCGCCTGATGATGCATGGTGACTGGCCGATTGCACTGGTGGTTTTCGTTGCCAGTGTACTTGTTCCGTTGCTGAAAATGATTGTGCTGGTCTATCTGTTATTTTCCGTACACCGAAAATCAAATCTGCGGCGACGTGAACGGACCCGGTTGTATCGCATGACAGAACTGGTCGGACGCTGGTCAATGGTGGATGTATTCGTGGTCGCATTACTGGCAGCACTCGTGCATCTTGGCGTACTTGCCGATATCACGCCGGGTCCGGGCGCACGTGCATTTGCTGCTGTTGTCATCCTGACCATGTTGTCAGCCATGAGTTTTGATCCCCGCCTGATCTGGGATCACGAGGAAGACTGTCCATGAGCGAAGCTGAAAAACCCGCTATTCCAGGCTCTCTGCCGGAGGCTGTGGTCGACGAGTGGGGAAAACAGTTTCCCGTTATCTGGTTGTTACCGCTGATCGCACTGTTGATTGGCGGCTGGCTGGTGGTCAAGGCCATCATTGAGCAGGGGCCAGAGGTCGTTATCCAGTTCCAGACTGCGGAAGGTATCGAAGAAGGCAAGACACTGGTCAAGTACCGGGATGTCATTGTCGGAAAGGTCAAGACGGTTCGCTTTGCGGAAGATCTTACGCATGTGCTGGTCAAGGCCGAGATGGTGCCGGGCATGGAGCGCCATCTTATCGAGTCGACCCGATTCTGGGTAGTCCGGCCACGTGTTGATTCCGGTGAGATCAGCGGGCTGGGAACCCTGATCAGTGGCGCCTATGTCGCGATGGATCCGGGCAAGGAGGGTGACGAGAGCCGGGAGTTTGTCGGGCTGGAAACACCACCGGTTATCAAGTCAAATGAACGTGGCACGGTATATCACCTGCGTGCAGAGAAAGCTTCGTCGCTGTCTGTGGGGGCACCAGTCTACTACCGGCAGATAGCGGTCGGACAGGTGACAGGTTACCGTTTGGCCAAAGACCATGCTTTTGTTGATGTCGATGTATTTGTTGAGGCGCCACATGATTTCTACGTACGAAGGGGATCACGCTTCTGGAATGTCGGTGGTGTGGATGTTTCAATTGATCCTGCCGGTGTCACGGTTGAGCTGGAGTCGTTTGCTTCGCTGATCTCGGGTGGCATAGCATTTGAGACACCTTTGTCCCTGACTGACAGCGAGCAGGCACCGGAAGACACCGTGTTCCGCCTGTATCCAAATTATGCACGCACCCGGGAAAAACCCGTTTCCCGCGGGTATCGTTATCGTGTCGATCTGTCGGGAGACATTCGGGGACTTTTGGTCAGCGCGCCGGTGGAGTTGATGGGTGTGCGTGTTGGAACTGTTATGCAGATCGATCCCTATCTTGATCTTGAGACAAAGCAGGCCAGGCGCACGGTCTTTATTGAGCTTGAAGCAGAAAAGATGCTGCGCATCGAAGAACGTGCTGATCTTGAAGGAGAGCAGCTGGAAAAAGCTGTCGGCTCACGTGTTGAAGTATTGCTTGCGCGAGGGTTGAGAGCCCGCCTGGAAACAACCAACCTGTTAACGGGGCAAAAAATCATCGCGCTGGACCTGATGGCAGACGCCAAACCGGTGAAGCTGGTATCACGAGACGGGTATCCCGTGATACCAGCGGCCCCGGGCGAGATGGAACAACTTGGTGAGGCGCTGACGCGGACACTGGCAAAACTGGAGAAATTACCACTGGATCGTATGGTGCGTAATGCTGATCAAATGATGATTTCACTGGACAAGCTGGCACAGGCAGCCAGCAAGGCATTACCATCGCTGGTCGATGAAACGCATGAGGCGCTGGATGCTACCGATGAAGCCATGCGTGGAATCGATGCACTGGTAGCGGAAGAAGGCGCGCTGGGTACAGAGTTTTATGCAGCCGTGCGCGAATTGCAGCTGGCGGCCCGCGCTGTACGTTTGATGGCCGAGTACCTGGAACGGCATCCGGAATCCCTGCTCAAGGGCAAGGATGAGTCGCCATGATCACCGTAACAGGGTATATGCGGCGTGGCTTGTCCATGCTGATGGCTGCCGGGCTTTCGGCCTGTACACTGGGCGGCAAGACACCAGAGTCGGAATTTTATGTGCTTACCGCAGGGCCGGCTGGTTTGATTGATAAAGGGTTGTCCGAATCTGTATCCCTGGGTCCGGTGACATTGCCGGATGTTGTGCTTCGACCGCAGATTGCGACACGCCCTGCGCCTGGCCGCATGGTATTTGCGGAATTTCACCGCTGGGCCGGGGATCTTCGTGCCAACGTGGAACGGGTGCTGTTACAGGGGCTATCGCAACGGCTTGGTAAAAACGCCGTTCATCTGGCAGATGGTGGCGATATAAATGCAGCGTATCGGCTGGCCGTTCACTTTCAGCGCTTTGACGGCACTCCTGGCAAGTATGCGGTACTGCAAGGACACTGGCGGGTTAAAAGCGGCTGCCTGGTGGATGTTCAAAACTTCACTATCGAGATGGCACTGGGCGGGGGCGACCATGCCGCACTGGTTGAAGGGCTGGATGCCGGACTTGATGAACTTGCTGACCAGATTGCCCATGCGCTGGTCAAATACCCGGTTTGCCACAACACCTCCGGGTAGACGTTACTAGCACCTCGGCAGACTGTGGCCTCGTAACGTCTCAGCGGCGAGACTGTTGTGCCAGTAATGTGGCGAGCAATATTCCGTCCTGTGGATTGAGGCTGTGTGAAGCAGGTATATACAGTGTTTTCACCCGCCCTCTCAGGGTTGGGACATTATTCATGTCCTGGCTGTATGCGGGAACGATATCGTCTCCAGACTCATACGGCAGTGTATGTACGATAGCGTAGTAGTGGATATCAGGGTATGGCTGCCGGTTCAGCCAGGCAAGTATATTACCGGACGCTTCCGGCAGCAGGTCGATCAGGGCGCCACGTGAATGTTCAAGGTAGTCATATTCGTCACCTCCCAGCGCGTGTTTCATGAAGTCGATTCCCGGTCCCGGGCAGAAGAACGGGTTAAAATCCACGAGGTCGAGACCCTGAGCGGCCCGGCCGGTACCCAGGTGTGGTGATGCGATGCTCACCAGGGTGTCTACCGCATAGGGGTTTTGTCCGGTCAGCATCATTCGCGCAACGACACCACCAGCGGAATGTCCTGCCAGAACCAGGCGCTCTTGCGGATACTGCTGACGCACAACATCCAGCACTCGGGCAAGTGCTGTTGCCTGAACCTGCAGTGGCGCAGCAGCCGGAAGGTTTACGCTGTAACTTTTATTCGCGGCTTGCGACAGGGCAACAGGACTGACTATTCCGTTGGGTGTCGGGGTTAATACACCGGCCGGTTGCCAGCCTCGGGAGGCCAGCGTTGCGGTCACGCCACTTGCCTCCCAGCTGCGCGCATCTGCCATGTAGCCATGTACCAGCACCAGCACATCGGCTTGCACCGGTTGTACAAGTGTTAGCAGCAGTGCTGTCAGAAAAGAAAGCTGTTTCATAAACCGGGCCCCGTTACCTGATGACCAGCCATGTATGGCAGGCTAAAGCAGAAGTGCTGCAGGTGGCATTGATCCTGGTCAAAGGTGGTGTGAATGCCTTGCCAGAAGCCCGGTTAGCCTGGTGTTCAGGTCATCCGGGTCAGACCGAGGTGCTTCAGTATGTCTTTCAGCGGGCGCGGACGCTCTATGCCATAGCCCTGAACATAATCTATACCACAGTCTTTTGCCTCCTGAAGTATATAGTCGTTTTCCACGAACTCCGCAATCGTTTTTACCCCCATAACCCGTCCGATCTGTGCAACAGATTCAACAATCGACCGGCTTACGGGGTTGTCGGCAATATCACGAACAAAATGCCCGTCGATCTTGATATTGTCCACCGGCAGATTGCTCAGGTAGGCAAATGAACTCAGGCCACTGCCAAAGTCGTCCAGGGAGAAGCGGCTGCCAAGTTGCTTCAACTTTTCAATAACTTCGGTTGCACGTGCCAGGTTTGCGATGGCGGCAGTCTCGGTGATCTCGAAGGTGATGAGTGAAGGATTGATACCACTGTCTTCAAACTGTTCCACAACATAATCAAGGAAACTGTTTTCGGTTAGCGACTGGGCAGAGAGATTCAGACTGAATCCCGGTACATCAAGGTCAGCCTTGATACCGGAAAGTCCCGCTTTAGCAAGTGTGAGAAAAGTGTTCCTGACAACCCATCGGTCAATAGAAGTCATCAGGTGGTACCGTTCTGCAGCAGGGATAAACAGACCCGGCTGGACAATGTCTCCTTCAATGCCTTTCATTCGAAGCAGGATTTCATAATGTTGCCCCAGTCCCTGTGTCTCGCTGATCGGCGTGATTAACTGGCTGTACAGGACGAGCTTGTCGTTGTCGATACTTTTGTTAAGGGTCTGCAGCCACTGCATGTCCCCACTGCGCTGGATGATATCTTCGTCAGTCGGTTCGTAGATATGAATGCGGTTTCTGCCCTTGTCCTTGGCGATATAACAGGCAGAGTCGGCTGTCATCATCAGGTCGCTGGTTGTTGCGTGACCATGAGTAATGGGTACCAGGCCAATACTCGCACCTATTTCAAAGGTGTGCTGCTGCCAGGAAAAGCGGAAAGTGCTGGCTGCATCCTTGATGTGTGCGGCCAGCTTCTCCGCATTACTCATCGGGCAGTCTTTCAGGATAATGCCAAATTCATCGCCACCCAGGCGGGCGAAGACATCATGGTTACGGATTTTTTTCCTGATCTCGACTGTTAGCTGTTTGAGAAGTTCATCGCCCGCCTTATGGCCGCAGGTGTCATTGACGATCTTGAACTGGTCGAGATCGATGTAGCAGAGTGCATGCTCGGTGGCTTCATCATTGACCTCGATCAGTGCCCGGGAAAGCTGGGCTTCAAACTCCCTCCGGTTTAACAGCCCGGTCAGGTCATCGTGCGATGCCTGGTAAGCAAGTCTTTCTGACATGCGGTGCAGTTTTGAGAAGTCATGGAATACCAGGACCATCCCGATGATATCTTCGTAGTTGTCACGGATGGGCGTGGCCGTATCCTGGATGATAAATTCTTTCCCGTCGTGCCGGGTGAGTGTCAGCAGAAAGTCGTGGTGTATTGTATTTCCACCATTAATGCAGTCGTAGACCGGGTAATCAATTGGCACACGCGTATTTGACGAGACAACCTTGAAAACTTCGTGCAGTGGACGGCGGCAAGCGCTGGAAAATGTCCAGCCGGTGAGTTTCTCGGCTGCGGGGTTCAGGTAGGTTATTATTCCGGAAGCATCGGTGGTAATGACGCCTTCACCAAGTGACTCGAGCGTTGTCTGGGCCTTGACCTTTTCAATAAACAACGCGTCGGTCGCGCGTTCTGTTTCCTTGTTTCGTGCCTGCTCCAGTGCTGTAGCCATTGAATTGATGCTTTTCTGCAGGATGCCGATTTCACCACCCGTGTCGACAGCAATTCGTTTCTCGAGTTCACCCTTGCTGATGGCGTCTGTGATCGAGGTCAGAGATCGGATCGGTGATGTGACGCTGCGTGCCATCAGGCTGGCAAAGTAAGCCGTGATGAGTATTGCGATTGCGGTGATCAACAGGCCATTTACCAGAACGTCCGTCTGTTGTGCAATCGCGTGTTTCCGGTCAACGATCACATGTACATAGCCAATCAGGTCTGTGGCCGCACCTGGAGTACCCCCGACTGAGGCGTCAGGCTCGTAGTCATCTACGGGCAGGCTTGAGTAGAAGACCGGTGTGGTGAATATTTTGTATAACCTGTCATTGCCGGATTGAATGACCTTTTCAAGGTCTGCCCAGCCGGACGGGTGAGTGTGTACTATGGGTTGATCCTGCTTGTCAGACACAACGATTGCCATGATGTCGGGATCGTGTGCAGATGCGTAGATCAGTTTTGTGAGCGCGACTTCATTGCCTGAAAGCACCCCGTATTCAGCGGCGGAAGACAGCAGGTTGGCAATTGACTGTCCTTTTCTGTCGAGTGCGGTCGAAATCCCGGAAATCTGACTCCAGATAAAGAACGAGGAAAGCAGGAACCCGGTTATCATAAGCGGCAGCAATGTCACCAGCAGCACTTTGCTCTGGATATTAAGATTCTTCATCATCTGCCTCTTTTAGCAATGACTGGAATGTTGGGTTTGCATCGAAGTCCAGGCCCAGTGACTCGGCAACATGCCGGTTGACTTTTATGCTGTAGCGTTTCGGGTGCTGTGGCGGCTGTAGTGCGTTTGTGTCACTGTCGAAGAAATCCTGGATCACACTGACCGTCTGTACGGCAATTTGTTTCGGTGTCGAAAAAACAGACAGGGTGGCTCCTGCTTCGGCGTATGCGCGTGAGTAAGCGATGACAGGAACCCTGTGTCGATAGGTTGTCAGTAGTATGCTTTTGGCTGTCTTCCGGTTGTATACGACCGGGTCAGGTATCGAAAGCAGGAGTCCTGACTGTTTAAGTATGCTGTTCAATGCGGGCAGAATTTCCTGTTGGTTCCTGGCGAGTTCGGTGTGCAGGGTGAACCTCGTTTTCTTCGCCAGTTGGTCGAGCATGTCACTTTGCTTCACTGACAGCGGGCCTAGCAGAACTCCCAGTTCCCGTTGTCCGTCAAATGCGACAGCCACAATGTGGAGTAACCGGTTCAGGGGCTGGTCTATATAGACTGCCGAGCATTGTCGGTCGGGACAAGCAAGGTTGCCGGACTGTTTCAGACTGTTATAGGTGACTTCCGGGATGAGCGTATACAGGACCGGGGTCTCTGGTTTCAGTTTTAAAACGGCCTCGGCCGCCTTTTTCCCCAATGAGACAATCAGGTCGTAGGTCAGTGCAGTGTTAGTGAATTTGTCATTACCCAGCTGGTTTGCCGACAGTGTGGTGGTGTTAACAGAAAGTGAATCCCCTTTTCGAAGTTCCAGTTCTGCTTCCTCGACAAACCGGAGATAGGGCGATGTATTCTGGCTGCTGACGAAAAGTATATTGACAGTTTCTTTTGCCTGAACGGAGTCAGGCGCCATGAAAAAGACGATTAACGTCAGTGTCGTGACAAGGAGAATGGCCATCGGGATGCTGTGGACATACTCCAGCATACCGGTTTTTCTGTACTGCTTTGACATCGTGTACTACTTGAAGCTGAGACTGATTGAGCCGTAGGCTCGTCGGTCAATGTTGTTCCTGAGCCGGGTTTCTTCATCATTGTCAAACAGGTTCTGGACAACCAGTGCCAGCGTGATGTTCTGCCTGGCTGTCGAGAGTGTGCGGGCGAGACGGATATCGGTGCGATACTGTGCACGACGTACATCATTGGTTGACAGTTCTTTCATGCTTGACAGGTAGTAAAAGCCTGCGCTGGCAGAGTAGCCATTTTTAAAGTCGTGGATGACAAGTGCATTCAGCATATTCTCCGGGCCGGCGTCCGCGTAGTTGCCGTTTCCGCCCATATCATGGCTGTCAATGTCCTGGTGTGTGTAACTAATATTAATGCGGTTGCCATTCCCCGGTCGGTAGCTGGCAGACACTTCTACCCCTTTTATTTGTGCGCTGTTTAAATTGTTGAAGAACAGGGCTGTGCCATCGACACCCTCTGAAAATGTGGCTTTATCGAAAGAAATCAGTTTTTCCAGTTTTTCGTGGAAGTAGCGGACATCCAGTGATGTGTGAACACGCGGGAAGTTTCCGATATAGCCAATTTCCCGGGCTGTAATACGTTCTGAATCGATATTGCCCGCATCAAAGAGCAGTACATTATTGGGCGCGGGGAGCGGGAAGCGGTAGTCAGGAGATTCCTCAAAGACAAACGGGTCACGATACGCACGTGACGCGGAAAGGCGCAGGGTATGGTTTTTGTGGAAGTGGTGATTGACAGATGCGCGAGGAGAAATATTTCTGCCGCCGGTGTCACTGTCTTCATAGACGACACCGGCATTGAGCAGCGTTTTGTCAGTCAGGTAATACTCGCTATTGGTGAAAATTCGCCAGGAGTCATTTACAACGTGACGGTTTGTATTGAAAAACGTGGGTCCGACCACTTCATCCTTGCGTGCGCCGGCACCCCAGACCAGACGCAGGGGTTTTGCAGGCTTCAGTATGTTCTGGAACTCAATGTCCCAGCGGTCGGCCGTGACCCTTTCGTCGAAATAGAGTCGAGTGCCGCCCAGTGCCGCGACCGGGGTGCTGTTGAAATCATTAATATTCTTGTTCTGGTTGTGGTAGAACTGAACCGAGACATCCTGGTCTGCAGTCAGCGTGTGCGTCAGTCTGATTTGCTGGAACTGACTGTAGGTTTGCTTTTTGTGATCGGGAACCAGTTCATCGAAAACGTCGTCATCTTCTTTTGAGCCGCTGTTGTGCCCCAGTTGCACCATGAGTGTATTGTCGAGATCGAGCTGAAAATCGCCGCGTACTGTAATCAGCCTGACCTGCATGTCGTCATACCGGTCATCAAAACCATTGTTTTCACGGTAAGCTGCCGTGACCCTGTAATCCATGTTTTTGTGGGCGCCTCCGTAACGCATATAGCCTTCGGTGAGCCCGTCGCTTCCGATATTGCTCTTCAGCATCAGGCCGCGGTCGAGCACAGCCTGGCGGGTAATAATATTAATGATGGCGGTAAAGGCGTTGGCGCCATAACTGGAAGCATTCGGACCGCGCATGACTTCGATGCGCTCGATATCATCGATGGCCAGTGGCAGGTCAGTCCAGGAAACTCCGCCCAGCGACGGTTCATAGACTGACCGTCCATCCACCAGCACCTGCATCTGGCGTGAGTACTGATCCGAGAGTACGTGATATCCGACAGCCTGGTTATACCCGTTTTCATAGTTGACGATAAAGCCGGGTGCCAGTCGCAACAGGTCCGGTATTTCGGTAAAGCCGGACGCGACAATCATTTCCCGGTCAATGACAGTGGTGGCTATGGGGGTATTTGCGGGCGACTGTGGCAGACGTGAGGCAGAGAGTACAATCGGTAGCTCGTCAAGGAAGGCCTCTTCTGATAACAGAGCGTCGTTGGCTGAAGCGGGAGTAAATGGTGATATTGACGCAACAAGGAAGGCTGATATGAACGGAAAAAAGCCTTCGTTTAATCCGTGGCCGGTAATATCGCGAGTCAATATCCGGGAACGGGGCCTGAAAATGCACATGCCTGTTCTCTGTTTATGTTCTGGTTTAGACGTACACAGTGCGCAGGTAGGGAAGTATGGCCTGGGGTCAACTGTTCTGTCGCCTGTGTTTGCGACATCCTAAGGGGGATTTTGTGTAAAGGCAATGCGTTACTGCCGGGAGTGCCCGTTAGCGCCTTGCGCCGGGGAAAACAGCTGGGATGTTTGGTGCCGAGGAGAGGACTTGAACCTCCACGGGGTTGCCCCCACTAGCACCTGAAGCTAGCGTGTCTACCAATTTCACCACCTCGGCAATATAAATCGGTGGATCGCAGATATGCGAGAGGCGCGCACTTTACCCCCCGTTATCAGGGTTGTCAATGGCGGCTATACTGGGCCTGTTCGGCCCGGGATTTTCATTTAGCCGCCAAACTGGTTAGCATGCCGCCATGAAAAAACGAAGCAATAGTAAGAAATCCTCATCTAAAGATCCTTACGCCAAGCGCGAGGCCTCCAAATACAGCAGCCCGATTCCCAGCCGTGAATTCATTATGTCGCGGCTCGAAGAAGTCGGGCGCCTGATGACCCGTGAGGAAATAGCCGAGTCCTTCGGGCTGTCCGGCGAGGAAGCCCTGGAGGCCCTGCGGCGCCGATTACGCGCCATGGAGCGAGATGGCCAGCTACTGCGCAACCGCAAGGGCGGTTACGGACTGATCGACCGCATGGACATGGTGCGCGGGCGCATCATTGCCCACCCGGACGGTTTTGGTTTCCTGGTGCCGGAAGAGGGTGGTGATGACCTGTTCCTGTCGCCAAGACAAATGCGTGGTGTCATGCACCGCGACCGGGTGGTAGCGCGCGTTACCGGCATCGATCGGCGTGGTCGCAGGGAAGGCGCCATCGTTGAAGTGCTGGAGCGGTGTACACACCGGGTGGTCGGGCGTATCTATTTCGAAAATGGTATCAGTCACGTGGTACCCGATCACAAACGGCTGACGCACGACATTATTGTGCCACCAGACCAGGTCGGTGGCGCACGTCATGGCCAGTTTGTGACCGTTGAACTTATCGAGCAACCGAGCAAGCGTTCCGGACCGGTTGGCCGGGTCGTGGAAGTCATTGGCGACCACATGGCGCCCGGTATGGAAATCGACGTGGCCATACGTGCACACGAACTGCCGCTGGAATGGCCGGATGCCGTCGAGGATGAAATCCAGGGTCTTGCGGACAAGGTTCCGCCAGCCGCCAAACGCGGGCGTGTGGACCTGCGGGAAATGCCGCTGGTGACCATCGACGGTGCTGACTCGCGTGATTTTGACGATGCCGTTTATTGCAGCAAGACACCCAAAGGCTGGCGTCTGCTGGTCGCCATCGCCGACGTGTCGCACTATGTTAAAAAGGGCACAGCGCTGGACACCGAGGCAGAGGTGCGCGGTAACTCGGTGTACTTCCCCGAACGCGTTATCCCGATGTTGCCGGAGGTCCTGTCGAACGGACTGTGTTCACTGAACCCGGATGTAGACCGTCTGTGTATGGTTTGCGAGATGTATATCGATGCCGAAGGCAAGGTAATCCGTTCCCGCTTCATGGAAGGGCTCATGCGCTCGCATGCGCGTCTTACCTATAGTGAAGTGGCGGCCATGCTGGTGGACCGGGACCCGGAGGTTCGTGCGCAATACAAGCCCTTGATCAAACCGCTGGAGCAGCTGTACGACCTGTACAAGGCATTCCGTAAACAGCGCGAGAAGCGCGGTGCAATAGATTTCGATACGACGGAAACACGTATCGTGTTTGGCCAGGACCGCAAGATCGAGAAGATTGTGCCGGTGGTGCGCAATGATGCGCACAAGATTATCGAGGAGTGCATGATCGCCGCCAATGTCTGTTCGGCGCGTTTCCTCAACCGGCACAAATTACCGACCCTGTACCGGGTGCACGATGGGCCGAAGGCCGACAAACTGACAGACCTGCGCGAATTTCTTTCCGAACTTGGGCTGTCGCTGGGGGGCGGGGACAAACCGCCTGCCTCTGAATTTTCGGCGCTGCTGAAAAAGATCCAGAATCGTCCCGATGCCCATTTAATTCAGACGGTTATGTTACGTTCCCTGTCCCAGGCGCGCTATAGCCCGGAGAATATCGGGCATTTCGGCCTGTCGCAAG
The DNA here is from genome assembly GCF_004339085.1 of Thiogranum longum. NCBI lineage: Bacteria > Pseudomonadati > Pseudomonadota > Gammaproteobacteria > Chromatiales > Ectothiorhodospiraceae > Thiogranum > Thiogranum longum. The sequence goes on along the minus strand of NZ_SMFX01000001.1, from coordinate 2,258,530 downwards.
ACGAGTACCTGCACTTCACCTCCCCGATCCGCCGCTACCCGGATTTACTGGTTCATCGCGCTATTCGTCACCATTTACGCACCGAAGCGCGTTACAAGAAGCAGGGCAAGAAAACCGGCAAGGTCAACAGCGCCGAATCATTTGCTTACAGCGTGGATGACATGGCGGCGATCGGCGAGCATTGTTCGACGACCGAACGGCGTGCCGATGATGCGACGCGTGATGCGGTTGACTGGCTGAAGTGTGAGTACATGCTGGACAAGGTCGGCATGGAATATGACGGCATCGTTACCAGCGTGACCTCGTTCGGTATATTTGTCGAGCTGAAGGATATTTTTGTGGAAGGCTTGGTGCACATCACGGCCCTGCACAATGATTACTATCATTTTGATCCGGCCGGCCATCGTTTGCGTGGTGAACGGACTGGCATGTCCTACCGCCTTGGTGATGAAGTCAGAGTCCGGGTGGTACGCGTTGATCTCGATGAGCGCAAGATGGATTTCGAGTTGCCAGGAGCTCCGGATGAAGGTGGCAAGCCGCCTCGAAAGAACACGAGCAAGAGCAAGAGCAAGTCAAAGCGCAAGCGTAAAAGTAAAAGCAAGGCCAAACCCGAAGCCAAAACAGGAAGCGGGCAGGAAAGCAGCAGTTCTACAGATGAAAAGAGTGGTGGAACAAAGAAACGGAAACCAAAGCGCCGGCGCGGCGGTCGTAGAAAACGTAGCCCAGAAGGGAGTGAGAAAAATGCAAAAGATTCGTAATACGGTAATAGCCGTAATGGTGATAGCGCTGTCTGCTTGCGCAACAGACGATCCCAACCGGCGCGCAAAAACCGGTGCTGTTGTCGGTGCCATTGCCGGTGCTGTGATTGGCAAGCAGGTCAGTGGCGGTAAAAAAGGCGCCCTGACAGGCGCAGTGGTGGGCGGCCTCGCCGGTGCGGCGACCGGTAATTACATGGACGAACAGCAACGTGCTTTCGAGGCAGAACTTGCCGAGGAACAACGCCGCAATGATCTTGAAATCCAGCGTCTGCAGGACGAGAGTCTGAAGATCGATGTTTCGAGTGAAGTGTCGTTTGATTTCAACAGCGCCAGTCTGAAGCCGGCTTTTCTTCCAACGCTCGACAAGGTGGCGAGTATTCTCTCCCGCTACCCGAAAACGACAGTGACGGTAATCGGGCACACGGATAACATTGGTTCCGAAGCCTATAACCAGGCCCTGTCCGAGCGTCGCGCACGCAGCGTTATGAACTACCTTATTGATCATGGCGTCGCCGCAAACCGGCTGGATGCTGTGGGTCGTGGCGAGACACAGCCCAGGGCGACCAATGCGACAGAAGCCGGACGTCAACTGAACCGTCGTGTCGAGATCCTGGTGCGCCCGATTACATCTGATTGATACGCGGGTGGATCATACGCACACGTACCGGACGTGACAGTGAAGCGAACCGAGCGGGTGTTTGGCCTCCACGCTGTACGCAGCCTGCTGGAACGTAACCCGGCGCGTATCTCATTGCTGCTGGCGCTGGAAACCCGCAGTGACGCTCGTATGGATGAAATACTGGCGTTGGCCGAAACGGCCAACGTGCCGGTACGTCGTGTTGCCCGCCAGGAACTGGATGAGCGCGTGCCCGGTGTCACTCACCAGGGTGTACTGGCGGAAACCGGTGGTGCGCCAGGTCTGGGTGAGCACGATCTGCCAGCGTTCATCGAATCGCTGGAACGACCGCCGTTTCTGCTGATTCTCGATAGCGTTCAGGACCCGCACAACCTGGGGGCCTGCCTGCGTAGCGCCGATGCCGCGGGTGTCGATGCGGTTATTATTCCCAAGGACAAGTCCGCACCGCTGAATGCCACGGTGCGCAAGGTGGCCTGTGGTGCCGCAGAAACCATACCCGTTGTAAGGGTGACCAACCTGGCGCGTACCCTGCGAGCCGTGCGCGATGCCGGCGTGTGGATCTACGGTGCGGCCGGCGAGGCGGAAACCTCACTCTACGATACTGATCTGAGCGGTCCCCTGGCGCTGGTGCTGGGCGGCGAAGGTAAAGGCCTGCGTCGTCTTACCCGCGAGCACTGTGACGGGTTACTGTCGATTCCCCTGGCCGGTTCGGTCAGCAGTCTGAATGTCTCTGTCGCTACCGGTATCTGCCTGTTCGAGGCGCAGCGCCAGCGCCGGACAAAATAAACCCGTCATTGCGAGCGCAGCGCGGCAATCTTTTTCTGCTTTCAATGGCTCAAAGTGTATGAAACAGAGCGGGCAAGTATCCAGTGTTAAAATGGGGTATTATCAAGTCAGTTCAGTAACGGTTCTGTTGCAAACCGTGTACGGGGGGTACACGAATGCGCTATTTGGCGGTATGGATACTGCTCGTTTCGACCATGGTCCTGGCAGAAACCCGCCCCGGTGGTGATCTGGCGCCTCTGGGTAATCCGGACGGTGTGCGTAATGCCGGTGATCTTGTTGTTCTTACCCGCCTGGTCCAGGGAAATCCTGTGCCTACCGAGCGTCAGAAACGCATCGGGGATGTGGCGCCTCTCGGCAGCCCTGACGGCGTATTAAATGCCGCGGATATTCTTGTTCTCACGCGCGCTCTGCTGGGGCAGGTGACACTGCCCGATGTTTATGTCGGGCCTGACGCGCCAGTCATCGGTAGTCTTCCCGATCAATCCACCACGAATCCCGTCACGGCATCCGGAAATGCCTTGCCAGGCGAAGAAGTACGTGTCTACGTAAACGGCGTGTTGCAACAAAGCAGCCAAGCTTCCGTTACAGACGGCAGTTTTTCTGTGGGTGTTCAGCTGGATGACGGTGCAAACAGTATCTATTTCACCGCCTGGGATGGTCTCCTGGAAAGTCAGCCAAGCGCTTCCGTCACCGTCAACTACACCAATACCATCGCCCGTAACCAGGTCGATACCTACATTGCAGCCAATACTGTCTGGACTGCAGGAAATCCTGTTGATCCCTATATTGTCAGTGGTGACCTTGTTGTTGCAGCGGGAGCGACTTTGTATATCCAGCCTGGTGCCGTGCTCCAGTTTGAGTCAGGTGCCAGTTTGCGGGTGTCTGGCGGACTTGAACTTCTGGGGACAACAGCAACGCCAATTCAGTTCACCAGTACAGCCTCGATACCGCGAACCGGTGACTGGCAAGGTGTCCTGGTTGATTCAGGCGCTACCAATGTGACCATCCGTAACGCCAGTATCGAATGGGCCGATATTGGCATTGATGTTATAGACCTGCAGACACTTGCCCTTGAAAGTAGTGCGATCAAGAACTCAAAGACAGCTGGTATATGGATGCGTCAGGGTTCTGGTGGGAATATAACCAATACGCAGGTTGAATATAGTGGTTCGTATACCGGGACGACCTATACCTCTAAAGCCATGGGTATGCGGTTAACGGGGGCCAGCCCGACAATTACCGGCTGTTCTTTCAGATACCACAGCTTTGGTATGTACATAGAACAGGGCTCCTCACCCGTTATCAACGGTACAACCTTCAGTGATAACAACAACGGGCTTGGCGTCTTTGGTGATTACAGCAATGTGGCTAATAACCCTTCTCCAACCATTAAACGTAATGCGTTCTACAACAATAGTCAGCGTTCCTATGTGACGGATGGTTATGTAGACCCGACAAGCCCCCTGGGTGCTTCGCTTGTCGGTATTGAGCAGGATCTTTCCGAAAACTGGTGGGGCAGTACTGATCCCTCAGTCATCTCTGCCGGTATCTATGACTATGCACGGGCGCAGGGTTTTAATGCACCCATTACACGCCTTGTGCCGTTCCTGGATGCCGAGAACGGCTCCCCTGTACCGGGTAACTACCTGAATGGACTGATATCACAAAGTACCACACTCCCTGCTGGCACAACGTATACAGTGCTTGGTGCATTCGTTGTGGCAAATACGGCAGTGCTGACGATTGATGAAGGTGCGCAGTTACTTTTTGCCGCGGACTCCATCCTTTCCGCGCGCGGGAACCTCTGGGTCAATGGTACAACTGCAAACCCGGCCAGATTCGACGCATTGAGTACAACTCCGCAGGCCGGCGAGTGGTTGGGTATTTCCCTGTATGCCAATGGTAACCGCGTGGCAGGTGCGGATATTCGTTTTGCTACAAGCGCAATCCAGGTGCTGGGGAGCAATACAACGGTTGTCGACAGCAAGATCAGTGATTTTTCCAGGGATGGCGTGCGGGTAGCCAATGGCGTTATACAGGCCGAAGTCAGCAATAACACTCTGAATAATACCGTGCAGAGTGGTACTGGTATCTCCTTCGATACCGCTGATGGCGTGGTGCGGGACAATAGCGTAGATAATGCCGATAGCGGAATATATGCCAGGCTGACAGGGGCGGCTATTACCAATAACCGGGTCATCAATAATAACAACGGTATCAATATTTCGGGTGACGTGCCTGCTGGGTTTACTGCAGCACCGACGATTTCAGGTAACCTGGTAAGCAACAATAACTACGGCATCAATATAACGAAATACGGGAACCTTGATGACGTGAATCCGGTTATCCGGAATAACCGGATATACGGGAACACGACATACAATTATTTTATAAATGGCTTTGGTGACACCTCCGTTCTGGATGCAACGCTGAACTGGTGGGGAAGTGAAGACGAGTCCGTAATCCTTGCCGGGTTGAATTCAAACCAGATCCAGTACTCACCCTATCTCAACAGCCTCGGCGAGCCGGTTTACTCTGCCAGAGTGGATGGTGTCCTCTCGCAGAATACCGTCTGGAGTGCTGCGAATGGCTCCTATACGCTAACCGACTCGGTATTCGTGCCAGCAGGTATACAGCTGACCATCGAACCCGGATCGGTGGTCAGGTTCCCGCCCGGAGCCCGTCTTGTTGTCAATGGCGACCTGGACCTGCAAACAACCGAAGCGGCCCCGGCCTTGCTCACAAGTACCATCGACAATCCGGCAACAGCAGATTACTGGGGTGGTTTGCTGGTCAACAGTACCAACAAGACCATCCACCACCTACAGGTTGAAAATGTGCAGACTGGTGTTGAGGTCAATGCCACGAATGTTTCAGTTAAATACAACACATTTACCAATTGCAGTTCCAGGTGTATCTATTACTCTGGGAATACCGACAGCTATTTCACTGGCAATATCGAGAACAACCGCATCACCGTGAACAACAGGAGTTCAGGGCGCGGGATCTGGGCCGCCTTCTATGACGCCACAATTCAGGGGAATCACGTCTAGGAGGCTGCTTACGGTATCAGTGTTACCGGTCGCAGCAACAGTACTGTGCTGTTCAACTGGGTCGAGAATAACGAGAGGGGGGTGTATGCCTCGAGAGGCAGGGAAAACGGCTATAACTGGGACCCCGATGTCCGGGTTCAGGGCAACAACCTGCTGAATAACGCACGCTATAATTACGAAACCGGTATTTTTTCAAATACGGGCCGCTTTCTGGCGGCTGACGACAACTGGTGGGGTACCACGGTCGACAGCGAAGTGCAGGCAGGTATCTACGATGATGTTGATGGTCCTTCCTCTTTACCTACGCTCATATACATACCATTCGCAACAGCATTCATCCCGCTGCCGCCCGAACTGACGACAGCGTCAACATTGACCAACCTGGCGAACTACCCGGTAGCCGGTGTATCGACGCCGAATGCCGGTATCCGCCTGTTTGTGGACGGGGTACAGCAGGCAGTGCTTGTTGCGGACGCGGCGGGCAGGTTTTCGGGCTCGGTCACCCTTGCCGAGGGGGCTAACCGGATAACGGCACGTAGCTATAGAGCTATCCGGGAATCGACAGACTCCAATGCGATCGACGTCACAATGGATGCCACTCCGCCGGTACTGACCCTGACGAGCCCGGTCGATGGCACCCTGACAAACCGGGTCGAACAAATATTCACGGGTTCAGTGAACGAAACCGTGACGCTGACCGTCAACGGTCAGCCTGTGAATGTGGCCGCAGATAACAGCTTTACCACGGGCCCGGTGATACTTGCCGAAGGCCCGAATACGGTTGGTCTGGTCGCAACGGACCTGGCGGGTAATACCACCACATTGACCGTTGGCATCACACTGGACGCAACACCGCCCGCCGACCCTGATATCCAGCTGGTTACCTTCGGCACTCCATCATCCGGCAATGTGCCAGTAACCGGTGCGGCCGGCAGCGTCGAGGCCGGCAGTATGATCAACCTGGTCAATGCCCGTACCGGGGAAGTCGTCAGCGTAACGGCCAACAGTGATGGAAGCTTTTCAGCAAACATCGCTGCAGGATCAGGTGATACCCTGTCGATAGTGGCGGAAGACGACCTGGGTAACCAGGCGGCGTGGGCCAGTAGCGCAATTGCCGGTGTGCCGCCCGCCCTGTCGCTCACCAACATACAGCCAACCGATACTTCCACCATCAATGACGACGTGGTAAATCTGACCGGCAACTGGGCAGGTCCCGCCAATACCGGTATTGCCGTGAACGGTCAGGTGGCGGCGGTCTATGGAGATCAGTTTGTCGTCAATAACCTGCCCCTGTTGCCGGGCGCCAACAATATCGATATTACGGCAACGGCGCCGGATGGTGCTTCACTCACACAAACCATCAGCCTGACAGGCAGCGCCGGGCTGCCGTTTGAAATGAACCTGACACCGGATTCCGGTATTGCACCACTGGTGGTCAGTCTTGCAGTAACGAATAGCAGCGGCGCCAACCTGCAGAGCCTGCAGGTCGACTTTGAAAATGACGGCAGCTTCGATTTCACAACCCTCGATGTGCCGCAGGGAACACTTCAGATTCCCAATACCTATTTCACAGCCGGTCTTTACACCGGCAAGGTCAGTATTGTCGACAGTGTCGGCGATGCTTACGACCTCTTCTTTATTGTTGTTGCAGAAGATCCTTTTGCGGCGGACTCACGCCGACGGAGCGCCTATAACGCCATGCTCGGCCGTCTGCGTGCCGGTGATATCAGCGGAGCTGTCGATATGTTCGAAAGCTCCATGCGAGCAAAGTATCTCGAAGCTTTCAATGTACTGTCTGCCAACATTACTACCCTGCCGGACCGTCTTGGCACCGTGAGAAGCAATCGTTTTGGTAGTAGCTATGCCGAACTGCTGGTGACAAGAGATGAGGTGCGGGGAACCAGGGCATACAAGGTCATACTGGTGCGCGGCGCCGACGGCGTCTGGCGAATCCAGAGTATGTGATTGTGTGATGTTGTTGGCAGAGAAATATCAGGCCAGGGTTGAGGATAAAGTCATGAAATTAATTATATTGGTCATGTTTACAGACATCATGATGACATTGGATATCAATGACAGGTGGTTTTATGGCTAAGAGGAATTTTTTGTGGATATGTATTGTGCTGTTGTTTGCGCAATTATCGGCATGCAGTGTTTTTGCGAAGCGACACTGGTCAGCGATAGAGGGCCAGGTGCTGGATCAGGATACAGGGCGACCGATAGAAGATGCACTCGTGATTGCGCTATGGAGAGGGTATGGCGGTTACGGACGGGAAATGTGTTTTCATGTGGAAACAGCAAAAACTGACGAACAGGGAACGTACCGGATCCCTGAATGGTTTAATAAGGGTTATCGTCTCAGCCTGCAGGAGCCGCGAGTAGATTTGATTGCGTATAAGGATGGCTACAGCTACTGGGGAGAGCCTGATCAGCCTACGCAATATCTGAAAAAGTTTGAAGGAAATTCGAGTGAGCGGATAGCAGATTTACGTAATTACTCCAGGTTAGTGTCCTGCATTATAGATGATGACGAGAGTGAGAAGGCCCTTAATGTTATTGATCGCGCCTTGTATGAGGAAGCGGATGAGGTGGCAGTGACCATGGAGGATAAAATGGAGGTGCTGTATTTTTTAATGATGGTAGAGATGTATGAGCTTGGTCCGGAGGAGTCCTATAAGCGGGAATCTCAAAGGGTGCGTGAGCTTAAGCGACTGGAGCAGGAAAATGACAAATAGACTATTCAGTTGTCTATGGGTCTTTCTTCTATTCTATCCATGCTTTGTTCTCGCGTATGAAGTTGACACGCATGGTCTCATGACGTTTAAGGCCTTCGAAAATTCGGATTTTGATAGCTATGAGTCTATAACCCGACTTGGTATAGATCCCAATATGGAAAGTCCGTTTGGCGAAGACTATTTTGATGTCGCAGGTACGACAGTAAGAAAAAGGCCTGCGGATAAAAGCGTGTATATGAGAAGAATTCTAAGGCAGAATTTAGGACTCTCCCAGCAAGCACAATTTAAAATACTCGGCTGGCTAATGCGTGGCGCCATCCGCGAAGATGATTTCACGCCCAAAATCTTTCCTTGTGGACTTGAGGCAGATAACCCCCAGGATGACCCCTACGGCAACATAGATCGCCCAATCAATCATTTCTTTGACCCCGTAAATAATCGTGAGCTGACGATCGGCGTAGACCCGCGAGAAACCGCCGTCAACTGGGCGCTCGGCAGTAGCGATGCTTTCGCTACACCGCCACCGGATAACAGTGGCCGACGCAACCACTTCACCGTGCGGGATGCACGGGAAGCAATGTTCCGGGCTTTGACGGGACAGCGTCTTACTGATCCTGTGAAAGCGATAGGCCCGGGTGATACGGGCAGCACACCCAATAATGCAACCGAAGCTGAAGCTTTCCGCAAGGCCTATTGGGCGACCACCTTCCGGGCACTGGGCGATGTCATGCACCTGATCGAGGATATGGCGCAGCCGCAGCATACGCGGAATGACCAGCACAGTGGGCTTTGCTTTCCTTTTGTGCAGGATGTGGTGACAGGACACAAAAGTGTTTATGAGGATCGAATGAAAGCTCGCACCTTGAGCGGTATCGAATACAACAGCGCTAACGCCAGTAAGAGTCAACTGGACGGCCTGGTATACAACGGTTACCCGATCCCGAGCTTTAACCGCTGCGAGGACGTACCGGCTGTGGAGACACACGGTTATTTACTGGACAGCCGTATCTATGATGCCATGGCGGATATCAATGACGGGTTGGCATCTTGCTGAACCTATAAAAAATGACAGGTGGTTTTATGGCTAAGAGGAATTTTTTGTGGGCATGTATTGTGCTGCTGCTTGGGCAATTATTGGCATGTAGTGGTATTCCGAGAAGCCACTGGCCGGCGATAGAGGGCCGGGTGCTGGACAAGGACACCGGGCAACCGGTTGGGGATGCGCTTGTGGTTGCATTGTGGAAGGGTGTTGGCGGATACAGTCGGAGAATGTGTTTCCACGCAGAGACAGTGAAAACTGACGAGAATGGTGTTTACCGCATACCTTCATGGTTCAACAAGGATTTATATTCTCCCTATTTTGATCGGCAACACATAGAGCTGGTGCCATACAAGGCAGGCTTTAACTATGTGGGGGGCGTTGAGGGTATTCAGTACCTGAAAAAGTTTGAAGGGTCTTCGAGTGAGCGGATAGCAACACTAAATGATTATAAGAGACTGACATCTTGCTATATCAAGGATGTTGAGAGTAAACGTAATATTTACATTAAAGACCTTGCATTGTGTGAAGAAGCCAAAAAAGTAGCGATAACTGCTGAAGATAAATATCACCTGATTGGTTTTTTGTACAACGTTGAGGTCTATGAGTTTGGTAGTAAATTGGCGACCCAGCGCGCGCTCAAGCGCGCGAGCGAGTCAGAATATGAACTCCCTGAATGCTCAAGTACAACATCAATAAGGACAGGGTGCAGATACAAAGTACCGGAAGAGTGAAATGGATATCAAATTAATACCTTGGCTGCCAGTTGTTTTTGCGCTTGTTTCTAACTGTGCAACTGCGTACGAAATCGAAACACATGGTCTCATGACATACGAGGCGTTTGCTGCTTCGAGCCTCAATGTTAATGAATCCATCACTCGACTGGGCATTACAGATACAAATGACAGTAATCCGTTTGGTGAAGATTATTTCGATGTTGCCGGAGTAAAGGTTGGAAAGCGAGCGATAAATGAAGGAAATTTTCAATTTAGTATATTTGAGAATGAATTAGGCGTCGGTCAATCTGAACGCCTAAAAATACAGGGCTGGTTGATGAGTGGCGCCATTCGTGAAGACGACACTGTACCGCTGCCTTTCCCCTGTCTTATAAAAGCGGATAACCCCCAGGATGACCCCTATGGAAATAATGTTACGCGAGTATTCAACCACTTTTATGACCCTGTAAATAATCGGGAACTGACGGTTGTAAATTCACTTGGTGAAACTGCTGTGAACTGGGCGCTCGGCAGCAATGATGCCTTTGCAACACCGCCACCGGATAACAGTGGCCGACGCAACCACTTCACCGTTCGGGATGCACGAGAAGCGATGTTCCGGGCGTTGACGGGGCAGCGACTGACCGACCCGAAGGAAAATATCGGTCCAGGTAATACCGGCAGTGCACCCAATAATGCGGCCGAAGCCGAGGCCTTCCGCAAGGCATATTGGGCAACCACTTTCCGGGCACTGGGTGATGTCATGCACCTGATCGAGGATATGGCGCAGCCGCAGCATACGCGGAATGACCAGCACAGCGGGGCCTGTTTCGAGTTTATTGAGGCCGCGGTGACAGGTCGCGAAAGCGTTTACGAGTTCAGGGTGAATGATCGCTTGTTGGGCAGTTCCTTACAAGATAGCGCTACCAGCAGCGGTACCCAACTCGACGGCTTGGTATACAACGGTTACCCGATCCCAAGCTTTAACCGCTACCCGGATTTCTTCAGCACTCAGCCGGGCGGCGATGTCACGGCAGGGCGAGGCCTGGCGGATTACAGCAACCGGGGGTTCTTTACCGTGCGTTCCCTGCCCAGGTCGTTCAGCAACACGCTGAACAATTACCAGAACCCGCCCAATGATCCGAATAACAGTTTTTATGCCGAATCCCTGGAGAAGCCTAACCCCAACGATTTCGCCGAGAGCCGCTACCTGGAAGGTGATGTCGATGACACACTGACGAATACGGCAACCCGTATTCCGCTGGTGGTTGAGGGCCTGCTGCGCGCCGAGCTGGTCAATGAAGATGTACCGGCGGCCGAGACACACGGTTATTTGCTGGACAGCCGTATCTATGACGCCATAGCGGACCTGCTGGTGCCGCGCGGGGTCGCCTATTCCGCCGGGTTCCTGAATTATTTCTTCCGTGGCCGTCTTGAGGTCAGGCCGTCCCCTGCAGGAATCTATGCATTGCTGGACCATGCCGCGACCAACCAGGCGAATGACGGTTTTTCGACGGTAAAGCTTCAGCTGCGTAATGCCACGGCGGACATCAATGACGGGACGGGCGTGTATCCACAGGAGATGACAAACGGCACCTTGTTTGCGGTCGCAAAGTTTCGCCGCAACCCCTGTTACCAGCCGGATTTGTCGGGTGAGGTCGACACCAGCGGCAGTACCATTAACGGCTGTAGCACCACCCCTAATCCCGCTGCGGTGGAAGAGATCGTGGTATCTGAACCGCTTGGCAACCAAAGCCTCAGCCGGACACAGCGGGTCGATTTTGTTTTCGATTTCAGCAAGAACCCGATTCCTCTCCAGGCCACGGATCTGTTCCTGCAGGTGGTCTACCGTGGAAAGCTTGGCACGGAAGACGACGCCGTTGTGGTTGAAACGGTTGATCTTTTTGAGCCGACCTACATTTCCATTGTGAACAGTAGTGATTTCAAGATCGAAAACAGCGTGATTACGCCGGTTGATGATGTGGCTGTTGACAGTTTTACCGTGGGTGGTCTGCAGGTAGGGTTCAGTGAAACCTCGAACGAGACCCTCTCTGGTCTGAGTGCTTTGCCGGTCGGTAATTTTATTCGGCTTGCCATTCTGACCGATACCAGCCCGTTTATTCTGACGATCCGTGGAGAAATGACATCCGGGCTGGTTGTCAATCGGGTGAAGAGCTGGCTTGCCCGCACGGCGCAGCGTGCGACAGACGGGAGCTTCAACCCCAGCCCGCTAAACGCTCTGGGTCAACCCTACCGTGGCACCAACTGGCATAATCTTTACGCGTTTTATACCATAAGTGCCGATACGACCCAGAGTACGGATTTTTCCCCGATGGCCGGCGCGCCTTTTGCCGTAAACCCCTTGCCGCTGGATATGGATATTTTTAACCCGGCTGCGCCTTGAATTTCTGTACAGGGAATGTGGTTTTCTGGGGGCGGTCCGGGTGATTCACACCGCCAACTTGCGGGCTACCGGCCCGTCACGTAGAATGCCTCCGCTTTCGCGCGCTTAGCGCGTTCTCCTTGTTTTCCGCATAAGGCGGAAGGCTGATAATCCGTAAGGAGCTTTACATGCGTCATTATGAAATTGTGTTCCTGGTCCACCCGGACCAGAGCGAGCAGGTGCCCGCGATGATCGAACGTTACCGCTCGACCATCGAATCCGGCGGCGGCAAGATCCACCGCCTGGAAGACTGGGGTCGCCGTCAGCTTGCCTATCCCATCCAGAAACTGGCCAAGGCCCACTACGTGCTGATGAACGTCGAGTGTGGCACCGAAGAGTTGAAAGAGCTGGAAAGCGCTTTCCGTTTCAACGATGCCGTGCTGCGCAACCTGATCATCGTGCGCAAGGAGGCTGAGACTGATCCATCGTTACTGGTCAAGCGTGCCGATGATCGTGAAGAGCGGCCGCGACCGGTTGCAGCCGTACCGGACAGCGATGCGCCTGAAACTGCAGCGCCAGCCGTCGAGGCAGCACCGGAAGCCGATGCTGAAGAAGCTCCCGGCAGCGCTGACTGAAGCGCCTTTCATACTGTATTGGGAAACCAGTCGTTCTGAGTAACGGCTAACCAGAGGTCAAGCATATGTCCCGTTTTTTTCGTCGTCGCAAGTTCTGCCGTTTTACCGCAGATGGTGTAAAGGAAATTGATTACAAGGATCTTCAGACACTGAAGAACTATGTGTCTGAAACCGGCAAGATCGTGCCGAGCCGTATTACCGGCACCAAGGCCAGGTACCAGCGTCAGCTGGCCACGGCCATCAAGCGCGCACGTTTTCTGGCGCTGCTGCCGTATTGCGATTCCCATAAGGGTTAATCGCATGAGGCCTGGGGCCGTCTGCACCAGAACGTGATGATGCGTTCACTTGGCAGGCTGGTCGTTGCAGGCCCGCATCAGGCGGTACTGGTCGTTGCGATCTGTACCATATTGAGTTTTTTGCTGCCGCCGGTGACATCGGTACTGGGTTATGTTGCGGCGGCGGCGCTGGCGCTGAACAGCCTGCAGCGGGGTGCGCGGTCTGGCGCAATTGTGTTACTGGCCGCATCGGGCATTGTGGCGTTGCTGGCCAGCCTGATGGCCGGGCAGCAGGTGCTGATCGGTGTGGTGGTCATTCTGCTGCTGCTGTGGGCACCGCTGTGGCTGGCCAGTGTAGTACTGCGGGAAACACGCTCACTGGCCATGGCCATGCTGGCACTCTCGCTGCTTGGCATGCTGGGCGTGGTATTGATCTATGTTGTCGTCGGTGACCCGGTGCAGTGGTGGCCTGAGTATGTCAGCAGGCAGCTGGACGCTGCTATTGCCGTACAGCCTGAACTGCGTGATCAGCTCGAAGAGTTGTCTGCACTGGCTGAGCGGGTTGCACCGGTGCTGGCCGGATCGATTTCGGCAGGGTTGGTGATGAATGCCCTGCTGTGCCTGACACTGGGGCGCTGGTGGCAGGCAGTCGTACTGGAAAGACCGGGTGCGGTGCGGGCCGAGTTTTATGCCCTGCGCTTCAACCGCAGCCTGTCGCTGGCGGGCATTGCGATTTTTGCACTGGCTTCGCTGGATCTGGGGATAGCGAGTGTGTTGTCCCTGCAGTGGGCGCTGGTGGTTATGGTGCCGTTCATGTTTGTCGGGTTGGCGGTTGCACATGCAACGCTGAGCAACCTGAAAGCCGGGTTTGTCTGGCTGGTTATTGTATATATCGTGGCCCTGTTAGCGCCGCAGTTACTTGTCGCCGTAGGCATACTGGATCCCTGGCTGGATCCGCGCCGCCGCACCGACAAGGGCGCACCGGGTCAAAACTGAATTTTTCGAAAACAAAAGCTGTGTGCATAGGGTAGGGTCGAACGATGGAAGTCATTCTGCTGGAAAAAGTTGAAAATCTGGGTAACCTGGGTGACCGGGTCAACGTCAAGCCGGGCTACGGGCGTAATTTCCTGATCCCGAGTGGCAAGGCGACACCGGCCACTGAAGAACACATCAAGGCCTTCGAAGAACGTCGCGCCGAACTGGAGAAGGCCGCTTCTGACACATTGGCAATAGCCGAGGCCCGTCGTGAAAAGCTGGTGGATATGACCATCACCATTGCTGCCAAGGCCGGTGAAGAAGGCAAGCTGTTCGGTTCGATCGGCGCTATCGATATCGCCGAGGCCATTGCTGCTGCAGGCGTTGAGATCGAGCGTAGCGAAGTGCGTCTGCCGGAAGGCGCTTTCCGTAATATCGGTGAGTATCCCGTGCAGTTACATTTGCACAGTGATGTTGATGCCGGAATTACGCTGGTGATTGAAGCCGAGTAAAAGTCTGTTCCCCGCAACGCCTTGCCACGTTCCCGTGGCAAGGCGTTGTTTTGTCTGGCATCCCGTTTTTCTCCATGTTCCGCCACTGCCGCGGCCCGCAAATTGCGTGCTTGAGCGCGTGTGTTTATCGCTTTAGACTGCACCTGTTCAGTCATTCCGGCGCAGGCCGGAATCCATGTCGTTTACCCTGATGGATGCCGGCCTTTGCCGGCATGACGAATGAATATGATATTGTTTAACTGCCTGACGTCATCCTGACCCAGGCTGCCTCGGAGGGCAGATGCCGGAACCCGTTTCATCCTCGACTACGGTCGAATTCAGTGCTGACCGCCAGAAGGTGCCGCCGCATTCCGTGCAGGCTGAACAGTCTTTGCTGGGCGGCCTGTTGCTGGACAACCGTGCCTGGGACCAGATTGCGGATATCCTGACCGACGCAGATTTTTACCGGCGCGAACACCGGCTCATCTTTTCGGCTATTGGTGCCCTGATCGAACGTGGTGATCCCTGTGATGTCATCACCCTTTCCGAATGGCTGGAAGCTAACAGCCAGCTGGATGATGTGGGCGGGCTGGCTTACCTGGGTACGCTGGCAAAAGATACGCCGAGTGCAGCCAATATTCGCGCCTATGCGAATATCGTGCGCGATAATTCAGTGTTGCGGCAGCTGGCCGATGTGGGCACCGAGATCGCCAACAGCGCCTATTTTACCGAGGGGCGTGATACACCTTCATTACTTGATAATGCCGAAAAACTGGTCTTCCGCATTACCGACCAGGGCACGACCCGTGGCTCCGGGTTTCACAATATCAAGGATTTGTTGACGCGAGCGGTCGACCGTATTGATACCCTTTTTCACCAGGATAACCCGCTGACCGGCGTGTCTACCGGGTTTAACGAGGTCGATGAAATGACGGCCGGACTGCAGTCGTCCGATCTGGTGATTGTCGCCGGGCGTCCCTCCATGGGCAAGACAACATTTGCCATGAACATTGCTGAACATGCTGCCATCAGGGACAACGTACCGGTTGCCGTGTTCAGTATGGAAATGCCGGGCGAGCAGTTGGCCATGCGCCTGATGTCTTCGCTTGGTCGTATCGACCAGACCAAGGTACGTACCGGTAAACTGGACGATGACGACTGGCCACGGCTGACTTCGGCGGTCAGCATCCTTTCCAAGGCTCCGCTGTTTATCGACGACACACCGGCCCTGTCGCCCACCGAGTTGCGTGCCCGTGCGCGGCGCTTAAAGCGCGAACACAATCTTGGTCTGATCGTGATCGATTATCTGCAGCTCATGCAGGTGCCGGGCAACAAGGAAAACCGTACCGGGGAAATCTCCGAGATCTCCCGTTCACTGAAAGCGCTGGCAAAGGAACTGGAAGTACCGGTCATTGCCCTTTCACAGTTGAACCGTAGTCTTGAACAACGTCCCAACAAACGCCCGGTCATGTCAGACTTGCGTGAATCGGGCGCTATCGAGCAGGACGCCGACGTGATCATGTTCATTTATCGCGACGAGGTCTATGACGATGACAGCCCGGATAAAGGAACGGCCGAGATTATTATCGGCAAGCAGCGTAATGGCCCCATTGGCATACGTCGTCTGACCTTCCTTGGCCAGCATACACGCTTCGAAAACTTCACTGCCATCCAGTCCTATTCCGACGAGGGCTACGCCGGATGACGCGTCCCGTCCGGGCGCATATTGACCTTTCTGCCCTGACGTTTAATCTTTCCCAGGCGCGCCGCGCAGCACCGGACAGCCGTGTTATGGCAGTCGTCAAGGCAGACGGCTACGGGCACGGTATGCTGGCAGTCGCCACTGCGTTGCAGGATGCTGATGCCTTTGCAGTGGCCAGCCTCGATGAGGGGTTGCAGCTGCGTAACGCGGGTATCGAAAAGCCGGTCCTGCTGCTGGAGGGTGTGTTTTCCGCTACTGAGCTGACGGCGGTTATGCAGCACCATTTTGAACTTGTCGTGCACCAGGCACTGCAACTGGAGTGGCTGGAAACACTGGATGTTTCTGCCCGCTTGTCGGTCTGGCTCAAGGTCGATACCGGTATGAACCGCCTTGGATTTGCACCGGGTGACGCGCTTGCGGCCTGGGATCGCCTCGAGGCCATGCCGCAGGTGGAGACGCTGCAATGGATGTCTCACTTTGCCTGTGCTGATGAGCCGGAACATACTGCCAATGACCATCAGGAAAGTACCTTTCGCCAATTATGTATGCAACGCGAAGCGCCGCGTTCACTGGCAAATTCAGCCGCATTACTGACGCGCCCGTCCAGCCATGTGGAATGGGTGCGACCGGGTATTATGCTGTACGGTGCTTCGCCAATGGCCGCAGGGCATGCCTGTCCGGTTGAATTACGCCCGGTGATGACGCTGGGTTCCGAGTTGATCGCCGTACATCATTGCCGGAAGGGTGATGCGGTCGGCTACGGCCAGGCCTGGGTCTGCCCGGAAGATATGCCGGTAGGTGTGGTGGCGGCCGGTTACGGTGACGGTTACCCGCGCCATGCGCCGTCCGGCACCCCGGTGCTGGTCAATGGCGAAGTGGCGGAACTGATCGGGCGTGTTTCAATGGATATGCTGTGTGTCGATCTGCGCACCCAGCCACAGGCCCGTGCGGGGGACCCGGTTGTGTTGTGGGGTGAAGGGCTGCCGGTGGAATCCGTGGCCGGGGCCGCGGGTACGATCAGCTATGCCTTGTTGTGCGGGGTCACACCCAGGGTGCCTCGTAGAACTGACGGAGTCTCTGACTAATTCGTCATTGCGAGCGAAGCGCGGCAATCTTGTAGGGCCTGGTGCCAGGTTGCGGGAGATTGCCGCGCTTCGCTCGCAATGACGTGGATTCTGAAAGGTTCGGACCTGTTCAGGTCACTTCCTGCTTCCTGTTATCGTCGTCGGACAGCGAGGCACGTATGTCCCGGATGCGATCTATCTGGCCGAGGAACGCGTCAATACATTGCGGGTCAAAATGTTTCCCGCTCTCTTCCACCATCAGGCTCATAATATCCTGATCACGCCAGGCCGGTTTGTAACAACGTTGTGAAGACAGTGCATCGAAAACATCGGCAACGGCGACGATACGTGCCGGTAGCGGGATGGCCTCACCGACAAGGCCTTGTGGATAACCACTGCCGTCATATTTTTCGTGGTGGCCGAGGGCGATTTCGGCGCCCATTTTCAGGTACCGGGAAGGGCTGTCCCTGAGGATCTCGTAGCCGATAATCGTGTGTTGCTTGATGGTTTCGAACTCTTCTGTCGTGAGCTTGCCCGGTTTCAGGAGGATCTGGTCCGGAATACCGATTTTACCGATGTCGTGCATCGGTGCGGAAAGCTCGATGGTTTCGCATTCCATTTCATCGACACCCAGAGTCTCCGCAATCACCCGGGCAAAACGCGCCATTCGGATAACATGGTTACCGGTTTCTTCATCCCGGTATTCACCGGCCTTGGCGAGCCGAAGCAGGGTTTCATGTTCGCGTACCCGAATGGCGTGGGTGGCGGCCCTGACCTGCTCCTCCAGCCAGTTGGCGCGATCCTCGATAATCAGACGCTGGCGTTGCATCTGCAACAGGTTGCGAAAGCGGGCGCGGCACTCGGCATGGTCGATGGGCTTGTTGATGAAATCCGTGGCACCCAGTTCCAGTGCGCGGTAGCGGATTTCGGTCTCTTCGTGCGAGGTGATCATGACAATGGGCACGTTCCGGAGCTGTTCCAGTATACGCGCCTGCTCCAGGAACTCGATACCGTTCATGCCGGGCATCTTGTAATCCGTCAAAATCAGGTCGGCTTGCCTGTCACGCAGCCAGTCCAGCGCCGGTTGTGCGCTGTCAAAGGATTTGATCTCCAGGAGTTCGTCAATCGAGCGGACGATCTGGGCAAGGATCTGGCGGCTGGTCGCCTGATCGTCGATAACAAGTACGGTGGCCATGATACAGGTTGTCTTTTCTCTCGAGTCTGTCGGTTTATTGTGACTGCTTATTGACGCATTTGTTGTGGTGAGGTTATCGGCATCTGTTCGTCAGGGTTAAGGTATAGATGATCATAGTACGCTTGTATGTGCGCTGCATCACGGTCATCCCGAAGGGCGGCAAAAAAACAGCTGTGTTAAAGGGATTTTCGATAATGCTATCATCTACGCGAAAGCTGTACCCGGCATTGAATATTCATGGGGAATCGTGGTGATCGAAGCGGAAACAGATATTGAAGATATTGAAGAGCGTCTTCGTCAGGCGGGTATTTTCGGGCCTGCCAGCGAGGAAATGCAGCTCTACGAAAGCAGGCTGACGCGGTTCTTTGAGCGGGAATACGCGCGTTACAGGGATTCAGGTCGTGTTCCACGTGACTATGGTGTTGCGACAGATGAAGGTCCCATCATGGAAGAGACCGAAGCCCTGATGGAGCAGCACTATGATGAACAACAGGACTTCTTCTCCGGTTTTCTGGATACGCAGTACAGGGCCTACTCCATGGCTTATTATGGTGAGTCGGCGGAGGAGGTCAGGGATTCGGCGGCGACACTCGAACAGGCACAGGAAGCCAAATTTGCCCTGATTGCAGCGCGTGCGGGAATCCGCGGTGATGAAAGGGTTTTCAATATTGGTTGCGGTTTCGGCTCACTGGAAACCTACCTGCTGAAGCATTTCCCGGCAATAGAAATTGTCAGTATTACACCAAGCAAGGTTCAGTTGGCGCATATCAGGGGGCGTATGCAGGATCCCGCTGACCCCCTGTGCAGCGACCGGCTGACCCTGATCGAGGGTGCTTTTGACCAGCTTGATCTGCAGGCCCTGGGGGGGCGCAGTTATGACCTTGTAATTTCGGTAGCCGTTTTTGAGCAAGTGATTAATATGCAGGCCGTGCTGGAAAAAATCGCATCATTATTGTTGCCCGGTGGTAGAACCTTCCACCACTTTATTACGTCCCAGGCCGCAATACCGCAGTTTCTGAACCCCGATAAAACGCGGATAGGACTTTATTTTCCCGGTGGACGAGTCTGGCCACATGCGGAATTTTCCAGTCATACCGACCACTTTGAGGTGTGTGACAGCTGGTTTGTCAATGGGCTGAATTACTGGAGAACGCTGGATGAATGGCACCACCGTTACTGGGGCAGCCTGCCATCTCTGTACCGTTCAACGTTTGATCACGAGCAGATCGCGCACTGGAACAACTATTTTTCACTGTGCAAGGCGATGTTCGCGCCTGTGGATGGCTGTTTCTACGGGAACAGTCACTATTTGTTCAGGCTGAAAGGCTGAGCCTCAGAAGTCCGGTTTCTTCAGAACCGTCACAGCATTGAGACCACCGAAGGCAAAGGCATTCGATAATGCTGTATTGATCTGCATGGGGCGGGCCTTGTTCGGGATGTAGTCCAGGTCACAGTCTTCGTCCGCCTCGGTGAAGTTGGCAGTGGGCGGGGCTACCTGGTGATGAATGGCAAGTGTGGTTGCAACCAGTTCCAGTGCGCTGGATGCGCCCAGCGCATGGCCATGCATTGACTTGGTTGATGAAACAGCAAGAGAGTGGGCATGGGCACCAAAGGTCTTGTGCAGGGCTTCGGTTTCGGTTTTATCGTTGGCAGCTGTACCCGTACCGTGGGCGTTGACATAGGCGACTGATTCAGCAGAAGTCTCCGTACTTTCCAGGGCCTTTTGCATAGCCGAAATGATACCGTTCACATCAGGCCGTGTTATATGCGCTGCGTCAGAGGTCATACCAAAACCCGCCAGTTCGGCGTAGATGCGCGCATTTCTTTTGCGGGCATGGCTTTCCGATTCAAGCACAAGCATACCAGCGCCTTCTCCAAGCACCATACCGGAACGATTCGCAGAGAAAGGCCTGCACGTGTCGCTTGAAACGACCCTCAGTGCCTCCCACGATTTCAGCAGACCATAGGTAAAAGGGGTATCAGTCCCGCCTGCAACTGCAACATCCACGATCCCGGCCTGAATCATCAGTGATGCCTGTATAATGGCATGTGCACCTGAAGCACAGGCACTCGCTACTGAAAAGACCGGGCCACCGATCCCGAGATTCATGCTGACCTGGCAGGCGGCTGCACTGGGCATACCTTTGGGGATCGTCATCGGATGAGCCCGGGGCTGTCCTTTTTTGTAGAGCTGGAGGTAGGTCTCCTCATCAGTCTGTTTTCCCCCGCAACCCGTACCGATTATGGCTGCCGCGTGACGTGTGGCGTTACTGTGTGGCTCGAGCCCGGCGTCTGCCAGCGCTTCTGTGGCCGCGATGACCGCAAACTGGGAGAAACGATCAAGCAGGGGAAGTTTGTCCGGCGGGAAGTAAGTTTCCGGGGCATAATTGTTGACGATGGCACCAATACTGATCCTGGAGCCTTCCGCCAGCGAACCCAGCGGGGCAATGGACGAGGTGCCGCTGACCAGTGCTTGCCAGAATTGTTTTGTCGTAGTACCCGGGCCGGATATGGCGCCAAGACCGGTGATGGCTACACGTTGCTGCATACCTAGGAATTTGTATCCGGTTGCCGGATTTTGTTGATACTGGAAACAATATCCTTGACCGTCTCAAGGTTTTCCATCAGTTCATTCGGGATTTCTATTTCGAAACGTTCTTCGAGTTCGTAAAGGATGGTGATCGCCTGTAGAGAGTCGATGCCCAGGTCGCTCAGGCGTGTATCCATGTTGACGTCTTCCGGTTTGCATTGCCGCTCCCGGGTAATTACTTCTACTACGACTGATTCAACCATAACTACCAGTTCCTCATGCATTTGTACCGATTAAAGCATTTTTGCCCAGCTGCCGCTATAGCGCCCACGGTAATCTTTTTCTCGATGGAGTGAGTGTCTGCGTGTTTGCCAGAACCCGGTCAAGCAGGGGTACGGAAGAATCCACAACAGGGATGCCTGCATTGCTGTCTGTTATCGGGTGGAAAGGCACCTCTGACCAGGAACAGGGATTGCTTCGTATTGGTATTTCGCTCACCTTCCTGATCTATCTTGCATTCGACTGGCCTGACACAGAGGTCGCACAGGATCTGTTGCGCGCCAGCCTGGTTTTTATCGGCAGTTTTCTGTCATTTTCCGTATTGTTCTTTATTTCGACGTTGATATGGCCTGCTCCGTGGGTTAGCCGGCGTGTCGCGAGCATTATCATCGATATTTCTGCGTTGAGCTATGGTCTCTATTTGACCGGACCAACCGGTGCGCCCTGGTACGGTGTGTACTTGTGGGTCATATTGGGGAATGGCTTCCGGTATGGTGAGAAGTACATTTACTTGTCGGCGGCTACATCCCTGGTGGGTTTTGGAACGGTGATGCTTGTTACTCCATACTGGGAAGGGCATAGGGCGCTTGGCCTGGGGCTCGCGGCAACACTACTTGTTATTCCCGCCTATTCAGCATTACTGATCCGCCGTCTCAACGAGGCAAAACAGCAGGCCGACAAGGCCAATCGTGCCAAAAGCGACTTTCTGTCACGCATGTCGCACGAAATCCGTACACCGTTGAACGGTATTCTCGGCATGACGGAGTTGTTACGTACTCACCAGCTTGAGTCCCAGGATCGCGAGTATGTCGAGACCATCTACGCATCCGGCAAGACACTTGCCCACCAGATTGACGACATACTGGATCTTTCGAAGATTGAATCAGGGCAACTCAACCTGGAGAAAGTCGATTTTGACCTGTTTGCACTCATCAACACGACGCTTCGTATATTCGAGGCTCAGGCAGCAGAGAAAAATATTGGCCTGCAGGAAACCATAAATCCCGATACACCGTTTATGCTACATGGCGACCCGCACAAGCTTCGCCAGATCATTATTAATCTTATCGGTAATGCAATGAAATTCACCGAAAAGGGGTTTGTATCGCTGCGGGTACACCCGCGTGAGGAGCGGGACGGAACTGTGGTCTTGCGCTTCGAAGTGACAGACACAGGCACAGGTATTGCGGGGGGTAGTCTGGCGATGATTTTCGAGCCATTTGCACAGGCTGATAACAGTGTATCCCGGAAGCATGGCGGTACCGGTCTCGGGACTACAATCTGCAAGCATCTGGTAAGTTTGATGGGCGGGGAAATCGGTGTGCAGAGTACGCCGGAAGTCGGCACAACATTCTGGTTCGACCTGCCTTTCAGGGTTGTTGATTTGCCGGAACTGGATGACAGCAGCGCGTGGACACATGATTGCAAGGTCATCTGTTTGCGGCAGGATGCGTACGGTGACGCTGAGCTACTGGATAATCTGAACGGTTGGAAGATGCCTTCCACAGTCGTTTACAGTGTACAGGACTGCAGGCGCCAGATTGACGAGATGCAGGAAGCAGGAAAGGCTTTTGATGCCCTGGTTGTTGACGGTGTCGCGTACAGCCAGGAGCTGGATGCATTGCTTGGGGAATATTCGGGAGATGCAGTTTCTGGAGTTCTGCCGGTTGTATTGCTCGGTGGTGATCAGTATCCGCCGGAAATATCACATTCTGCACACGACCACTTCTTTGTCTTGACCCGCCCACTGGAAAGGCGCGCGCTGTTCAATGTATTGCATGCCTGTTATTCGCGTCACAGCACAGAGGATGACGTTATTCATATTGCATCAAGACAACACGCTTTCGAGGATAACGGTCAGCGTCTCAGGGTGCTGATCGGTGACGACAACGCCACAAACCGTATCGTGCTTTATCGTATGCTTGAACAGTTGGGGCATCAGTGTGTGGCGGTAGATGGTGGTGAGGCTGTGCTAATGTCGTTGGAAGAGTCGGATTATGACGTGGTCATTGTCGACAAGAACATGCCTGATATGGGTGGTCTGGACGTATTCTCTGCCTATTCCATGGCGCATGGCGAGTCTTCCTCTGCAGTGCCGTTCGTCATTCTGACTGCAGATGCCACTCAGGAGTCGCGCGATGCCTGCACCTCTGCCGGTATACAGCATTTTCTGACAAAGCCGGTTTCCCTGTCCCGGCTGCAGGAAGTCCTGTACGAGGTCATGCAGGATGAACGTCTGGGGCACCTGAATGAAGAGCCTGAAGAAGAACAAGGCATTGATGTCGGTGACTTGCCGGTTATTGATGTTGATGAATTCGAGAAGCTGGAATTGCTGGGTGGTGGAGATGACCAGTTTATGCGTGACATCATCACCAACTTCGAAAGTGATGCCAGTCGGGATCTGCGTGCACTTGAGTCTGCTGTAGCCAGTCAGGATCTGATTGTATTCCGTGACAGCGCACATGCCCTGAAGGGGGCGGCAATGTATCTGGGCTTGCAGCAACTGGCCTGGTTGAGTGCACAGGCACAGAACATGACGGAGCAGGACTTCCTTGAAAACGGTATTGATCAGCTGGTGGTTTTACGGCGCGCGACAGACGGCGCGCTGGAAGCCTTGCGGAAACGGGTAAACAGTCCGCGCAAGACGGGCTGATCTGTTACGTCGACGAGGGCTGCCTGCGGTCGATGACCAGCGGAGGATGCTGGGACCGCTGTTGCCGGCTTTGTGCGCGGGCAAAATAGGCCATGAGCCTGCGATTTTTTTCGCTGAGTTGCAGTGCCGTGTCTACCCAGTGCTCCACGATGTCATACAGTTCGTCATAACTGACGGGCATGGCCCGGTCGACAGCCGCCTGGAAGCCGTGCAGTCCGGGTGCAATGTCATTGTGGCGCTGCATATAGTTGGCAACCGCTTCGCGGCCCTCCCCGTCAGCGGCCAGTACATCGATAACGCCCATCTCATAAAGTTCTTCAGCCGTGTGTACCCGTCTGTCCATGATCAGTCGACGAGCCATCGAGGGTGTAATCTTACGTGTCAGCAGGGAAATGGCACCCATGCCTGGAAACATACCGAAGCTTAACTCGGGGAATCCGAAACGGGCCGATTCCTCAGCGATGATGACATTATTTGAAAGTGCGGCTTCAAATCCTCCACCCAGGGCTTCACCCTGTATCAGTGCGATGGTGGTAAACGGGATGTCGTAGTGGGTTACCGAGGCAAACTGGATGTCGATGCATTTTTTTGCATAGGTCAGCAGGCCATCCCGGTCATGTGTCTCGATAAGTTCAATGAAGTGAGTAAGGTCGCCGCCCAGGTTGAATGCGCGTGTATCTGACGAAGCCAGTACCTGGAACAGGAGGCGGTTGTTTATGCCGGACTGATGCTGTTGCTGGGCTGTCTTGCGAATAGAGTGCTGTGCAGTCGCCAGGTCATTCAGTAGTGCCGATGTAAAGCATGGCCGGCCACTGAATCTGAATTCCACCCAGACGGCATTTCGTGCCGGATCACTGGTTACTTTGAGGTGTCGAAGTCTGCGTTGAAGAATATCATCATTGCTGTTTTCCACGTTCTGCCTTCTCCCGTGTCCAGCCAGAATGACTCCGGCCATATCTTGCCCACAGAGGGTGCCAGAAACCCCCGATGTTGTACAACCCTAAATTGGATCGTGTACATAGGATTGTGCCGGTAGTCAGGCGGGGGTGCCTGAAGGTACACTTCAGTCTTCCTGAATGGCTGGGCGCAGCAACGCCATGGCAAAACCAAAACTCGAGTATCAATGCAGTGAATGTGGCGCACTGGCCCCGAAATGGGCGGGCCAGTGTACGGATTGTGGCGCCTGGAATTGTATGAGCGAGGCGCTTGCCGTTGTATCGGGTGATACTGCCAAATCACGATTTACCAGTTATACCGGACAGGCCGGTGCACAAATCCAGAGTCTCGGCTCGGTTGAGCCAGGGCAGGAATCGCGTATCTCGGTGGGTGTTCACGAGCTGGATCGCGTACTGGGCGGTGGGCTCGTCAGTGGTTCGGTCGTACTCATTGGTGGTGACCCCGGTATCGGCAAGTCCACGTTGTTATTGCAGGCGCTGGCGTCGATTTCCGGTGAGCTGAAGTCACTCTATGTGACGGGTGAGGAGTCGCCCGAGCAGGTTTCCCTGCGTGCATGCCGGCTCGATGCCGGTGCGCAGGACATGCGCCTGCTGGCGGAGACATCCGTCGAGCGGATTATAGAACATGCGCGTATTGAAACCCCCAGGGTCATGGTGATCGACTCGATACAGACACTTCATACCGAACTGCTGCAATCTGCGCCCGGCTCGGTTGGGCAGGTGCGCGAGAGCGCTGCCCAGCTGGTGCGATTTGCCAAGCAGACCGGCACGGCCCTGTTCCTGGTCGGTCACGTGACCAAGGAAGGCACGCTGGCCGGCCCGCGTGTACTGGAGCACATGGTTGATACGGTGCTGTATTTCGAGGGTGACCCCGGTGGCCGCTACCGGGTTATACGCGCGATCAAAAACCGCTTCGGCGCTGTCAACGAGCTGGGTGTGTTTGCCATGACTGACAAGGGTCTCAAGGAGGTTCGAAATCCTTCCTCGATTTTCCTGTCACGACACGATCAGCCGGTGGCCGGCAGCGTTATCCTGGTAACCATGGAGGGGACGAGGCCAATGCTGGTCGAGGTGCAGGCGCTGGTGGATGACAGTCAGTTATCCAACCCGCGGCGGGTGACGCTCGGACTGGAGCAGAACCGGCTGGCGATGCTGCTGGCCGTCCAGCACCGTCACGGCGGAGTGGTGATGAGTGATCAGGATGTCTACGTCAATGTGGTTGGTGGTGTACGCGTCACGGAAACTGCGGCTGATCTTTCTGTACTGCTGGCTGTTCTGTCGAGTTTCCGGGACCGCACCTTGCCAAATGATCTTGTCGTGTTCGGAGAGGTCGGGCTGGCCGGCGAGATAAGGCCGGTACCGAACGGCCAGCAACGTTTACACGAGGCGGTAAAGCTTGGGTTCAGGCGTGCGCTTGTCCCTGCGGCCAATGCACCGAAGTCAGACATCGAGGGTCTGGATATCTGTGCGGTATCGCGCTATTCGGAAGTGATGGACTGGTTTTCCGACCTGTAACTCAGGCCGGTTCGGCTGGTGCCAGCGCTGACAGTTCCCGCTCCAGCAGCGCCATGTCGCCAAGGTTCAGTTCGATCAGCCGACGCAGGTGGGTGATACTGTCAAGGTCGATATCATCACAGCGTAGCCCGATCGTTCCTGATTCCTGGTGGGCAACATGAACATCCATGATGATATCCGGTCCGCCTTCCAGGTGTATATTGAGCTGGTACTGTATATCTTCCGCTGCATTGAAGTCTTCGGGGGTATGTATCAGTGCGCCGTGCAGTGAAATATCCGCCAATGTGCTTTCCCAGCTTTTGTCTTCCCTGTGCAGGCTGATACAGACATCGAAAGGGATACGGCTGAACTTTCGCTGGTCGGCGTGATGGTCTTTGCTGTTCACGTTGCCGTCCTCCTGCGAGGTCCGGTCAGGATCCGAGAAAAACTGCACCTGTAATTCTCCAACACAGATGCGATCTCCACTGCAGAGTTTGCGTGCAGTTTCATCGATCTCCTGATCGTTGACGGTCGGGCGTTGTTCACCGTTTAAATGAGAGAGGTAGTGGCCATTGTTGCGACAGGCAATAATAGCAAGGTTACTGTCTGCGCTTCCGATACGGGTAAAGGCCTTGTCGAGTCGAATTGTGCGACCAAGGTGCGCACCGCTCTGGATTTGCAGCCAGTTATGCCCATCAGAAAAAGGTCGAGTCTGTTCGGGGGCGGGGGCAGGTTCTGACTCGCTGGCCGCAACCGGCTCCCTGGAAAATGTCAGGGTGTGTTTGCCAACCTGAATAGCGTCACCCGCGCTGAGTTCATGCGCGGCTTCGATCTGAGTGTCGTTGACAAACACGGCGGCCTCGTCCGCTACAGGTTCGATGGTGCAGGCGTCTGCCTGTTGCCGGACGATGGCGTGTTGTGGATCGATGGCAAGGCTGTCGATGAAAATCGCGCAGTTACTGTCACGGCCTATAACCGTTTCAGTTTCATCCAGTATAAAGATCTTCAGTTTCTGACCCTTGAATGACAATGTCAGTCTGGCCATATTTTACCCCCTGGCAGTTTAACCAGATGCTTCCCGCTATAGACATCGGCAAGCTGGCCTGAATCTGATGCAGGAACGCGCGAAAAGTCATGGTCTTCGCTCAGGCCTGCTCCGTAACTGGCTGGCGTTTTGTCGGGTGGATGCGTAAAGTTTTTACCAGATTCCCCTGGGTCTGGACAATATCGATCGGGTAGCCTGACAGTAACAGGCTGGTACCTGGCTCGGGAATAGCTTCGAGGTATTCCAGCACAAGCCCATTCAGTGTTTTCGGGCCGTCAGTTGGCAGTTCTATATTCAGTGCCCGGTTGAGCTCCCGAATCGTTGCTGTGCCGGTAACCAGGTAACTGCCGTCTTCTTGCGGCATGATGTCCTTGCTGCGGGTGGAGGGGTCAGTCGTGAATTCACCGACGACTTCTTCAAGTATATCTTCCAGAGTAACGAGTCCCTGTATGTCACCGTATTCGTCGACTACAAGCCCGACGCGCCGTCGTTCACGCTGAAAATTCAGTAACTGTCGATTCAGGGGTGTGTTTTCCGGGATAAACAGTGGTTCGCGGATT
Organism: Thiogranum longum; assembly: GCF_004339085.1. NCBI lineage: Bacteria > Pseudomonadati > Pseudomonadota > Gammaproteobacteria > Chromatiales > Ectothiorhodospiraceae > Thiogranum > Thiogranum longum. The sequence goes on along the minus strand of NZ_SMFX01000001.1, from coordinate 2,230,569 downwards.
GATTTTTCCAGTGCTTCCTTGTCGAGTTCATCAAGTTTCAGCAGGGGAAGGATCTTGCGCAAGTGGATAAAGCCGACAACGTGGTCGATACTGCCCCGGTACACCGGCAGGCGCGTGTACTGGCTGGAGATGATCTGGCGCATGATGGTGCTCCATTCCTCTTCAAGGTCGATACCGGTGATTTCCTTGCGCGGCACCATGATGTCCTCAACGGTGACTTTCTCCAGGTCGATAATATTAAGCAGCATGTCCTGGTGGCGCTTCGGAATCATGGCGCCGGCTTCCAGTACCACGGTACGCAATTCTTCCTGGCTGAGGGTATGCGTTGCATCCTGTTCGGGACGGATGCCCATCATGCGCAATATCGAATTCGCAAAGATGTTGACTACCCATACAAACGGGTAGAGCACGGTCAGCAGTGGTCCATAGATAAAAGCGGCGGGGAAGGCGACCCGCTCGGGGTGCAGGGCGGCAAGGGTTTTTGGCGTTACTTCGGAAAATATCAGTATCACAAGGGTAAGCAGTGCAGCACCTGCCATCAGTCCGGCTTCCCCGGCGATGCGAAAGGCAATAACGGCCGTCAGTGTAGAGGCAAGAATATTGACGAAATTATTGCCGAGCAGGATAAGTCCAATCAGGCGATCCGGACGTTCAAGCAGTTTTTGTGCACGCACGGCGCCGCGGTGGCGTGCGCGAACCAGGTGCCGCAGTCGATAGCGGTTCAGCGTCATCAGTCCGGTTTCTGAACCGGAAAAGAATGCCGATAGTATGATCAGGAGCGCGAGTATGCCGAACAGGACGCTAAGAGGTATGTCGTCCAAGGAGTCAGAACCTTGTTGCTGCAGATAATGTCATTGTAGGCCGGCCTGGCCGGTTTGTCAGGCGTTGCCTGCCAGAATGAGTTCGAGTACCAGCTTGCTGCCGAAATAGGCGAGTGCCAGCAGTGCAAAGCCGCTCAGCGTCCAGCGGATGGCTGTCCGTCCGCGCCAGCCGAATCGCCAGCGTCCCCATAGCAGTATGCCGAAGATGACCCAACCGGCAATCGACAGGATAGTCTTGTGCACCAGGTGTTGCGCGAAAATATCTTCAAGAAAGAAAAAGCCGGTCAGCAGGGCGACGCTCAGCAGGATGAAGCCGGCACCGATCATCTGGAACAGCAGTTTTTCCATGACCTGTAGTGGCGGTAGCGCGCGGATCAGGCCGCCCGGCTGGCGGTTACGCAAGTGACGTTCCTGGATAGCCAACAAAACGGCCTGGAAGGCCGCCAGCACGAACAGGCTGTAGGCCAGTACCGAGAACAGGATGTGGGTATCGAGCTGCCAGCTGGCTGATGTGATGGCGTGCTGGCTGGGATAGGCAGCCGCCAGCCCCAGCGTCGCCGCCGTGACAGGTAATAACGGGATGCCGATGGATTCAACCGGTTGCCAGATAGCGACCAGCAGTAACAGGATAACGGTCAGCAAGGCCGTCAGCGAGGCGGCGTTGAAGAAGCCCAGGTTGATACCATGGCCGGTAATCAGTTCAGGGTAGAGTACCAGGGCATGCAGGACCACGGCCCCGATACCGGGCAGGAGGATAATCTTTCGACTGGCACACAGCGAGGACTCGCAGCCACCAAGACGCATGGCCAGTCCGACAGTGGTCAGCAGGTAGAGCAGTATGGCGGGTAGGGCGAGTCCTGTCGCATTCATTTGGCAATGATGGCACAAGCTACCGGGTGCTTAAAGCCTTGCCGTGTTGCCGTGTGGAAATCGCCCGCCAGTGTCACCAGTGGCTGACGTACAGCGTCAGTTGTGTTTTCTATGTTGCATGGGTCACGTATATGAGGCCGAAAAAGGCCTGAAACTGTGAGCCGGTTCACATTTTCCTTGTGAATTGCCGTGGCACGGTACTCGCATTACCGGTATCAGGTGATAACCGGAATCAAGACAATGGAACTGAGAATACTTGGATGCAGCGGTGGTATCGGTACAGAAATGACCACAACTTCCTTGCTGGTTGACGGCGATATCCTGATCGATGGCGGGACCGGTCTGACCGAGCTCGAACTCGATGAGATGAAAGCCATTCGGCATATCTTTGTCACGCATTCGCACCTGGATCATATTGCCGGCATCCCCATGCTGCTTGATTCTGTATTTGACTATATTCGTGAACCGGTCGTGCTGCACGCCCGGGCGGAGACACTGCGCGCCCTGAAGGATCACATCTTTAACTGGCAGATCTGGCCGGATTTCTCCTGCCTGCCCAGTGCTGATGCACCGGTGCTGCGCTTTGAGGAGATGAAGCCGGGTGAACGGATTCAGGTCGGCAACCGGAGTATTGAAATGATTGCGGTCAACCATGCGGTACCGGCGGCCGGTTACCGGGTCCAGAATGGTGTCGGCAGTTTTGCGTTCAGTGGCGATACCACCAGTAACGAAGGCTTCTGGACGGCGCTCAACCGTCACGATGCGCTGGATATGCTGATTGTCGAAAGTGCCTTTCCTGATGAGGATCGAGAACTGAGCAGCAAGGCGCGGCATTACTGTCCAGGGCTTCTGGCGGCCGACCTGAAAAAACTGCGCCATCGGCCACAGCTGTTTCTGACCCACCTCAAGCCTGGCAGTGAAGAACGAATTATCGACCAGTGTCGCGACCAGATCGAGTTCCTGGACGTGCAGCGTCTGTGCGGGGGCGATCGCTTCACGCTATAATCCCGCCATCAATCAGCGGGAAGATTTTTCATGTTCGAGAATCTGACAGATCGCCTGTCCGGCACGATCAAGCGCCTGCGCGGGCAGGGGCGCCTCAGTGAAGACAATATCAAGGAGGCCCTGCGCGAAGTGCGCATGGCCCTGCTTGAGGCCGACGTGGCGTTGCCGGTCGTCAAGGAGTTCATCGACAAGGTGCGCGAGCGTGCCGTCGGACAGGAGGTCATGCAAAGCCTGACGCCGGGTCAGGCGCTGGTCAAGATCGTCAACGACGAGCTGGTCGCACTGATGGGCGAGGCCTGCGACGAACTGCAGCTCAATGTGCAGCCTCCCGCCGTGGTGTTGATGGCGGGCCTGCAGGGTTCCGGTAAAACCACATCCACAGCCAAGCTTGCGCGCTGGTTGAAAGAGCGCAAGAACAAGTCAGTTATGGTGGCGAGTTGCGATATTTATCGTCCGGCCGCCATCGAGCAGTTGAAAACGCTGGCCGGTGAGGTGGGTGCCGCTTTCTTCCCCAGCAGTTCCGAGCAGGACCCGGTGGCGATTGCGCAAGCGGCGCTCGAGCAGGCACGCAAGCAGCATGTTGATGTATTGATTATCGATACCGCCGGCCGGCTTCATATCGATGAGCAAATGATGGATGAGATCCAGCGCATCCATGCTGCGGTTCAGCCGGTCGAAACCCTGTTTGTGGTCGACAGCATGACCGGTCAGGATGCCGCAAACACGGCGCGTGCCTTCCATGATGCCTTGCCCCTGAGTGGCGTCATTCTGACCAAGACAGATGGTGATGCACGGGGTGGTGCGGCGCTGTCTATCCGCGCCATTACCGGCAAGCCGATCAAGTTTCTCGGTGTTGGTGAAAAGACCGAAGCACTGGAGCCGTTCCACCCGGATCGTCTGGCATCGCGTATTCTGGGGATGGGAGATGTGCTCAGCCTGGTCGAAGAGGTCGAGCGCAAGGTCGACAAGGACAAGGCCACAAGGCTTGCGAAAAAGCTGCACAAGGGCAAACGCTTCGATCTGACAGACTTTCATGACCAGCTGGAGCAGATGGCGGGTATGGGCGGTCTCGGTGGCCTGATGGACAAGCTGCCCGGCATGAGTCAGTTGCCAAAGAATGTGCGTGAACAGGTCAACGACAAGGATATGGACCGCATGCTCGCCATTATTCGCTCCATGACCCTGAAAGAACGGGCCTTTCCGGATATCATCAAGGGTTCGCGGCGTCGGCGTATTGCGGCTGGCTCAGGAACCCGGGTGCAGGATGTTAATCGGCTACTTAAGCAGTTTACCCAGATGCAGAAAATGATGAAGAAGATGTCCAAGGGTGGGATGAAAAACATGATGCGCGGCCTGAAGGGTAAAATGCCGCAGGGATTTCCTTTCCCCTGAAATAAAAAACGGCGAGCCAGTGGCTCGCCGTAGCAGTAGGACTTTTATAATCTTTCCCCCCTGCCGTCAGTGCTGATTCTCTATTATTTCTGACGGAAGGACTTATCGATTGCCGCGGGCCGTTCTTTAAGACTGCTGGCGTTCAATCGCCCCTTCTACCAACATTATTCCCTAATTGTTACTGACATCGTTCCCTCAACTGACAAACTGAGCAATCTCTATGCCATAAACGTCAAATTCAATAAAAACAACCTGTTACACTAAAGAGACTTCCAGGCTCAAATGTCCGACATAATTCTATGTAAATAATATCGACAATTGGAGGGTTATCCCATAGTCTGAAGGATGTTATTAACTTATTGTAAACAATATGATTGCAGTATATTTGTTGGTATATTTTCGACGCAATTCGGTAGTAAAGAAGATCGACATTTTGTGGAAAATCTTCCGATTCTTGCTTGTCCGCCCCATTTTAGGCAGGCAAAGTACCTGGAGTGGATGGGCTTGACGTATTATTTCTCTGCAAGCCCTTCACTTTCTGTCGGATTCGCGTAAAATGCCCGCTTTTCCGCGCAGGGGATTGCCTTGCGCGTAACTTAAAATTTGTTGTATTTAGAGGTTTTATCCCGATGGTAACAATTCGACTGTCGCGCGGTGGTGCGAAAAAACGACCCTTCTACCATGTGGTGGTCACCGATTCCCGCAATCGTCGTGACGGACGCTACCTTGAGCGTGTCGGTTATTTCAATCCGGTCGCCACGGGTGGCGAGACACGTTTGAAGATCGATGCCGAACGTGTACAGCACTGGGTCAGTCTGGGTGCCCGGACCTCGGATCGCGTCGCCAAACTGCTCAAGGATCAGCAGCAGTAAGCCAACGCGATACAGATTCGCAAATTATTCCGCTGGGCCGAATATCAGGGGTCTACGGGGTGCGTGGCTGGGTTCGGGTCTTTTCCTATACACAGCCGCGCGAAAACATTGTCACATACAAGCCCTGGTTCCTGCGTCGTGACAGCGGCGAATGGCGGGAAACCACCCTGGAAGAGGGGCGCGCCCATGGCAAGGGTGTTGTCGCGAGGCTCGCGGATTGCACTGATCGCGATCAGGCGCAACGGCTGATCGGCTACGAGATCGGTGTTGACCGCAACCGGTTGCCGGTATTGCCACCGGGTGAATACTACTGGAAAGACCTGATTGGTTTGCAGGTCGTGAATACACAGGGTGACGACTTCGGCAAGGTGGATCACCTGCTGGAAACCGGCGCCAATGATGTCCTGGTCGTGAAAGGTGACCGGGAAAGGCTGATCCCCTTCGTGATGAAGCAGGTGATCGTCGAAGTGAACCCTGACCAGGGCCGGATTCTGGTCGACTGGGACAAGGAATTCTAGGGTGACCACACGCATTGATGTGGTGACCCTGTTTCCCGATATGATTCGGGATGCGTGCAGCTGGGGTATCCCGCGCATTGCACAGGAAAAACAGTTGCTGGAACTGGGCCTGTGGAACCCGCGCGACTATACGGATGACCGTAACCGCCGGGTCGATGACCGGCCATACGGTGGTGGCCCTGGCATGGTGATGCAGGTGCAACCGGTGCATGATGCGCTGCAGGCGGCACGAACTGCAGGTAAGGGTCCGGTGATTTACCTGAGTCCGCAGGGTCGACGTTTCGACCAGGCGGCAGCCAGACGGTTTGCAGAACTGCCGCACATGATATTGCTGGCAGGACGCTACGAAGGCATCGATGAGCGTGTTGTCGAGCAGGATGTCGATGAAGAATGGTCTGTCGGTGATTATGTGCTGAGTGGTGGCGAAGCGGCAGCACTGGTATGGATTGACGCCCTTGCGCGCTTGTTACCGGGCGCGTTGGGTGACGAGGATTCGGCAGGGCAGGACTCCTTTATGGACGGCCTGCTGGACTACCCGCATTACACGCGGCCCGAAGTGGTAAACGGCAAGGCCGTGCCGGATGTTCTGACAGGCGGTAACCACGCCGACATAGAACGCTGGCGAAAGAAACAGTCGCTGGGGCGAACCTGGAAACGCAGGCCTGACCTGCTGAAACAGCTTAAGCTCAGTGGTGAACAGAAGGCGCTGCTTGAGGAATATATTCGCGAGCAGCAATCGGCAGAATCGGAACAGGACCCTGGCAGGGGATAGAGAACATGAGCAACATCATTGAAGAACTCGAAAAGGAACAGATGACCCGGGAAGTACCGGAATTTTCACCCGGCGATACCGTGGTCGTACAGGTCAAGGTGAAGGAAGGCAACCGCGAACGCCTGCAGGCGTTCGAAGGTGTTGTCATTGCCAGGCGTAACCGTGGCCTGAACTCGGCATTTACAGTGCGGAAGATCTCTCACGGTGAGGGTGTGGAACGTGTCTTCCAGACCTACAGCCAGAGCATCGACAGTATTACCGTGAAGCGTCGTGGTGATGTACGTCGTGCCAAGCTGTACTATCTCCGTGAACGCTCCGGCAAGTCTGCGCGTATCAAAGAGAAGCTCTGACGTCATGCGGCAGCCTTTGGCTACCGCCCCGACGCAGCACAACGGGCAACCTGACCGCAGGTTGCCCGTTTTTGTTTGTGGCATAAGGAAATACTACCCTGGTCTGGTGGCCGGCCTGTGTTTGCTGGTGTATGCAGCGCTTGCGTTGGCTGTCGATATGTCGGCTCTGCGAGAAATTTCACTGCTCGCAAGCAGCGGTGCACCACAACTTGCGCTGCGTCGTATGGATGCGGAGCAGCCGGCATTCGCGAACAACCCGGTTGACTGGATGACATGGGAACGTGAGCGCTTGCAGATACTCCGTGGCCAGAATATGGACGCTGCATTGGTCAGGCGCATTGAATCCCTGCCTGATGGTATTGATGAGCGGTTCCTGCATTTTGCCAAAACACTCGGTGTCGAATCACAACTTCAGCTCGGAGACATCGACGCAGCACTGGCAGGAACGCGCGATCTGATCTGGCAGCATGGCGCACACGCGGAAGCCGAGCAGCTGGAACAATGGCGGCGTATCGTGGTTCGCGCCTATGTACGCGAAAACCGTGTTGAAGATGCACGCCTTGCACTGTTGCGCTACCGGCAGGATTACGGCACGGATAACAGTGAGTGGCGCTGGTTGAGCGCACGTGTTTCCCTTCAGGCCGGACACCCGCGTTCTGCATTGAAACGGCTGACCGGGGTTGATGATCCTCGTGGCAGGTTTTTGTACAAGCTGGCGGCGCTGGATGCCGGTGAAGAGACTGCAACCCGTATTGCTGAACAGGCCGCCAAACAGGCGACTGATGTCAGCATGCCGGGTTTGCAACGCGCCTGGTGGTCACTGGCAGCACGAGCTGCTGCAAAGGCAAACAAGCCCTACGATGAAGTACGCTATCTGGAGCACGCGCTTGCCCTGCCCTCTGATCCGGAGCTGGCACTGCTGTTTCCTGAAGTGAAAGCAGACACGCTCTGGCAGCGCTACCTTGAACTGGGGCAACAGATTGGCAACGAGGAACAACGTCTGCTCGGCAATGATGACGACTGGTATTTTCCGGCCACCGAGGCAATGGAAAAAGACCCGTTGCGCGCACGGATTTTCTTCGCAGTGCTTGCCGAATATGCGGGTGGCGGGCAACGTCGCTCACTCGCGCACGAGTACCTGGTCGGTCTGCTCGATGAACTCCCGGAAGGCAAGCAACTGGTCCGTACGCTGTATCTCGAAGCTTCACGCTACGCGGAAGCGGATCAACTTCCTGCCATCGTCCGTTACCGTCTGATTGACGAGGCGCTGGAGACGGGGGATCTCGAGACTGCCTCGCGGCTGATGGATGGTCTGGCCGAACCACCGCGCGGGCAAGACCGCTTTGAATGGACGTTGCGCCGCGCCCGGGTCGCTATATATGCGGGCGATGTACCAGCCGGAGTCGCCCTGTTGCAGCAACTTCTGGCAGGGGATGAAGCAGATGACTGGGACAGCAAGCGTGCCGATCGGCTGTTACAGATTCTGTTTGACCTGCAAACCGTGCAACATCATAGCGAAGCTCTGAATCTGTTCGATTTACTGCTGGAAAAGCCGCTGGAAACACAGCAGCGCCGGGAGCTTCTGTTCTGGATGGCGGAGTCATTACAGGCGCTGAAACAGTTTGACCAGGCAGCATACCTGTATATCAAGTCGGCTACATTGACTGACCTGCAGGCCATGGACCCCTGGGCGCAGACGGCACGTTACCGTGCAGCCAAGGCGCTGGTCGAGGCCGGTTTGCTGGATGATGCCCGGAGGATCTATACCAGTCTCATGCGTGCGACACGCGATGCCAGTCGCAAGGCTGTACTGAACAGCGAAATTCAGCGCCTGCGATTGCTGGGTGCTGTAAAAACGGAGGGTAAGTGATGCAATATTCTGCACACCTGTCTTTTGATACAGTTTTCAACAGCCCTGTAGGCCGCCTTGGTATTGTGCTCGATGGTAGCAGTCTGCATACCTTGCGCTTTGTCGATGGCAGAACCGCCATTCGGCCGGCTGTCAATGCGTCGACACGTCGTATACAACAGGCAATACTGCATTACCTCGAATCGCCGGGTGTACTGCCATCAATCCCTCTGTCTGTCGAAGGAACACCGTTTCAGCGCCGTGTGTGGGCCGCCCTGCAAGCAATTCCGGCCGGACAGGTGATGACATACGGGGAACTCGCCGCACAACTGCACAGTGGTGCCCGGGCCGTAGGGAATGCCTGCCGGCACAATCCGACACCCTTGGCCGTGCCCTGTCACCGGGTGGTTCCGAGCCGGGGAATCGGTGGATTTGCAGGCCAGGTGTCGGGCCGGCTGGTTGCGGTTAAACGCCAGTTACTGGCACGAGAGGGTGTTGAAATCCACTGAAAGTGCCCCCATTTGAGTCGGGACAACTTTCGAAACCCGTCATTGCGAGCGTAGCGCGGCAATCTCCCGCAGGCCGGTGCCAGACCGGAAAGATTGCTCCACTGGCCATCAATGACATTACATTTATTTCAGATTTTTAAAGGTCCAGAACATGAGCGTAGAAACACAGAAAGAAACTATGGAATTTCAGGCGGAAGTCCGTCAGCTGATGAAGCTGATGATCCATTCTCTGTATTCCAACAAGGAAATCTTCCTGCGCGAACTGATTTCCAACGCCTCTGATGCCTGCGACAAGCTGCGTTTCGAGGCCCTCTCCAACGATGCGCTGTACGATGGTGACAGTGACCTGAAGATCCGGGTCAATTTCGACAAGGAAGCGCGCACCATAACCGTCAGTGATAACGGTGTCGGAATGTCGCGTGACGAGGTTGTCGACAATATCGGTACGATTGCAAAGTCGGGTACAAAACAGTTTTTCGAGTCACTGACCGGTGACCAGAGCCATGATCTCGAGTTGATCGGGCAGTTCGGCGTCGGTTTCTATTCCTGCTTTATCGTGGCCGACAAGGTCACACTGACCACGCGTCGCGCCGGTGCACCGGCTGACCAGGCGGTTCAGTGGGAGTCTGATGGTGAAGGCAGTTACAGCCTGACCAATGCCGCGAAGGACGGTCGGGGTACAGACATTGTGCTGCACATGCGCGAAGGGGAAGACGAGTTCCTCGATGCGTGGCGCTTGCGCTCCATCATTACGCGCTACTCTGACCATATCTCCATCCCGATCGAAATGCCGTCACAGGAAGAAGGCAAGGAGGGTGAGTACGAGGTTATCAACAGTGCCTCTGCGCTGTGGAAGCGCCCGAAGAAAGAGATCAGCGAAGAGGAATACAAGGAGTTCTACAAGCATGTGGCGCATGACTTCGGTGAGCCGCTGGCCTGGACCCATAACCAGGTGGAGGGTACCCAGTCCTATACCAGCCTGCTGTACATACCGAAAACTGCACCGTTCGACCTGTGGGACCGCGATCGTCGTCACGGTATCAAGTTGTACGTACGCCGCGTGTTTATCATGGATGACGCAGAACACCTGATGCCGCAGTACCTGCGTTTTGTGAGGGGACTGGTGGACTCCGATGATCTTCCGCTCAATGTGTCGCGTGAAATTCTCCAGCAGAATAAATTTATCGACAGTATTCGTGCCGCCTCGGTGAAAAAAATACTCGGCCTGCTGGAAAAAATGGCAAACAACGAACCGGAGAAATATGCGGAGTTCTGGAAACAGTTCGGCCAGGTCATGAAAGAGGGGCCGGCCGAGGATTTTGCCAACCGTGAGCGCATCGCGAAGCTGCTGCGTTTCTCATCGACATATACCGACAGCGAGGAGCAGAACGTTTCTCTGGAAGACTATGTCAGCCGTATGCCGGACGGGCAGGACAAGATCTACTATATTACAGCTGACAGTTTCTCTGCAGCGAAGAACAGTCCGCACCTGGAAGTGTTCCGCAAGAAAGGTATCGAGGTGCTGTTGCTGAGCGACCGTGTTGATGAGTGGCTGGTCTCTCACCTGACCGAATTTGACGGCAAGCCACTGGTTTCCGTCGCCAAGGGCGACCTCGACCTTGGGAAACTGGGTAATGACAAAGAGGAAAAGAAAGATGACAAGGCTGAAGAGGACTACAAGGCCTTCCTCGACAAGCTGAAAGACGTGCTGGCCGATGAAGTCAGTGAAGTGCGAAGCAGCCAGCGTCTGACTGACTCTCCGTCCTGTCTCGTGCTCGGCGAACAGGAAATGGCCATGCACATGCAGCAGCTGCTCAAGCAGGCGGGTCACGATGTGCCGGACAGCAAGCCAATACTGGAGATCAACATGGATCATCCACTGGTCAAACGCCTGCGCGAGGAAACCGATGAGACACGCTTCGCGGACTGGACGCGCCTGTTGTTTGAGCAGGCCATGCTCAGCCAGGGTGGCCAGTTGCAAGACCCTGCTTCATTTGTGAAGCGGCTGAATGAAATCCTTGTCGAGATAGCCGACTGATTGTGGCTTCAGCCGAGGCGAGTGGTGATGTAACAGAAGGGGCGGGCAAGCCGTCGTTGAAAGTCACGGTGTTCAGCGACTATATCTGCCCGTTCTGCTACATCGGGGATCTGCGCCTCAACCGCTTACGTGAACAGTTCGACTTGCGTGTTAACTGGTGTGCCATCGAGATTCACCCCGGCACATCACCGGATGGCCAGCCCATTGAGTCACTGGGTTATGACAGTGAACGCTGGCAGGCCATGATGGCATCGCTGAAGGACATGGCGGCACAGGAAGGCGTGCTTCTGAAGGAGCATGATTTCACAACCCGTTCGCGTTCGGCTCTGTTGCTGGCCGAGTCAGCCAAGCTGCTGGGGCGAGACGTTTTCTACCACTTGCACAATGCACTGTTCGAGGCATTTTTTGTGGAAGGTCGCAATATCGGTGACAGGATGGTTCTCGAGGAACTGGCGCGTAATGCCGGTATGACGGATAGCCAGATTACCGCGGCGTGGGATGAGCCTGAATCAGGCGAAAAACTGGCCCGGTACCGCCAGGCAGCACTTGATCTGGGTGTGAATGCTACCCCCACTTTTTTTGTGGGCGAGCAACGCCTGGATGGCGCCGTACCGTACGCGCAATTACTCGAAGCCGCACACGCTGCCAGTAAATGAGTGAACCGGTACGCATCGACAAATGGTTATGGGCTGCTCGTTTTTACAAAACGCGCAGCATTGCGGCACATGCTGTTTCCGGTGGCAAGGTGCAGCTCAATGGTGATCGTGTAAAACCGTCGCGAACTGTCAGGGTCGGAGACAGCCTGGAGATAAATCGTAATGGACTCAGCTGGCAGATCGAGGTGCTGATCCTGTCTGCGCGACGTGGTCCGGCCAGTGTGGCGCAAGCGTTGTACCAGGAGTCGGAAGAGAGTGTTCGCAAGCGCGAGGCCGTTACCGAGCAGTTCCGGTTGGCATCGGCCAGTACTCCACGCCCGCAGGGTAAACCTGACAAGAAGTCGCGGCGCCAGCTACGCAGTCTGAAATGGTAGTCGCCTGGTGAATCGGCCGGAAACACCGTTGTTGACGGTAGACATTATTATCGAACTGGCCGGCCATCCAGAGCACCCCATTGTTTTAATAGAACGCAAGTATGAACCTTATGGGTGGGCCTTGCCCGGTGGTTTTGTCGATGTCGGGGAAACACTGGAACAGGCGGCGAGGCGCGAGGCGATGGAAGAAACTTCGCTACAGGTTACGCTGACAGCGTTGCTTGGATGTTATTCTGATCCTGCCCGTGATCGTAGAGGGCACACGGTAAGTGCTGTTTACGTGGCAACGGCGCACGGTACTCCGAAAGCGCAGGATGATGCGGCAGCGCTGGCGTTATTCGACCCGGAAAAGTGCCCGCCGCTGGCGTTCGATCATGCATTGATTATCAAGGATTACCTGGTGTTCCGGGAAACCGGCCAGCCGGCGCCGTTACGTGGTTAACAATACGCGGGTTGGTGGATGAAAGCAGGGCGACGCAGGTTGTTAAGAATATTGAGTACCGGATCATCGTGCGGATCTGTGCTGATCTCGAGTGGTTGGCTAACTGTCAGTGTGTTCCGCCAGCTGATGTTGGTCTGTGGAACATCGGTACGGATCAATGCCAGGTCATAGTCTCGTAGCGCCATGGCGATCTGTGCTTCCTGCGCTGACCTGGCACGGAACAGCTGGGTCTGGTTGCCAATCGTGTTTTGTACCAGGTCTGCCAGGCTGTCGTCATCTTCGATATGAAGAATTTTGGGAGGTCTGCCGGCGGCACGTTGACCGGCCTGCTTCAGGGCAAAAATCAGACGGGCATAATCCGCGGAACGTGACAGCCAGTCAGGGCCACTGTCTTTCTTTTCGGTTTCGCGCGTGGTGGAAATAACCAGAACGGAGGTGCGGGGGTGTTCCTGCCGCAGTTCCATGGCAAAAGAAATACCGTCACGATCTGCCAGTAACAGATCTATGGCGATGCCGTCATAGTGATGCTGCCAGAGCAGTTGCCGGGCATCCTCTGCTCGCGTCACACAATCCACCTGGATGCCAGCGGCACTAAAGCGTTTGCGGAGTGGTTCGAGTTTTCCCCTGTCGGACGAGCAAAGTAAAAGGCGCGTAAAACTGATGTCTTGTGAAGGCATGTAGCGTCTGTTTGGTTGGAATTAGATAATCACCCGTAACGGCTGTGCGGGGGAAAAATTAAGCCAAATCGGAGTGTTTCGAGGGTTCTTTTTATATACGTGTTTAACCCCTTGTGTTTTGATGTATTTTTGAAGCAGTCATGCATTTCTGCGCGGCTTTCAGTAACATATGGCGCCTTTGCAGGAAGTGGCAAACCGCCACGGTATAACCGGAGCCAACATGCGCCCATTGCAGCTTTTAACGATCCTTGAAACAGAATTCGAGAGTGTTCAGCACGGCCAGCACACGCCGGTAATGCTGTGGGGGCCACCCGGTGTCGGGAAGTCCCAGATTGTCGCCCAGATTGCCGCCCGCCACGAGGTGCCGGTGATTGATATCCGGTTGTCGCAAATGGAGCCGACCGACCTGCGGGGCATCCCTTTCCGTACCGGCGACAGTGTCGAATGGGCAGTGCCAGCCATGCTTCCGGACAGCGAACGCCATGGCGAAAAAGGGATTTTGTTTCTTGATGAAATAACGTCCGTACCCCCCAGCGTATCGGCGGCCGCGTATCAGCTGATCCTGGACCGTCGGCTGGGAGCCTACGAGGTCCCGGAGGGATGGGCGATTTTTGCTGCGGGCAACCGCCAGGGTGATCGCGGTGTGACCTACAGCATGCCGGCGCCATTGGCCAACCGTTTCTCACACTACGAGCTGGACGTGAATCTCGATGATTGGGTCGCCTGGGCCTACGCCAATGGCATAGACGAACGTCTGATTGCTTTTCTGCGGTTCCGGCCGGAATTGTTGTTTGAATTCGACCCGGCCCATAACCCGGTGGCCTTTCCTTCGCCGCGCTCCTGGGAGTTTGCACACCGTGCGCTGCAGAAGTTTGGCAGTAACTCTGCCGTACTGGTGGAAGCCCTGCAGGCGTGCGTGGGGCCGGCTGCCGGAATTGAACTGCATGCCTTTGTCGATAACCTCGACAAGCTGCCGGACATCGATGCCATAACGCGGGGTGAAAAAGTCGGTGTACCGAAGGAAACCGACCTGCAGTATGCCGTAGCGTCGGCGTTGGTGGGTCGCGCCATCCGTGTTCGTGATGACGAGGACGCAGAAAAAATCTTCGGTAATATCATCGATTATGCAGGCTTCTTCCCCCAGCGCGAAATGGGTGTGATGCTGATTTCCGATATGCACCGTGCCATCGGGCAGGACCTGTTCCAGGTGCCACAGTTTTCCAGGTGGGCCAAGGCTGTCGCTGATGTGATGCTGTTCGATATGTAGCATGTCAGACGATATCGAAACCAAACTCAGTGCTGCACGCACCCGGTTAATCCTTGACCGGCCGTTTCTCGGTGCGCTGGTATTGCGTCTGCCAATGCATGCGACAAAACCGGAGCGCTGCCGGACGATCGGTACCGATGTGCGCGCGCTTTACTACAACCCCGAATACATCAGCCAGCTATCGCTGGATCAAACCCAGTTCGTACTCGCACACGAGGCGTTGCATTGTGCCCTGTCGCATTTTGCCCGTCGCCAGCACCGCGTCAAACAGCGCTGGGATGTGGCCTGCGACCTGGCGATTAATCCCCTGTTGATCCAGGACGGCCTGAAGCCACCCCCCGGCGTGCTGTTGAGAAGCGGGTTCGAAGGCATGATGGCCGAGGAAATCTATCCTTTTATCGAAGAGGATACCGAGGAAGAAACGCATGACGACCACTTGTATGACCAGGAAAATAATTCAAAGGGATCTTCATCTGGCGGGTCTTCATCGGAAGATGATTCTCGATCCGGGGATGGGAGCAGCCAGGATAATGATTCCGAACCGGAACAGGGTGGTCAGCCGCAGCCACTGAGCGAGACAGAGCAGGAGCAGCTTGCCGTGCAATGGCGTCAGCGACTTGCAGGTGCGGCGCAACAGGCCAAGCAGGCAGGCAAGCTGGGCGCAGCCATGATGCGGCTGGTCGATCACCTGCTACAACCTCAACTGCCATGGCGCATGTTACTGGCACGTTACATGACAGCCGCTGCACGCGATGACTATAGCTACCAGCGTCCGTCAAGACGCGAGGGCGACGCCATACTGCCTACTCTGAAGAGTGCCCAGGTCAACGTGGCTGTGGTGCTGGACACCAGCGGTTCTGTCAACGATACCGAGATGATGGAATTTGTCACCGAAATTGATGCTATCAAGGGCCAGATTCGTGCCCGGCTGATGTTGCATGCCTGTGATGCGGCGTTATGCAAAAACGGGCCGTGGATTTACGAGCCCTGGGAAGCCTTTACGCTGCCTGAAGGCATTTATGGCCGGGGTGGTACACGCTTTGTCCCGGTTTTCGAGTGGCTGGATCATATCGATCAAAAGCCTGACTTGCTGGTGTACTTCACCGATGCACAGGGTGAATTTCCCAAAACAGAGCCCGCCTATCCTGTGCTTTGGTTGGTCAAGGGCAAGGCCAAAGTGCCCTGGGGTCAGAGAATCCAGCTCAACTGAGCGAATTTCCCGCTGCTCCAGCTTCATAAATCTTCCGCATCCCCTTATATATTCTATTGTGTGTCGTTCATGCGCGGGGCTGAGGATAATTGCTGTACCTGTTATCATCCCGGTGGCAGCTGGTTATAGCTTACTGCCAGGACAGCGTGGAAGGAGGAACCAATATGAGAATTATTTTACTGGGCGGCCCCGGTGCGGGCAAAGGTACGCAGGCCAACTTCATCAAGGAACGCTACGGAATTCCGCAGATCTCCACGGGCGATATGTTACGCGCTGCAGTCAAGGCGGGAACTCCGCTCGGTATCGAGGCCAAAAAAGTGATGGATGCCGGTGGCCTGGTTTCTGACGACATAATCCTGGGCCTGGTCAAGGAGCGCATTGCCCAGGACGACTGCAAGAACGGTTTCCTGCTCGATGGTTTTCCACGCACACTCGCGCAGGCAGAGGCGCTGCGCGAACAGGGTATTGATATTGACGCGGTCGTTGAAATTGATGTCGATGACGAGGAAATCATCAAACGCATGAGTGGTCGTCGTGTGCACCCGGACTCGGGGCGTACCTACCATGTGGTTTTCAATCCACCGAAAGTGGAGGGCAAGGACGATGTCACCGGTGAGCCGCTGGTGCAGCGAGACGATGACAAGGAAGAAACGGTGCGTAAGCGTTTACAGGTTTACCATGAACAGACGGAACCCCTGATCGGCTACTACTCCAGATGGGCGGATGAAGGTGGCCCGGGTGCGCCGCGTTATATTCGTGTTCCCGGTGTCGGTAAAGTCGAGGAAATTCGCGACGCAATTTTCTCGGCGCTCGGCTGATGCGCTGAATTCGACTACCCGGCTGATTTCACAAGGCGATTCCCGACCCGTTTTTGTCAGAAAACTGTCGTCCGGGGCGCCTTTGTCGCGCAGAAATGCAGTCGAGATATGCAGTGCAATGATTCAGAAATTAGCCTTTTTATTGTAAGAAAATGTCTATATAGGCGTACGGCCATAAAATTTCAGTGGGTATGATCCAGTCACAAATCTCCGCTATTTCACTGATATAACTGTCAAAAAATTGCCGCGTTAATGTTTTGTGGCGGAATTCAAAAAAATCACCTTTGTTCAATAATTTCAAATGCTTTATGAAAGGACGCAGATATCTGTCCAGGTGTCGATTGTCCTTTTGATGTAACCAGAGTAACTTTCTGGACTGAGTAAAAAATTGAATTTCCGGCAGGGCCGGCAAAAAAACAACAATCGGTTAAACAACAATAAAACGATAGAGCCCGACAGGGCGATGGTGTCGTAGGAGTTTTGGTCAACAGAATGGGCGCAACAAATCTCAGTGGGATTGAAGCGGCTGGTGTGCACAAGATATTGAGCATGCTGGATGCGCTGCGCCATTCGCAGACCGGGAGTGTTATCTACCGGCAGGTCGAGCGCATGCTCGATGATGTGGTTGATAACCAGCATGTTGTCGAGCGTGCCTACGTCACCTTGATCAACCAGTTGCTGAGCGCCTATCTTAACCATCTCCGGGAGGGGTCCCCGTTACAGGTGCAGGTGCGCTTGCTTCAGGCCCGCCTCCAGCCTCCACTGACGGCAGGTGACCTGGAAATCCTGCGTGATTATGTCGAGCTTTACGCTACCCAGATCGAAGCGATTCGTAACCTTGATTCAGGCCTTTTCCAGAATGCAGTCAATCCGCTGCTGGAGTCATTCGGCATTATCGATACACAGCCTGTCGCAGAGGTGCCCGCACAGGAAACGCCTGTCGAAGCTGAACCGGTTCCTGAGCCCGTCGAGATTGCTGAGCCTGAAGCAGCTGCACCCGTCGAGCAGGCCTATACCGAAGCAAGACAATCGGCTGAGCCGCCGTCTGCCCGGCTGGACCGGGTAGACGTCGAAGAGGAGCACGAATGGCCGTTCAGTCGTGCTGATGATCGCGCCGAGGCGCGCCGGGCGGAAGAACAGCAGGAGCAGGATTCAGGCGAAGTGCACCCCGACCAGTCTGACCAGGACGAATCCATACCCCTGGAACAGGGCACAGCCGTTGCAGATGAAAACCAGGTCGATAACACATACCGCAGTCACCTGGATTCAAAACGCCGTGATATCCAGAAACTCCAGTCAACACTGAACGAACAGGTGAAAGGTACCATTGCGCAGAACGAGGAGTTCGGGGTGCTGCTGGAAGTTGTCCTCGGCGAACTGCGTCATGCCGGTGAAGGCAAGGAGCTGGAAGACCTTCGCTGGACCCTGATTCGCGAGATCGAAAAGCTGACCAAGGGCCATCATGATCTTGCCGAGAAGCTGGACAATACACATCATTACTTGCAATTGATCGAATCTGACAGTCGTCAGCTCAGTGACGAACTGACGCGTGTCAGGCTGCTCAGTCTTACCGATGAATTGACCGGGTTGCCGAACCGACGTGCCTTCCTGCGTCGTATCGAGGATGAAGTTGCGCGTGTGCAGCGCTATGGTTTCCCGCTGTCGCTGGCATTGATTGACCTCGACCATTTCAAGCAGATCAACGACAAATATGGCCATGCAGGCGGCGATGAAGTGTTGCAATTGTATTCCAAGAGCATTCTTTCCATCTTCCGGCATCATGACCTGGTGGCACGCTATGGCGGGGAAGAGTTTGCTGTGTTGTTACCCAATACTGATGCAGAAGGGTCGATGCGCGCCCTGACCAAGGTAAGAAAGCGTGCCCAGGAAACTCGCTGGCAGGCGAATGGCGAGATGATTCCGATTCCGACTTTTTCTTCCGGTGTATCCCTGTACAAGCCGGGTGAGACCGCGAGTGCGTTTATCGAACGTGCAGACAAGGCCTTGTATCGGGCCAAACGGCTGGGCCGTAACCGGGTTGAACTTGATGCGACCTATAGCGGGGATACCGAGTCTGAACATGATGAACCATCATCGTCGGATGACCAGTCCGGTGAACGTCACCAGCGTGGCGATAACTGATTCCCTCTCTACTCTTCCTTTCGTTTGTTTTCAAGGTTTTTCCTGCCTGAAGTGCTTGCTACACTGGCGTCACTTCCACTACTGATGTAACAGGATTGCACATGGCGACGATTGAACTCACGAAGGATAATTTCAAGGAAACGATCGAGAACAATGATATTGTATTTCTCGATTTCTGGGCATCGTGGTGCGGTCCCTGTCAGAGTTTTGCCCCGGTATTTGAAGCAGCGTCAGAAGCCAATCCCGATATTGCCTTCGGCAAGGTGGATACCGAGGCCCAGCCGGAACTGGCTGCGAATTTCCAGGTACGCTCCATTCCCATGTTGGCAATCCTGCGTGAGGGAATCATGGTGTTTTCCCAGGCCGGCGCCTTGCCAGCCTCTGCGCTCGACCAGTTAATTGAGCAGGTCAGGGCGCTGGACATGGAAAAGGTACGTGCCGATATCGCTGAACAGCAGGCTGGCAAGAGCGAGCAGTAAGGCTTACCGGAATTCGTCCCGTTTATTGCTCCCCGAGATCACAGAAGGGCTGAACCAGTACATTCTCGCCTTCACTGGCACCGGTGCTCTCCGCCGGGAGCAGAATAAAGCAATTGGCCAGGCTCATGGATCTGAGTACATGCGACCCTTGTAGCCCGGTTGTCGATACCTGCCAGCTGCCATCCATACTGTGTTGAAGTACGCCACGCTGAAATTCCGTGCGGCCAGGTGCCTTTTTTAGCGGGTTGGCACAACGTGCTTCAAAAACCAGTGGCTCGCGCATCTGTATGCCACCCATCTTGCGAATGGCGGGCAAAACAAACTGGTAAAAGGTCACCATTGCCGATACCGGGTTTCCCGGCAGCCCGAAAAAAACCGCGTCGTCCAGTTTGCCAAACGCCAGTGGTTTGCCCGGTTTCATGGCCATGCGCCAGAAGTTGATTTCACCCAGCTCTTCCAGTGTTTCGGTGACAAAGTCGGCTTCGCCGACGGATACACCACCGGAGGTCAGTACCAGGTCCGCCATATCGGCGGCCTGCCTGAAAGCATCACGCACGGCTTCGCGCTGGTCCGGGATAACGCCGAGGTCATGGAAATCGATCCCGGCATTGCTCAGCAGGCCGTACAGTGCATAGCGGTTGCTGTCATAGATCTGGCCGGCCTGCAAAGGCGTGCCGATACTGGCAAGTTCATCGCCGGTCGAGAAGAAAGCTACACGCAGCCTGCGCCAGACACGGATTTCACCGACGCCGACCGATGCCAGCAAACCCAGTTCGGCCGGACCCAGCACCTTGCCCGGTTCGAGCACACTCTGGCCAGTGCGGGTGTCCTCGCCGGCATAGCGCACGTGCTGTCCTGCTTTTACCCCGGCCGGGTCAAACTGAATCTTTTCGCCATCGCGCTCGACCGTTTCCTGCATCAAAACAGTATCTGCTCCATCCGGCATGACTGCACCTGTCATGATGCGGATACATTGGCCCGCTTTTACTTCGCCTGTAAAGGGAGTGCCTGCAAACGATGTGCCGATTATATTCAATGTGCAGGGTGATGCCGTTGAGCAGTCTTCGTGGCGTATGGCATAGCCATCCATGGCCGAGTTTGCAAACGGTGGTACATCGATGGCTGAAACTACGGGTTCGGCCAGTACGCGGTTCAATGCAGCACGTAAATGCAGTTGCTCATGATCTGCGATGACGGGTACGGCGTCGAGAATACGCTGGCGGCCCTGTTCAACGCTGAGCAGTTTTTGTGACGGATCGGCGCAGCAGTCTTTGGTGGTGTCGTTCATGTCTGGGTACCTGTCCGGTTGGTGGCAATGGTTTCGAGAATAAATTCGGCGACCGTCTGTGGCTGGTTTATGTCCAGGCAGGGTAATGTGGTGTCCAGCGGTTCATCCGTGGCAATGGCTATAATGGAAGGGTCTTCAGGGTACAGCAGTGGTTTCCCGGTTGCGGTGCGGTGCAGTTCAATTTTGGGGAATTCGACGTGTCTGAACCCTTCTACCAGTACCAGGTCAACACTGTCCGGCATAATCCGCGCTAGCAGAGCGGCGAGTTGCGGCTCACGAGGTTGTGTATTTTCACCGATCCATACAGTGCGGTGTGGCGATGCGATCAGGATCTGCTGCGCACCGGCTGCCCGCAGGCGATAACTGTCCTTGCCGGGTTTGTCGATTTCAAAATCGTGGTGTGAATGTTTGATCATACCAATACGCAATCCCTGCGCAGACAGCGCAGGCAGCAGCTGTGTCAGCAGGGTAGTTTTACCGGTTCCACTGTAAGCGGCAAAACCGATAACCGGGAAGGGTGCAGTATATTGATTCATGGTCGTGTCAGTGTGGTGATGATGTCAGATACGGCTGCAATTTTTTCTGATCCTGCTCAACATTCAGGTTGATGAACTGTTGTGGTGAATCGGAAAAATCGACGGGTACGGCTCCGATCTCACCAAGCCAGCCGTTGACGGAGCGCTGACCACGTTCGAGATAATCCCGTAATGCCGGTGCAAGCGTAGCATCGAGCAGACAGAACACCGGTTCGATACGCTGGTTGAGGCTGGCAACACAGGCATTGCTGCCGCATTCGGAAAATGCAGCGGCCATACGTGCCGGGTAGTCGTTGTGAACCAGTGGTGCATCGACGGGCAGTGTTAGCAGGTAACGGCCCGGCGCAGCTACGAGACCGGCCAGCATGCCGGCCAGAGGGCCGGGGAAGTTACCCGAGGCGTCTTCGAGTACCGGGTAACCATAGTCGGCGTACTGTTTCAGGTTGCGGTTTGCACTGATCATAAGAGGGCCAGGATGCGTGGCGAAGCGCTCAAGCAGGTGCTCGATAGCGGGTTTCCCGGCAATGTCCATCAGTCCCTTGTCGTGCCCTCCCATACGGCTACCCTTGCCACCAGCGAGAACAAGCAGACTGATTTCCGTGAGAGGTATGGGGTTTCGTGCAGTCATAACGTGTCGGGTTCCGGAAGCCGGAGTCTAGCACGGCATCACTGAAGGGGCGCGATTGTGATACGGTATTGCAGAGTTTCGGACAAACAACAGAGCCATGCCAGCCAGTCTTTCAGGAACAGAACCCGCTGTACCAGGCAGCGAAGCAGACAATGCAGTGATCGAGCGCTTTGTCGATGCCCTGTGGGTGGAAAACGGTTTAAGTGAGAATACCCTGGCGGCCTACCGCCGGGACCTGGCAGGTTTTGCCGGTTGGTTGAAGACACAGGGCGTGCCGTTGGCCGATGCCGGAGCACTCGAACTTAATGCCTACCTTTCCGCGCAGTATCGTTCAGGTCGAAAACTGCGCAGTAATGCCCGGCTCCTGTCGACTATGCGGCGTTTTTATCGTTACCTGGTACGCGAAGGCCGCCGCAAGGATGACCCGACTGCCAGCATACCCTCTCCCAAAATGGATCGACCGCTTCCGCACACATTGAGTGAACGTCAGGTCGAACAGTTGCTTGCTGCACCGGATACTGACCAGCCTATCGGGATACGCGACCGCGCCATGCTGGAACTGTTGTATGCCAGCGGGCTGCGGGTTTCGGAACTGGTGTCACTGACGGCTGACCGGATCAACCTCAACCAGGGCGTCGTCAAAGTGCTCGGCAAGGGCAACAAGGAACGTCTGGTACCGGTCGGTGACGAAGCATTGCGCTGGATGGCCCGCTACCTGGAAGCGTCGCGCCCGGTATTGTTGCGTGGCGCCTCGGTCGAACCGGTGTTCGTCTCGCGCAAGGCCAGCGCCATGACCCGACAGGCATTCTGGTACCGGATCCGGCAATATGCCTTAAAAGTAAAGATTTCCACGCATTTGTCGCCGCATACCTTGCGGCACGCGTTTGCCACGCACCTGGTGAATCATGGCGCTGACCTGCGTGTCGTACAGATGCTGCTCGGACATAGCGACCTGTCTACCACACAGATTTATACCCATGTCGCCCGCGAAAGACTCAGGCAGCTGCATGAACGCCATCACCCCAGAGGCTGAGTCTGGGTTAGAATGCTGAACCGATACACGGAATCACTGTCCAATCCCGGAACCGATTCTAGAATGACAGGTCAAGTTATTGTGAATGCAGTTAAAATAGCCCTTATGGCATTGATGATTCTGTGCTTTCCCACGTTTGTCAGTGCTGATGAGGCAGCTGACAAGGCCGCCATCCGCACCGCATTGGGCGGTGCCGGCGTCACCTCCATCGAAGCAACGCCTGTAGCCGGGCTTTACGAAGTGGTGATTGGTACCCAGGTGGTTTATATCAGCAACGATGGTCATTACCTGTTGCAGGGTGATCTCATCGATTTCAGGACCCGGAAGAGCCTGACCGAGGCGAAACGGGCCAACCTCAGGAAACAGCTCGTCAGCGCGCTCGACGAAAGCAAGATGATTATCTTCAAGCCGGAAAAAGTAAAGCACGTTGTAACCGTGTTTACGGATATTGATTGTGGTTATTGTCGCAAGTTGCACAGCCAGATGGATGAATACCTGGCCAGGGGGATTGAAATTCGTTACCTGTTTTTCCCGCGCTCCGGTGCGCACACAGCGTCTTATGACAAGGCGGTATCGGTCTGGTGCGCGGATGATCGAAAACAGGCACTGACAGATTCAAAGAATCGACGCCCGGTGCCGAAAAAGACCTGTAGTAACCCGATCGACGAGCACATGCGCCTCGCTGAGCAGCTGGGGTTGCGCGGGACACCTTATATTCTGTTCGAGAACGGTCAGTCAGCTCCGGGTTATGTGCCGCCAAAGCAGATGGCCGAAATGCTTGATCAGGTCAGGGTTGGGAGCAAGTAGGCAACACCATCCAACTGGTTCAGGGAGCGAAGATGGAATCCATACTGGATACTCACCGCAAGGCGCGGACAATAAATCTGGACGACGGGAAATACGGTACGATTGCGGAAATTGGTGCGGGGCAGGAAACCGCGCGATGGTTCTTCCAGGTCGGGGGTGCAGCGGGCACTATTGCCAAGGCCATGTCTGCCTACGACATGACCTTCAGTGATTCGATCTACGGCAGTTGCAAGCGTTATGTCAGCCGCGAGCGTTTGCAGGCCATGCTGAAGCATGAATACAGGCTGGTCAACGAACGTTTGCAGAAGAAACGTGGTGATTCCAGCGCGTTTTTTGCATTTGCCAATACGGTAGCCACGCACAGTTTTGTACGCCAGCAGGCGGGGCACGGCTGGCTCGGTATTCGCTTCCAGACGCGATCCGGCGAAGAGGCTTCACAGATCGATGTACACGTGTGTCTGCGCGGGCAGGAAAGTCTTCAGGACCAGGAAACACTCGGCATTCTCGGCGTCAACCTGATTTTTGGCGCGCTCTACCTTCATGAAAAACCCGAGGCGCTGATCAGGTCATTGCTCGATCAACTTTCCTCCGAATTGCTGGAAATCGATATGATCGATTTCAGTGGCCCTGCATTTTCCGATATTGATAATCGCCTGATGGCATTGCGACTGGTGCAATACGGCTTGTCCAGTGCTGCCATGTTCCAGGCTGATGGCAATGTGGTACAGCCAGCCGATGCGCTGTATAAAAAAGCGGTACTGGTTGAGCGCAGTCGTTTCCGCCCACCGACCCACCTCAACATGAATCTGCTCGACAGCGCACATGCAGCGTTTGGCAAAGAGCCTGATGTTAATCCTGATGATGTCATCGTGTTGAGTGAAATGACCCTGCACAATCTGGTCGAGGGAGAAGAAATCGATGTGGAGGATTATCTGCATCGTGCAGAAATTCTTTGTGCGCTGGGCAAGCATGTAATGATTTCAGACTGTGGAGCATTTTACAGATTGGCGGAATACCTGTTTCGTTATACGCAGTGTCCGGTTGGAATAGTGCTTGGTGTGCCGACACTGGAACAGGTATTTGACGAGAAATATTATGAAAGCCTGGAAGGCGGTATCCTGGAATCGTTCGGGCGCATGTTCAGGAATGACCTCCGGCTGTACGCCGGCCCGGCACTGGGCAAGGACGACAATGACCTGGTAACTGTTCACAATCTGAGTATTCCATCACATCTCAAGCACCTGTATCTATATCTTCTGGAGAATGGCTATATCCGCGAATTGTCCGATATCCGCCGCGAATATCTGTCCATATTTTCTCATTCGGTACTGGAGAAAATTCGCCAGGGAGATGACAGCTGGATTGATATGGTTCCGGGTGCCGTTGCGGAGATTATCCGCAAAAAACGCCTGTTCCAGTGTGAGAGCTAGCGAGACGCCAGCCAGTATCTGACAGACATCGTGACAGAATCGTGAGATTTGCGTGATAGCCGCGTGAACTCCGGGCGGTACAAAGTAGCCCGGAGATCATTCCGCATCACACAAATCTACAAGGAGCACGTCATGATGAAAAAATTGATCACAGGCCTGGTACTGGCCGGGGGGCTCAGCGCAACAGCACAGGCACGGGAGCTGACCGTTGAAGTTACCAACCTGACCAATGGGATCTATTACACCCCGCTACTGGTTTCGACGCATAACGGAAACACAGACCTGTTCGAGCCCGGTGAACCTGCTTCAGCCAGTTTGCAGGCAATGGCAGAGGGTGGTGACATCTCCGGCCTGATTTCAGACCTGAAGACGGCAGATGCCGATATTTCGGCCGACCCGGCAGAAGGCCTGCTTGGTCCGGGCGAAACAGCGACCGCTTACCTGAAAACACACAAGCGTAATCGTTATTTGTCGATTGTTGCCATGTTGCTGCCAACCAATGACGGGTTTATGGGGCTGGACGCGCAGCGTATTCCCAAACGCCGCGGTACCTATACCTATTACATCAACGGATACGATGCCGGCACCGAAGCCAACAGTGAAATCATCAATGGTGGGGGCGCTCCGGGTGTTCCCGGCATCCCGGCTGACCCGGGTGGCAACAGTGGAACCGGTGCAACGGGCGTTACCGACAGTGAGCAGAATTCGCTGGTACACATCCATCGCGGTGTTTTGGGTGATATGGATGCAAATGGTGGTATCAGTGACCTGAATGCTGCTGTACACCACTGGTTGAACCCTGTGGCAAAGGTGACTGTTACCGTGCGTTAGAAACCACCTTCTGTCAGCTATTATCCGGAAAGGCTCCCGGTATGCCCGGGAGCCTTTCTTTCAAGACTGTGGCTATAATGACAACAACCCGAATTTCGAGTATTACAGCAGATGGCTTACCGCTTACTTATCGTCGAAGACAATGCCGATATCGCCCAGCTGATCCAGTTTCACGTCCGTGACCTGGGTTGCGATGCAGACATTGCAGGTGACGGAAATACAGCGCTTGAGCTGTTTCGGGAGAACAGTTATCAACTGGTTGTGCTGGACCTTATGCTGCCAGGGCTGGACGGACTGGAGGTGTGCCGGCAATTACGGGTTCATTCATCCCGTGTGCCAATCCTGATGCTGACTTCACGTAGCGCTGAGCAGGATCGCGTCGCAGGCCTGGAAACCGGGGCTGATGATTACATCACCAAGCCTTTCAGTTTCCCGGAACTTATGGCGCGTATCAAGGCACAGTTTCGTCGTATGGAGGCACACGGAAAGCAGGATAACGGGCGGACCATGCCGGTGAATGCGGGTGATATCCTGATCGACACGGCGAGACGGCAAGTGAAGGTTTCCGGGAAGGAAGTTGTGCTGACAGCGCGTGAGTTTGACCTGTTGCTGCATTTCGCCAGTCACCCCGGACAGGTGTTCTCGCGTACGCAGTTGCTTGAAAAGGTCTGGGGATACCATTATGAAGGTTACGAGCACACCGTAAACTCCCACATCAACCGCTTGCGCTCCAAGATCGAGAAAAATCCTGCCGAGCCACACTACATCCTTACAGTATGGGGTGTGGGGTATCGCTTCAACGAAGTGCTGAACTGATGTTTCCCCGTACCCTTTTTTCCAGACTGGCATTGTCACTTACCTTGTTGCTGGCAGGCATCGGTTTGTTGTATGTGCTTCTCAGTACCAGTATGACGCGGCACTACCAGCAGGAGTTTGTTCAAAGTCTGAACCGGGACCTTGCCAGCAAGCTGGTGATTGGCCGCAACCTGCTCAAGGATGGCATGCTGGATCAGAAGGCACTCAAGGAAACCTTCAATCACTACATGATGGTCAACCCGGATATCGAGATCTATCTGCTCGACAGATCCGGTCGTATTCTTTCCTATTCCGCTGACCCTGGCCAGGTGAAACGGGAACGTGTTGACCTCACACCCGTGAAGCAATTTTTTTCTGGTGAAGCGTTTCCGCTGCTGGGTGATGATCCGCGCAGTTATGAAAGACGCAAGGTTTTCTCGGCTGCACGCCTGACGATGGATGACGGGACACCCGCTTACCTTTATGTTGTGTTGCGCGGTCAGGAATATGAACGTCTTGAGGAATTATTCCAGAATAATTTCCTGTTGCAATTGTCAGGAGCTTCTCTGCTGGCCAGTCTTGTGGTCGGGCTGTTGTTTGGCCTTGTGGTATTTCGTCTTCTTACCCGTCGACTCAACCGTTTGGCGGGGCTGATGCAACGTTTCAGCGAGAGTGATTTCGGAGAACCTGTTCGCTGGCCGGTGGAATCACGGCGCAGTGATGAGATCGAGTCGCTGGGCGAAAGTTTTAACCGTATGGCCGAGTGCATTCAGGAACAGATCGAGGCGTTGAAAAAGCAGGACAGCCTGCGCCGTGAACTGGTGGCCAACGTGTCACACGATCTGCGTACGCCACTGGCAGCATTGCATGGCTATATTGAAACCCTGCAGATCAAGGCAGAGGCCTTTGATGCGGAAACACGCTCCAGCTACCTTCATATTGCGTTGCAGCACAGTCGGCGATTGACGAGACTGGTTGACGAGCTGTTTGAACTGGCAAAACTGGACGCAAGTGACTCGCCGGTACAAACAGAGCCATTCGCCGTTGCCGAGCTGGCGCAGGATATTATCCAGAAGTTTCAGCTGCAGGCGGAGCAAAAGGGTGTCCGGCTAAGTCTCGAGTGTGACGACAGCCTTCCGTTTGTCGATGGCGATATTGCACTGATTGACAGAGTTCTGGTCAACCTGATTTCGAATGCCTTGCGGCATACACCGGAAGGGGGGCGTATTACAGTTTCCCTGCGTCAGGAAGACTCCGCTGTGCGAATCCAGGTGGAAGACACCGGTAGCGGGATACCGGAAGAAGATATCCCGAAAATATTTGAACGTTTCTATCGAGGAGATAACGCTGCCCGAAGCGGGCACCACGCGGGCCTGGGGCTGGCAATTGCCCGGCATATTGTCCGGCTGCATGGTGGTGTGATCCGCGTCAGCAGCAAGCCGGGTCAGGGTGCCCGTTTCGAGTTCTCGCTAAATGCCAGTGTTATGGCTTCCTGAAGCTGCTATTCAACAATTACCAGTGTCGCGCTGTGTGTAAACAGAAGATAGCAGCGGACCTTGTATTCCGGCCACAGGCGTACCACTGCCTCACGGTACAATTCAAGCTGCGGACGGTAGTGCTTCACCAGCGCACCGGGGTTTTTCATGTCTGTGATGCGGTGTGACTTGTAGTCGATCAGGTGGACAGTCGTGTCTGTTACCAGCAAGCGATCGATGATGCCGTATACCGTACGGTTATCCTTTCTGTATTGCACCGGGACCTCGTTCCACTGCCGGGAATCCTGCGCGAATATCCAGCCAAGTTCTTCCTTGTCAAACAGGGTCTGCACTTCTTCACGACAGGCAGCAAGCAGACTGTCATCAGGCCGGATACCCTGTTCTTTCGCAATACGGTCGATTATCGTGCTATTGACCGCTTTCTGGCCAGTAGCCAGTTGTAACATGCGATGGATGATAATGCCCCGCAGTTGCCCCGACGCTTCGCCTGAACAAAGTGCATTATCGTCAGCGCTGCGACTGGGTGCGATTTCATACTCAGGTTGTCCGATACAGATTGGCTGTTGCAGGCGTTCATCGACCAGCACTTCACTCTCCGGCGATTCGGTCGCCGAAGCGGGTTTCACGACAGGTGTTCCAAAGCGGTGCCGCCAAACAGTCTCCGGTTGCGTTGTTCCACAGAGGGGGTTGCTGATCTGGCCGTACCAGCCGAGCTGATCACCGCGCGATGGTCGACAGCCGGAAATGATCAGCATATTCCGCGCCCGGGTCAGGGCAACATATAACAGGTTGGCGGATTCCCGGGTATCTTCAACGCGCTCCAGCTGAAAACATTCTTCAGTAATACTATCGCGCTGCGATTTGTTGCCGGGCAGCAGAAAATCCGTAGGGCGATCCGAACCGGCAGGCCAGCGCACCAGTGTAGTGGTGCCGGGCGGACTACCCTGACTGGTGGTGTCACAAAGGAATACTACAGGTGCTTCCAGCCCTTTGGCGGCGTGAATGGTGAGCAGATTGACACGTTGTTGCCCGGCCTCGGGTGTTGCCTTGCTCAGGCCTTCCTTGTCCAGTCCTCGCAGGCGTTTAACGCGTTCGAGGAAACGCGGCAGTGTCGGATAACGTCCACTATCAACTTCCAGTGCCAGCTCAATAAAGCGACCCAGGTTGGCATCGACCTGTGCAGCCTGTGTGCCGGGTACTGCTGCGCGATAGCGAGCGGTCACATTTGCCTGGTGAAAGATCTGCTCCAGTAAATCGTGAATCGGGATACGCCCGGCCAGTACTCGCCAGTGTGTGAGCAGGTGGGCTGCACGCTGAATGTCAGGCGCGCAATCCTGTTGCGCTGCCAGTACACTGAGGCGTTCAAGCCAGACACCACCAGCAGGTCGTGAAAGCTCGCACAATACGGAATCGTCCAGTGAAAACAGGGGTGAGCGCAGTACCTGTGCCAGAGCAAGATTGTCCTGCGGTGTCATTAATACGGTCAGCAATGCTTCCATGTCACGGATTTCCAGGCTTTCCAGCAAGGTGCCCCGGTCACGACTCAGGTAGGGGATGCCATGCTCACGCAGTGCGGTCTCGTAGTCCGACAGGTGCGTGCGCGAACGCATCAGCACCAGGATGTCGCCGTATTCTGCAACCTGTTCCTGCACCAGTTGCTCGATACGCCCGGCGATCTGTTGCCCCTCGTGGTAGTGGCGCAAATCCCGCGTGTCTGGTCGCGGCGTCTGCAACGGGTTGCGAAGATAACCGGTTCCGGGGCGATCCTCGTTGCCCGGTGCCGTGATCAGGGGCCACACCTCCACCTGACCCCAGGTGTCCTTCAGGTGGGTGCTGTGAGGCTGGAAGCCGGGAAGTAACGGTTGCATGTCGGGGTCAGTAAATATTGTGTTGACCACATCAATAATTGCCGGTGAGGAGCGTCGTGACTGGTCAAGGTGAAGACTGCTGGCATCAAGGTGCCGGTTCATCCAGTCGGCAGCACAATCCAGCAGGGCCGGGTTTCCCCGTCGGAAGCGATAGATAGACTGCTTGCGGTCACCCACGATAAACACGCTGCGCCGGCGCTCGCTGCCGGCTGCCATTTCTTCCAGTAGCGGCAGGATCATTTGCCACTGGGTCGGATTGGTATCCTGGAATTCGTCGATCAACAGGTGGTCGATGCGTTGGTCGAGTTTATACTGTATCCAGTGCGCATGATCCGGATCATTCAGCAAGCTGAAGGTCTTCCATTCCAGGTCGGAAAAATCCAGTAGCCGGCGCTCCCGCTTGATGCGTTGAAAATGTTCGAGCATGCGTTGACCGGCGAGATACCAGGCGCTGTTGACACGCAGGGTGCGCCTGCGATTTTCCACTTCCCGTATGGCCTGCAGTTGCGAACAGAAGTCTTCATGCAATTCAATAAAATGCTGTGCGCCTGCGTCGCTCATTTTTTTCTGCAGTGTGGCAGTTACACTGCGTTTCCGGGGTTCGAATTTCCCGGTCATGAAGACACCCGTAATTTGTGATATGGCTGTCGGTGCATCCATCGGCCGGGTCAGGCAGGGTTCAAGTTGATCAATGTGTTTGAGATTAGCTGTGGTGGTGTGCAATCCCAGCAGCCGGGAGAACTCCGCGAGTTTTTCGCGTGTTTCATCACACCAGAATTGTTCCGGAATTTTGTCCTGCTGATCGAGTTCCAGCTGTGAAGCCAGCTTCCGGGTAGCGTAGTCTGCAGGGTCACCGGCGCCGCGAGTCAGGGCCCACCAGTCACTGCGGTGTTCGACGAACTGATGCAGCGCGCTACGCGTGCTGTACAGGGAGCCGAGTTCTTCAAACAGCCGCTCCAGTGCATTCGCCAGTTCACTGCCGGTTTCCCGGGTGGCTTCCGCAAACAGCGCATCCCAGCTTTCATCTACCAGTATTTCTGTCGTTTCGGTAAGTTCAAAGGAGGGTGGCAGGCCGGCTTCCAGCGGGAAGCGCTGCAACAACTCCTGGCAGAAGCTGTGGAAGGTGGTGGTACGCAAGGTGTGCTCACTGCGCAGCCAGCCTTCCAGAAGGCCACGTGCCCGGTGACATGTAGCCGGAGTGGATGTTTCGCCGATTTCCTCGAGCATGTTCTTCAGCGTAGTGTCATCGGCCTCCAGTAATGCTTCGAGGCGTTCACCGAGTCGCTGCTGCATTTCACCGGCAGCCTTGCGCGTAAAGGTGATGGCGAGGATGCTGTCGGGTGCGGCATCGGCCAGCAGAAGACGCGTCAGTCGTGCAACCAGTTGCCAGGTTTTTCCTGTACCGGCGGAGGCCAGTACGCTGAAGCTTGCAGAGGGGTCGGTGGCCAGTGGTGTGTCAGTCATCTTCCGGGGCCTTTCGCTGCCACATGCCACGACGGCAAAGACCGTCAAACTCACACCAGTTACACGTCTTGTCGTCACCCCAGGCCGGCAGGGCAGCCTGCTGTTGCAGGCTGGTGTCAAGCGTGAGCAGTCGTTGTAGCAGGGCCGGCAGTAATGCTCCGAGGGTTTCACGGTCGGCGCAGGTTGTCGGCTTGATGGTGTCCTTGCCGATTTTCAGGTAATCGAGTTGTATGACATCGTTTACAGCCAGTGCGTAGCTGGGCAATTGAACGGCCTCGCCATCCTGAACCTGCTGTGCGGAAGGTGTGGCACCGGTTTTGTAGTCCACCAGTGCAACAGCGCTGCTGTTTCGGTCGAGTCGGTCAATGCGTCCGCCAATTTTCAGGGTGTCTGTCAGTGATTTCCCGACATTGATTTCTGATTCATGCCACGGCCATGCCTCACGTCGTTTGATTTCCCAGTCGAGGTATTCTGACAGCACGCTGCTCCACTGTATGTACCAGCTGCGCGCCTCGAAGTTTTCGGTCATGGCATCCGTAAAGACATTCAGGCTGATGTGTTTGAGCAACGCCTGTGCATCATCACGCCGGGACTCATCAATCGAACCCTGCCAGGGACCGGGTAGCCCGTCTACATCACTGTTGAAAGCCTGGATAATGCGGTGCACCAGTGAGCCATAATCAGCCTTGCTGAGTGCCTCGGTAATTTCTTCTGCAGGTTTCAGGCGCAGCGCATCGGCGGCAAAAAAGCGATAGGGACAATCGATAATACGCTGGTGCGTGGAAGCCGACCATCGGTCGGGCAGGAGCGCAGGTCGTGAAGGTGGCGCAGGCGGGAGCGTGATGTGCGGGAGGGGTCTGTCATCCGGTGTAGCCGGAAATACCTGTGGTTGTTTTAGCAGAGTGCCCAGTGAGGTATCAGCCAGTGACGTGCCAAAGGCGTTACGATAAAAAACTTCCAGTAATTCCAGCCAGGGACTGGCCGCAACCGGTTCGCCGTCCTGTTCAAGGTGGCGAGTGAGCAGCATCCGGCTGTTGCCGGACAGCAGGCGACAGAAATGGTGCAGGCGTTCGGCGAGTGTCTGTGACCAGGCAGGAAGCCCAAGCTCACTACGAACACGCTGGTTAAAGAAGGCGTGCGTGCCCGGCTTCCCGGGCAACTGGTCCCTGCTGCAGCCGGCAAACACCACGCCGGAAAAGCGTTGTAGACGACTTTGTTCCAGTGTAAGCAGTCTTACCGGGCTGCCATTGTTGGCCGGGTGAAAATGGCTGCGCTCCAGGTTGCGTCCTAGCCAGTCGCGGAACTCGCGCCAGCTGAGCCCCGCCGGGCTGAACTGGCTGGCAGTTTGTAATTCATCGAGCAGTACAAGCAACTGCTGGCCAGCGTCATCGGATTGCAACGCTTCAGTGGCGCCGAGTTCATCGAGACTTTCTGCCAGGGCATTGAGGAAAATAGCGGCGGGATGAATCTCTTCCAGTGCAGCCAGTAACGGGCT
Source organism: Thiogranum longum (assembly GCF_004339085.1). NCBI lineage: Bacteria > Pseudomonadati > Pseudomonadota > Gammaproteobacteria > Chromatiales > Ectothiorhodospiraceae > Thiogranum > Thiogranum longum. The sequence continues at coordinate 2,197,837 of NZ_SMFX01000001.1, read as the reverse complement.
GGCGGCATGATCAAGATGGTTCAACAGTTCATGCAGCGCCTGCCTGGAGGCTTCACCCCAGTCCGGCAGACGTGCACTGCGGCGATCGAGATGATGGCGATAACGATCCAGACCGCGTGCAATATTTTCATGCAGGATAATATCCTGTTCCAGGCGGCGTACCTGCTCGAGGTGTTCATCATGCTTGTCACCAAACAGGAAAGGTGATTTGAGAACATCCAGCAGCGGTGCGCAGGCAAAATCTTCCTCAACCGTTTCCAGCCAGCGCTCCAGCAGGGCGGCGGCACTGGTGGTGGAGAGGGCCCAGCCACCGGCATCGTCGAGCGATATCTGTGAGTTTTCCAGCAAGGCTCGCACGCGCCGTGCAAGGCGCCGGTCTCCGGTGACAATGGCTATGGATCCATGCGGATCATCCAGTAGCCAGAGCCGAATCTGCATCGCCACAGCCTGGGCTTCCTGCTCGGGGTTGTCAGCGCAGAAGGTTTTCAGCCGGTCGACAAAAGGATTACCGTGGCCGCTATCCGCAAACAACCGTGCACGTTCAGCCAGATGTTGTGTGGTATCGCCGAACAGTGCATTGATAAAGGCGTCAGTTCCCTTTTTCGGGGTAGTCGAAACAGGTGCTTCCAGGTTCAGCTGCACAAGCAGGTCGTTTAGAGGGGTATGTGGATGATAACCCTCTCCCTGCGTGTCGCCGTGCAGGATCAGGCGCGCTTCACCGCGCTGCAGGCGTTCCTCCAGCCAGCGGCTCTCTGCCGGGCTAAAGCGGGTAAAGCCGACCAGCCAAAGAATTTGACTGCTGGTGCGGTTTGCGTCGTCTTCCAGTTGCTGGCGGCGTGCACTGGCAGGGTCGGTCAACTGGTCTTCATCCAGTTGCTGTCTCCATGCACACCATAGTGTGTACAGCATCCAGGCTTCCTGCTGTAGCACAGGGCTGGGCTGGCGAAGGCCATACGCCTTCTGCAACTGTTCCTCGAAGGCGTCATAGTCCTCCGGCATCAGTTCAGCACGGGTCATATCGTCGAACAGGGTGAGTAACTCATCGGCCAGCAGCCAGGGGTCGGTATCAGCGTAGAGCGATTTGCTGTTGCGGAGCGCTTCGGCGAGGATCAGTTCACGCGAGGGGCGGTCGATGACAGTCTTGCGGGGAGGAGTGGAACTTGCCAGCCAACTGTCCAGTGTATCGATCCGGGGTCCGAGCAGGGCCGGGTAACCCAGTGCATCAGCCTGATCCAGTAAAACGGCGCGCAGCGACGGTGCGCACTGCATATCGGGCAGAAGGATCTGGCAACGACTCAGATCAGGCAGCTTGTCACGGTAGTGTTCGAGCACCTGCTGCGCGGTGGCAGCAAGCGGGTCTGCTGAAAACGGAACAAGCTGGCAGGCCGTCAACGTTCCAGCAGTTTGAGTTTGCCTTCCTTGCCTAGCCAGTCGTCGGCATCGGGTGGCGGATCTTTTTGCTGGGTGATGACCGGCCACTGCCGGGCGAGTTCTTCATTCAGCTCAAGAAATGCTTCCTGACCTTCCGGAAGGTCGTCTTCCGGAAAAATGGCCTCGGCGGGGCATTCCGGTTCACACAGGGTGCAATCGATACATTCTTCCGGGTCTATGACCAGGAAATTCGGACCTTCATGGAAGCAGTCCACCGGGCAGACCTCGACACAATCCGTGTATTTGCACTTGATACAGTTTTCACCTACTACAAAGGTCATGACAGGCTCCTGATTCAACAGTCGCACATGATACACGGTTTAGGGGGGGTGTTTCTAACCTTCAGACGGACGCGCGTTCTTTTTCTTCGCCCTGGGCAGGGTTTGAGGATTCCACGCGATTTCGACCGGCTTCCTTGGCGCGGTACAACGCCTTGTCAGCGGCTTCCACCAGACGGTCGGGCTTGTCCCTGTCACCCGGGCTCAGAGTGGCTACACCAATACTGAGAGTGACCCGGTCGTGTTGATCTGTATTCTCGTGTGGGATGTTAAGAGCCTTGATGCTATCGAGTACCTTCTCGGCTACCGTCACTGCGCCTTCAAGCGTGGTATCTGGCAACACCATAACAAATTCTTCGCCGCCATAGCGACTGACCAGGTCGGCCGGCCTGTGCACAGTCATTGATAGTGCGCCGGCCACTTTCTTCAATGTGTCATCACCGGCCTGATGGCCGTAATGATCATTGTAGCGTTTGAAGAAATCGATGTCGGCAAAAATCAGCGACAGGGGCATATCAGTGCGTTGTGCACGTTGCCATTCCTGATCCAGGGTCTCATCAAACTGGCGACGATTGGCAACGCCTGTCAGTCCGTCGAGTGAGGACAACCTTTGCAGTTCCTGGTTACTGTGCGCCAGCTCATGATTCATGATTTCAAGTTGTTCCTGCATTTTTCTCAGGGATTTAAACGCCTGATCACGTTCTTTCTGAGCCAGGTAACTCTTGGCATGAGCGCGTATACGTGCCAGCAATTCAACCTTCTCCGGTAGCTTGACCAGGTAATCAGTGGCGCCCTGGTTGAAGGCATCACTCTTTATATTGGGGTCATCCTTGCTGGACAGTACGATGACGGGTACGTCTCGTGTGGCAGGGTTGTTACGATAGAAGCGTACCAGTGTCATGCCGTCAATTTCAGGCATTACGAGGTCCTGCAGAATGACCGTCGCCTTCACTTTGGTGGCGTCCCTCAGTGCCTGCTTCGGGTCAGAGCAGTAGTGGAATTCGATGTCGGGTTCGTCTGCAATCATACGCCGTATACCCTCGGCGACCATTGGCTGGTCGTCGACGAGTAGCACTACAGCCCAACGTGCGTTGTCGCTGTTGATATCAGGTTCTGACTGATCGTTTTCCATGTTCATTCCGGTTTCCGTTTCCCCGGCCTCCGGAAGAGGCCTTTCCCCCTGGGCTCCCTTTTGCCCCAGGGCCATCCTCTTGGGCGGTCGCCCTTACTTTTTCCGTCCATTGGGCGAGTCTTGGCCCAATGTCCCCCAGTGCCAGAATTTCTGCTGCTGCATCAAGCTCTTTTGCAGCCTTTGGCATACCGTAAACGGCACAGCTGTCCTGATCTTGAGCCAATGTATGCCAGCCTTTTTCGCGGAGCATTTTCAGGCCCCTGGCGCCGTCTTTCCCCATGCCGGTGAGGAGTACTGCAAGTGACTGTATTCTATAGTTTTTTGACAAGCTTTCGAAAAATACATCAACGGATGGTCGATACACCTGCTCAATGGGATGCGGTGTGTAATCAAGACTGCCGGCGGATGTCATTATCAGGTGGTCTTCACGGCCGCACACCAGAACTTCGTTGGCCTGGAAGTGATCACCGGGACGGGCGGCACGTACAGACAGTGAGGAGTAATCGTTAAGCCAGTTAATAAAGCTCGCAGTAAACTGTTCATCAACGTGCTGAATGATGGCAATGGCGGCTCCCGAATCTTGTGGAATTGCCTGGAGAATTTCACGAAGTGCTGCCGGTCCTCCGGTAGATGCGCCGATGGCGATCAGTGGCACCTCTGGTATATCTGCATGGCTTGCCTGAGCGGTGTGCTCTCCGGATTTCCTGCATGAGGGTTTGTCACTTATCAGCATTGTAATGGTTCTGATTTTCCGGATCAGTGAAGTGGCACCTTCGCCACTACCCGATGTGCCGAGCACCGGTGTATTAATGGCATCGAGCGCGCCTGCACCCATGGCTTCGAAAACACGTCCGGCATAACCTTCGACGATGGCTGTGACTACGAGTATGGCGCAATCGTGACGCGAGCTGATGATACGTGTGGCTTCGATACCATCCATCTTTGGCATTATCAGATCCATGAGGATAATGTCAGGGCAGTGCTGGTCACAGCGGGCAACAGCCTCTTCGCCATCGTTTGCCACCCATAGTAACTGGTATTCGGGGATGTCATGGAGGACGCGTCGAAGACTTTCAACGGCCAGCATGGAGTCGTTCACGATAGCGATTTTGACCATATTTCCGGCTTATTCCGCTGTTCCGATAAGGTCTATGACAGCATCGATCAGGGTCTCATCGTGGAAACTTCCTTTTGCCAGGTAGTAATCAGCGCCGGCTTCAAGTCCGCTTTGCCGGTCTTCCTCGCGGTCCTTGTATGAAACTATCATTACCGGCGTAGCGTGTAGTCTGTCGTCCTGTTTTATGAGCCGGACAAATTCAAATCCGTTCATGCGAGGCATATCGACATCGCTGATAATCAGGTCATAGTCGTTCATGCGAACTGCGTTCCACCCGTCCATGCCATCGACTGCAACGTCTACGTGGTAGCCTCGTGTTGCGAGCATATTACGTTCAACTTCGCGAACCGTAATGGAATCATCGACGACAAGGATACGTTTCCCGGCATGTGTGGTTGTGGTGGTATCACCGTTATTGATTCGGTCAAGTCGCCCTCCGGCGATAAGAATATCAATAGATCTCAGCATGTCATCAACATCGATAATCAGGCAGGGATCACCGTTCTCAAGAACACTGGCAGCGCTGATGTCCTGTACTTTTCCAAGACGTGGATCCAGTGCATGTACTACCAGACTGCGTTCTCCCATGAAGCGGTCAACAACAAGGCCAGAGCGGTTCAGGCGTTCCCCCAGCACGACAACCGGGAGCTCGTCGTAGACTGTTGGAGTAACTTTGCTGCCGAGAACCTGGCTGGCGAACACAACACCGACATGTTGATTGTCGATAGTGAAGTATTGCCGGTTTTCCAGAGACTCGATCCGGCTGGTGTCGAGTTTCATTGTACGGTCAATGCGTGCCAGCGGGATAGCGTAGGGTTCGCCACTGATCTCCACGAGCAGCACGCGTACTACGGAAAGTGTGATGGGCAACTGCAGGTGAAAGCGGGTACCGTTACCAGGTTCTGTTGTGGCGCGTGCTACACCGCGCATTTTCTGGATTGTGCTGTGCACAACATCCAGCCCTACACCCCGGCCTGATATTTCGGTGACTTTCTCCCTGGTTGAGAAACCGGGTAAAAACAGGAATTCCAGCAGCTCTGTCTCGGAAAGTTCCCTGGCCATGGTTTCAGTGACCATGCCACGCCTGGTAATTTTCTCTCTTAATGCTGCGGTGTCGATGCCACGACCATCGTCCTGTACCTGTATAGACAGCATGCCGGCATTGTGTGTTGCGGTGACGGTCAGTGTAGCCCGTTCCGGCTTGCCAGCGGCGAGACGCTGTTCAGGTGCTTCGATACCGTGATCCAGGGCGTTGCGTATCAGGTGGTTGAGTGGCGCATCAATAGATTCAAGAATGTCCCGGTCAACCTGGGTGCTCAAGCCTTCGATCTTGAGCTCAACCTGTTTGCCGAGTTGTCGGGCCATGTCCCGTACCAGCCGTGGGTAGCCTTTTGTTGCATCAGAGAAAGGCCGCATACGGCTTGCAATAACCTCGCTGTGAAGACGATTGCCCAGTCCATACAGGCGACGGTCGAATTCATCCAGTTCCATCAGTCTGTCAGACAACAGGTGGCGACAGCGGTTTGCCTTGGTATGAATTTCACCAGCCAGTGTCCGGCTGTACTCGTCGCTTTTACTGGTCAGCAGGCTGTCGTTCAGGTGGTCCAGCAGTTCGATCAGCTCTGCCTGGCGATGTTTCACCTGTTGCAATGCATTGGAAAATGGATGCAACCAGCGTGCCTCCACCTGTACTTCGCCCGCGAGTCCAACAAGTCGGTTCAGGCTTTCAGCAGAGACACGTACTGCATCTGCGACTTTATCACCGGAGGTAGCAGATAAGACAGCCCGGGGTTTTGCGTCGGTAGTGGATGTCTCATCGGATACAGGTTCTTCCGGCGGTGAGGTGCTGACGAAGTTGTCACTGTTGGCCGGCTCGGCGTAAACAGGTATTGTGTCTGCACCGACTTCATTTTCAGGGGAGGGGAGTGCGCTGATATTCGAGATGCTGTCTGAAAGTCTGTCGACCTGTTCCGCTTTGGCCTCATCCCTTGATACGGCTACCAGGAGGTCAACGCCTTCCAGTAGCAAGTCAATCTGCTGTGGTTTCAAAACCAGATCATTGTTCTGGGCGGCCACAAAACAGTCTTCCATAGCGTGTGCAAGCCTGACACCAGAATCGATGTCCACCATACGTGCAGCACCCTTTATGGAGTGCGCGGCACGCATAAGGGCTTCCAGCTGTTTTGAAGGATCGTCCTGTTGTTCCAGGGACAGCAGGCCATCGCTCAGGATGGCCGCCTGGTTATCGACCTCCAGGCGAAACAACTCGAGCATGGAAAAGTTACCGAGATCCTCGCTCATTGCAGATCCTTTGATAAGGCATAGAAAACCAGTTCGGTATCCAGTACGCCGATATGCCGGTCACGCCATTCCAGGATTCCGGTGGTAAAGCTTGATTTGGAGCGGGAAACAGTAGTGGGCGAGGCCTGTAACGCATCCTCACTGTAATGATGGATGCCGTATACCTCGCTGGCAGGAAACACGAAGCTTTGATCACCCCGGGAGAGAGATATCATTCGCTCATGAATTTCCCGGTCTTCGATATAGTCTTCGCGTGCTTTATCCAGTTGCAGCATTGCGCCAAGGGAAACACATAGTTTTAGCTCACCACGAATATTTACCAGGCCTTTGACGAGGGTTCCCTCTGTGCGTGGCAGGCTATGGATAGAGCGTAATGGAGTAATCTCATCGATGCAGTTGCTTTGCATTGCCAACCACTCATCTCCGAGCCGAAACAACAGGGTTGACTGTGTCTTGCAATTTTCTTCCTGGCGAGGGATGGCAAAGCGTTCTGTCCACTCGTGCCGGTAGTCATCCGATGTCGGTCGATCCAGAACCTTGCGCCCGGCAGCAGAGTACAGGGCACAGTTACGGCAGTGCACGACATTTTCCAGTTCCGGGCAGCTCGCCCGGCCAGTACTCCAGACACCGATACGGTTCCAGCAGTCATCCAGCTGTTGAGCGCTGTTGTCTTTGCAGTCAGTCATTTCACTGCTTCTGTTGTCAGCGGTTTGGTTGTACGTGTGGCGCGATTTCGAAAGCGGATTGCATTCGTGTCATCTCCAAGCTGTTCACAGATAATTCCAAGATGTACCAGTGCTTCATGGTGTACCGGGTCAAGGTATACAGCCTTGCGCAACAGTTGTTCTGCCTCGATAAGGTTTCCGGTGGATTCGCGAATCAGCCCGAGCAAGTAATAAGCATCGGCCTGGTTATCATATGTCGTCAGCAGGGCCTCACATTGCTCTGCTGCCTCTCCCAGGTGACCTTCGTCGGCGAGCTGAAAAGCCTGCTGAAGTAATGTACCCGGATTGTTGCTGGCAGTAGTATCTGCCTTGACGGAGGCAACTGGCTTTATGTCAGAGAATGGCAGTGGTTCAGCTGTTCTGGAGGGGGCGACAGTTTGTCGGTTTAACTGACTGCGCTTTGGCCTGGGCCTGGAATTTTGTTTGTTTTCTGTCAGTTCCGTATCGCGATAAAAGCCGAAACAACGCGGATTCTTCAGTGGTGAAAATTCCCGGTTAAGTAACAATGCGGTTTCCGAGTGACCGAGAAAGAGTAGCCCGTCGGGTTGTAATAGCATCTGGAGGCGGTCAATCGCTGTATCCTGTGTTTTACGATCAAAATAGATCAGCAGGTTGCGGCAGAAGATAACATTGTAGGAGTCGCGGTTACGGGTAAAGCTGTCATCGAGCAGGTTGGCTTGTTTAAAACTGATGTATTCACGAATCTGATCATTAATTCTATAACGGTTCCCGGAAGGCTGGAAATGCCTGTCCCGGAAGTCCAGGGAGTTACCACGAAAGGAGTTTCTGCCGTATTCACCCATGATGGCTTTTTCTATATTGGTGTGGCTGATATCGATGGCGTCGATACGAGCCCTGTCAGGAGGTATGCCTGTATCAGACAGGCACATGGCAAGTGTGTAGGCTTCCTCACCGCTCGAACATGGCACACTCAATATACGCAGGGTGCTGCCGGCATGCTCAGGTTGCCAGACTTCCTGCAGCCATTGTTTGAATGCAGCAAACGGGTTTGCGTCCCTGAAAAACCAGGTTTCCGGTATGATGACAGTGTCAGTCAGTGCATCCAGTTCGGTAGCTGAACATGAAAGTACCCGTGCGTAGTCATTCACATCTTCAGTACCGCATGCCCGCATACGCTGTTCCACGGCAAGCTGGATCGTACTCACTCCAACCGTGGAACTGTATAGCCCCATACGCTCCTGCAGTAATTGTGCAATAGAGGCGAGCGACACGTCAGGCTGCCCCGCTCGAGTACAGTTGGGATTGTACATCTGCAGGCACCAGCTCGGTTATGGACAGCTGCTGTACCAGTCCCTGGTCAGAGTGTGCGGCACGTCCGATAAAGGGTGCCTCGGGGATGCTGATGCCGGTATCGGTGAAATCCTGCTCATCAATTCGAAGTGTCTCGGTTACGCGCTCGGCCAGTAGCCCCAGTATGCGCGTGCCGCCGTTCGTCAGCGGGAAATTAACCAGGATCATGCGTGTGGTAATGAGATTGCTGCAGGCGCGCTTGTTGAGTAACTGGCACAGATCCATTACCGGCACATGCTGCCCACGGTAATTGAACAGGCCTGCAATGTAGCCAGGCGTCATTGGCAGGGGGTCCAGCTCAACCATCGAAGCGATTTCGACGACCTCATGGGCCGGTATCGCGTAGCGACTGTTGCCCAACTGGAATAACAGCATCAACATCTGCGCGATCTCAGGAGTTCACCCGGAAGTGTGATGCGCCTTCCTGAAGGCGCTGGGCTGCTTCGTTGAGTTGCATGATGGCGCCGTTGGACTGGCGTAGTGAATCAGCTGTTTGTTGTGCAGATTCACTCAGCTGGACTATCGAGTCACGGATCTGGTTGCCACCCTGAGATTGGGAAATCATCCCCTCGTTGACCTCCTCAAAGCGTGGTATCAGGGTCTCGACCTGTTCGATAATACTGGCCAGCTGCGAGCCGACCTGACGCACATCGTCGACACCGCGGCGGACTTCTTCAGAAAACTTTTCCATACCCATGACACCTGCTGAAACAGCAGATTGCATTTCCTTGACCATTTGCTCGATGTCCCAGGTGGCTACAGCGGTCTGGTCAGCAAGGCGACGTATTTCCGTGGCGACCACGGCAAACCCGACCCCGTATTCGCCTGCCTTCTCGGCCTCTATCGCCGCGTTCAGCGAAAGCAGGTTTGTCTGATCGGCCACGCGGTTGATGGTGGTGACCACGGTATTGATGTTGCCGGCTTTTTCACTTAATACGGACAGCTTGGAACCGATCGACTCTGTGGCATCCATCATCTGATGCATGGTTGATTCCATGCGTTGCAGGGACGAGCGACCGGTGTTGGCATTTTCCGAGGTCTTCCACGCGACCTCTGTAACCTCGCTCATGGTATTGACAAGTTCTTTCGAGGTGGCAGTGATTTCCGTGACCGTTGCCTTGATTTCATTGGTAGTAGCCGCCTGCTCCGTCACCGTGGCTTCCTGCTGTTTGGCTGTTGCCGCGATTTCAGTTGCCGAGGAGGTAACTTGTACGCCAGACTGCTGGATACGTGCCACCAGTGAGTTGAGGCTGTCGAGCATTTGCTGGATTCCACCCGCCAGCTCGGAAATGATGTCCTGGTCCCGGTACACCATGATTTGCCCGGTCAGATCGCCTTCGGCGGCCATGGCAACGACTTCCTGTATCAGCTCCACTTTGCCACGAATGTCTTCCGAAGCCTGGCGCTCGCGTTCAATAATGCTTTCCACCTTGCGGTTAGTGGCGTTGAATGTATCCGCCAGCAGTTGGAGTTCTTTCAGGGCATGGTTGTTGACCTGGACACTCGTGTCGCCCTGTGCGACGCGATGCATATCCTCAAGCATTGCGCTGAGTGGACGGAACAGAAACCGGTCAAGCAGTATGATTACGACAAGTAGTGCAATACCCAGCACAGCGATAAATATACCGGTGGTCGAATTACGTTCTTCACGGGCGGCTTTGTAAAGTGCGGAAAGATCGTCAAGTGCGGCCAGTTGCGCCAGTGGTGGTCCGTTCTCCGGTGTTACCAGCAGGGTGACTTCCGGTGTCGCTTCACCTGGCGCTGTCCACTCTGGACTTTCATAGAGAGGCACCCCGCTTATTGTATTGATATGCACCGGCAGGCCGGTGAGGTTTGTTACTGACTGCAGTGCGTAGACGGGGTCAAAGCGTAATTCCAGGTAGCCTTTGCCTGCATTTTTTCCGATCGGGCGCAGGATTGAATAGCGGGGCAGGTCACCGTCCAGCCAGAATCCCTGTGCAGACTGCTCAAGGTCATCACCTTTCAGCAAGGGGCTGTCGAGACCGGCTCCTTCTCCGCTGGACATGAGAAGTTGCCTGCTGCTGTTGTAGAGATGAGTCGATACAGGCCGGAGTCGTGGCAGATCCGTGTCAAGTGGAGCGCGAAGCAGCTTTGCCAGTACAGGGTTAGCTGTGCCTGCCGGTGCCTCGGCCAGATAGCTCGCAAGTCCGGGTTGGCGGGAAAAGGTTTTGATGGCGGCGCTGGCGAGGTGTGAAGCATTGGCTTCCATTTCCGAGAGTGCAGCACGACTGGTTGCGTCGAGTATTTGTGCCACCGTTTCGACATGCGCTCGGGTTGCTGCATCCCGGTATGCATTTTCGGTGATGAACGAGGTGCTGATGCCGATGCCCCCTATCAACAACACGGCGCCTATGGTCAATGCCTTGATTGAAAAATTTTCGATTCGCATAGCGGGTTCTCGTTGTTTATGTCAGTGGATCCTTAAAACGTATGATGAGAACTGCAATTTGCTTGCCAGTGCGAGGAAGTGCTGTCCAGGGTCGGAATGGGCCTCCGGAAACGGAATTTTTCCTGGTTGCTTCAGGGAGAACTTGAAACAGTGAGCAAGGATTACGCATAGTCAAACCTTACATAAAAACTATAACATGTTGTTAATAAAGTAATAAAATCAAATTTGCTGTGATAATCCCGGCCAGCGTAGTGCTCACACCCAGACGCCCCGTGAGAAGGGTGGGTCAATAGCTATCAATCTCCCGCCAAACTTGCCGCTGACCTCGTAACGACAGAAAATTGTCACTGTAGTGGGGTGGTCATGTTTTCACTGAGATCAAAATGGGTAGGTGCACTACTCAGCCTGTTGATGGCCGGGACAGTCCTGGCTGATTCATACAGAATTATCCCCATGAACCAGAAACGCCTTGCGACCTACTACGTACAGGCCAGTATGCATGGTAGTGGCGATGTTGAATTTATGGTGGATACAGGTGCCGGTTATACCACTATCAACGAATACACATTGGCGCTACTGATAGAGGCAGGAAATGCCACACCCGTTGGTGAACTTACCGGTGTACTGGCCGATGGAAGTGAGCTTCGGCTCCCGCTCTACCGGATCAAACGACTGGTGCTGGGTGAGGACTGCGTTCTAAATGACGTCGACGCCGCTGTTTTTCCACAGGAAACCCGAATGCTGCTGGGGTTGAGTGCGCTGGAAAAGGCAGCCCCCTTTGTTTTCTCTACCAACCCACCGCGTTTGAGCCTGAGTAACTGCGGTGCACTTGCCGGGTAAAACCGCCGCATTTATCGTTGCTTCTGCCCCGTGACTGCTGGAAAATAGCCCCTGAATAATAATGCAGTTTTACGAGGGGAATAAGATGAATAACAAGGTATGCACCCTGCTTGTCGCCGGCTGCAGTCTGGCAGCCGGTTATGCACATGCGGGGATGGGTTACGTCAGTGACAGCTCGGAAACAGTTACCCGTACCGGATTTGGTGAATGTGTACACACTGTGCGCTGGTCGGAACAGGTTGCCGTGGTCGAGTGTGAACCTGCAGTGGTAGCGGCCCGTGAGGCAGCAAAGCTGGCGGCCGTTGAAGTTGTCATCGTCAAGGAACTCAAACCGGTTCAGCTTGAAGCCGATACACTGTTTGGTTTCGATAGCGCAGATCTGACAGATGATGGCAAGCAGCTACTCAATGCACTACTGGGAAGTCTTACTGCAACAGATTTAAAAGACGAGAAAATCCGGATCACCGGTCATACCGATATGATTGGCGATGACGTCTATAATATTGAGCTTTCAAAGCGTCGTGCTGCAGCGGTTCGCAATTACCTGGTTACCCGCGGCGTGGTCCCTTCTTTTATCGAGACCAGTGGTGTGGGTGAGGCCGACCCGGTGGTAAGTTGCGAAGGTAAGCGTGGTGCCGCATTGATACAGTGCCTGGCACCTAACCGGCGTGCCGAGGTGGAGCTTTCAGCCATGGAGCTGATCGAAGTGGAAGAGATAGTAAGTCCCGAGCAGTAATTTCGGAGAAGTAACAAATCTGAACTACTATGCCAGGGTTTAATACCAGGATTCCCTGTTGGAATCGTCTCCAGAAAGCTTGAGCAGTCACTAAATCATCGCAATTTCGCATGAGGTTAGAATAATGGCTGTAAAACGATCATCATGCAGAATTGCACTTGCCTGCCTCCTGGCGGCGCTCCCGGGCATGGTGTATGGGGAGGCCAACTACCCGCCCAGCACCTCGATCACGGGTATATCGTTTGATATGACAACTCTTCGAAACGTGGTGCCTGGCAATGGTGTGGAGGCAGACGAATCGGATAACTGGGCAATAACCTGGGCTGACGATGATCACCAGTACGCGTCGTTTGGAGATGGCCAGGGTTTCCGGACAACCAACACGGTCAGGGGGTCGCTTGGCGTTAGCCGAATCGAGGGTGACAAGCTTGACTACAGTGCATTCGACGTGTTTAAAGTCGGTGTGGAAACCGGAGGTTGCGGAGGTAAAAGCGTTGGTATCCTGGCTGTAGGCAGTGCCCTGTACATGTTTCGAAACGGTACAGGCAGCGGAGGGAGTGCATTCAGGCGTACCGAGTTGTATGAATCCACCAACAAAGGCAAGTCCTGGTCCTTTACCGGGGTTAAATGGGTAAATAATAATTTCATTGGCAGCGATGGTTTCTTTTCTCCATCTTTTCTGCAATTTGGCAAAGGCTACGCTGGTGCACGTGATGAATTTGTTTATGTCTATGCACCCGAAGAAACCACATCGGTGGATACTGATACCTGGAATGTTCAGATTCCAGGAAAAATCTCACTCCTCCGGGTACCGAAGGTATCACTGACCGATCAAAGCACCTACGAGTATTTTGCGGGACTCGACGGCGCAGGGAATCCTTTGTGGACAACCGACATTAATGGCCGCTTGCCGGCCTTTGAGGATCCGGTGAACGGAATAATGCGCACGAGCGTCAGTTTTAATGCAGGACTGGGGCGATACTTGCTGATCACCCAGCAGGTGAACCGATTCCGAAACGGTAATTTTCATATCGGAATCTATGAAGCCCCCGAGCCCTGGGGACCCTGGCAGACAATCCTGTTTGAAAACGCAGAACAGGCAGGCCCCGGTCTCAATGTTGGAAAAAAAACGGTGTTCTGGAATTTTTCCAACAAATGGCTGAGTCCTGACGGCAGGAACTTTGTCCTGGTGTACACAGGGCCTGGTGCCGATCAGTGGGGTACGGTGGAAGGTACTTTTCTTACACCACCCTGAAATCCGGGTAAAATCCCACTCGTTCTGTAATCTGTATCTGGCCTTTATAAAGACAGCTGCTAATCTGTAAATGTAAAAAACAGTTTCCCCCCTGGCAGTTGGTGGAAAGACTTCTCCTGTGTGGATGCGCCGGTGACCTGCGGCGAAGGACATGATGGCCCGTCAATGGGTATTCTGCCCAAACAGTTAATTTATGTAACGATTTTTCTTGCCCTGTTCACGGCAGGAAGGACCACTGCCAAAGCTGCCCGGCCTTTGGTCGCGGCCGTATTATCCGCAGACATACAACATCTGCTCACGCAGATCGAGCAACAACCGGCACGCAAAACAGTCCCAACTACCATTATCCTTAAGGTGCCGGCAACCCGGGACATCAGTGCCATATTGCAGTTGCATGGCGCCACATCCGGCCATGCAAGAGATTCCCTGGTACAGGTATCCGTTCAGGGAGATCAGCTTGCCGGTCTGCTGCAATCACTACCGGAAGATGTTATTGGCCGTCTTGCCTATCCGCATCATCCCTCGGAAGTGATCAGTCAGGGCACCGGTATTAGCGGTGCTATCGATTATCATGGAATGGGCACCGACGGTGCTGGTGTCAAGATTGGAATTATAGACACTGGTTTTGTCGGGCTTACCGGTTCACAAGCAAATGGTGAGCTTCCGGCAGGCCAGCAATTCACCGATTACACTGTATTCCCACCGGTACTCATGAGCGAGGATACCGGGTCCGATCACGGTACAAACGTCGCCGAGATAGTCCATGATATTGCGCCCGGCGCAGCGTTATATCTCGCCAGGATCAGCACGGACCTGGAACTTGCCGTAGCGGTTGATGACATGATCGCTGCTGGAGTAAACGTCGTTCACCATACCCTCGTCTGGTTCGGTGCAGCGTTCTACGATGGCACCGGGCCAATTTGTGACATAACAAATAGCGCTGAAGCTGCAGGGATTCTGTGGACAAATCCCGCCGGTAATCAGCGGCTAAATCATTATCTGGGCACCTTCTCGGATGCAGACAGTGATTTACGCCATGAGTTTGCAGTCAGCCAGAACTACAATACGGTAACGTTGCAAGTGGGAAACCCGGTTAGTCTGACACTCAATTGGGATGCGTATCAGTTGCCAGTGCCACCTGACTACGACCTGTTCCTGTATGATGGCGATCCGGATAACGGCGGTATGCTTGTTGCTTCATCGGAAAATATGCAGTCGGGTGGTTTTCCACTCCCGTATGAAACGCTTGACTACCTGCCGGCTACGTCCGGTACGTTCTATATCGTGGTCAGCAAGCAATCAGGTTTGACACCGGATATGCCACTGAGTTTATTCTCATTCAGTCATCCCTTCAGCGTTAGCGTGACGGCCAGCAGCATTGCCCAGCCGGCTGACTGTACTTCGGTAGTCACCGTGGGCGCCACTGCCCTCGATGATACGCCTGAACCAACCTCATCCGAGGGTCCGACTACAGATGGACGAAACAAGCCCGATATTGCCGCGCCGACGGGCGTAGAAACTTCCCGGACTACAGTATTTACCGGCACGTCAGCATCGTCCTCTCACGTCGCCGGTGCTGCCGCACTACTATTCGCACAAAAAGCGTTCTGTTCTTTGTCAGTGAGCGATATGCGCAATGATCTTGTTGGCTCGGCTGAAGATGTGAGTATTCCGGGATTCGATTTCCGAACCGGCAACGGTCGAATCAGCCTGGATGCGGACGGTGATGGTTTCAACCACGATACAGATAACTGCGTGATTATTGCCAACTTGAGTCAACTCGATACGGATGGCGACCAACTTGGAGATGCATGCGATACAGATGACGACAATGATGGACTGACTGATGTCGCAGAAGCCGGGATCGGAACCGACCCCCTGGCTGCCGACACTGATATAGATGGGCTTATCGATGGCGATGAGGTAAATGTCCATGCTACTGATCCTTTGCTCCCGGATACAGACGCAGATGGGCTTATCGATGGCGATGAAGTCAATATCTACACTACTGCTCCGTTGATCTCTGATACAGATATAGATGGGTTGAACGATGGAGACGAGATTAATATTCACACAACAAATCCGCTACTCACAGACACAGAAGGGGATGGAGCGGGAGATGGGACAGAAGTGGCTGCCGGAACCGATCCGCTGGATATCACGTCCTTTCCGATTCTTATGGACGGTGATCTGAATGATGACGGACAGGTAGGTGTTAGCGATATTTTAATTGGTCTACGTGTTCTCATGGGTGATGTTACGCTCTCCCCCTTCCAGAACGGGCGCGGTGACGTTGCCCCGCTTGTCAGCGGAGTACCTGCGCCCGACAATCAATTTAATCTGGGAGACATATTGGTCATCCAGCGCAAAGCTTTGGGGTTGGTGACGTTCTGATCGAATTCACAAGCGTTTAGTCAATATCATTCTAAACAACCGCTTATCGCCTGAATCTCCATTGACTTGATAGCTGGAGTTTGTTTTCTGTGGATTACGCGGGTAATGTCCGACTAAGTGGTCATGTCAATGTTGTATGGCTGTCTGTACAACGTAAAAATATTTGTGGAATTCTAATCGGAACAGTAACCCTGATTCAGAATACCAACTTATCGTTATCGGCTAATTATTATAAAAACGGGAGGATACGATGAATGCGCGAATCGGAAATATTTCTTTAATGGGCTGGTTGCTTGCGATACTGCTGGCAACGCTGGCCTTTCCTGGAATCGGTAATGCGGGTTTTAGTAACGTAACCACCCCGGCTGGTTTGGGAGGCATTAGTAGTTCACGCAGCGCCTCCTGGGGCGATTACGATAATAATGGTTGTGTTGATCTTTTTGTGACGGGTGAAGTTGCAAGTGCACTGTACTGGAACGATTGCAACGGTGCTTTTCAGAATGTAACCACGTCGGCGGGTGCAGGTGGGATTGATGAAGCCTGGAGTGCCGCCTGGGCCGACTACGATGCCGATGGCGACCTCGATCTTTATATAGGAAGACAGGGTCGGGCCAACACGTTGTTAAGCAATGACGGGAGCGGGATCTTTACGGATGTGGCGGTATCTGCGGGCGTTAATGATACACGCGCGACTGCCGGAGTATCCTGGGCCGACTATGATGAGGATGGCGATCTGGATTTGTTCGTGGCCAACCGCTTTGGCTCCGGAGACCTTACAGACAGGCTTTACAATAATAACGGCGATGGCACTTTTACGGATGTGGCGGTTGCCGCAGGTGTTGCCGGCAATGCGCTGCGTAAAACCTTCATGGGGATCTGGTTCGATTACGATAACAACGGCCTGCTGGATCTTTATCTGGCAGTCGACTTTGGCAACGACATTCTTTACCGGAACAATGGCAATGGGACATTCTCTGACGTCTCGGCAGTGGCCGGGATTACCGATCCGCAGCACGGCATGGGTGCAAACGTCGGTGATATCAATAATGACGGATGTCTGGATATTCTGTCATCCAACAATACCCAGGGGATAGAGAGTGATGTCGAACACAATTCGACAGCCCTTTATATCAACAACTGCGACGGCACTTTCAGCCGTCAATCCGATGCGATGGGTATTCTTGATCGCGCAGTCGTTGAGTGGGGTCTCAATTTCATCGATTTCGATAATGACATGGATCTGGATGTTTCCATTGTGGCCGGGGGTATGCTCAGCGCGGGTGAGCCCAATGTGCTCTATGAGAATTCAGGGTCCTGTAGTGGATCGCTTTTTGACGTAACGACCAAATCCGGAGTTGGTGATACCGGGCAGGCGTTTGGTTCTGGCTGGGCCGATTACGACAATGACGGTGATCTTGACTGGTTTGTTGCGAATGCTAACGGCGAAAACGTTTTATACCGCAATGACGGGCCCAGCGGTAACTACCTCAAACTTGATTTGATTGGCGCCGGTGCCAATACCGGTGCTATAGGTACAACGGTCAAGGTTACAGCCGGTGGGGTAACGCAAACTCGAATCGTCCAGGCGGGCAACAGCTACGTCTCAATGGACGAGAATGCACCCTTTTTCGGACTTGGCGTGAAGGATGCAGCAGACCAGGTTGTCATCGTATGGCCGACGGGCACACAGACCACGCTGAACAATATTGCGGCCAACCAGGTATTGCAGGTAACAGAGTCGGGCGCGCCACCGCCACCGCCACCGCCGCCACCACCACCAGCAGATCTGGCACTGGTCACCGGCACTACATTCAATTCATCAGGGGTACCGGAAGAAGGCGTGCGGGTCAGGGCCCTGGATCCGGATACACGTGCCGAATTTGCCAGGGTGTTCAGTGATGTCAATGGCCTTTACAGTATAGATCTGAACCCGGGTACCTACGATATCAGGGCGAATAAAACGGGTTGGGGAGCTTCAAGCATATTCGTCACTGTGGGCGCCGGCGAGACGCATACCGTTGATTTTGGCAGTGGTACACCACCGCCACCGCCACCACCGCCGCCACCGGCAGATCTTGCGCTGGTAACCGGGACGACATTCAACAATGCGGCCGGTGTACCGGAAGAGGGGGTGCGGGTAAGGGCCCTGGATCCGGTAACGCGTGCTGAATCCGCAAGAGTTTTCAGTGATGCCAATGGCCTTTACAGCCTTGATCTGCCAGCCGGAACATATGATATCAGGGCCAACAAATCCGGTTGGGGTGCTATAAGCGTTTTTGTCACTGTGGTGGCTGGAGAGACGCGGACAGTTGATATCAGTCAGTAAATACACCAAGTCGACAACAGCCGATTTTTACTCGGCATGATGCGAGCTTGATGAAAGGGAATACAGCCTCACCATGGCCTGGCCACGGCGAGGCTGTTTTTTTTCAGGTCGGCGTTTTTTGTGTGTGCCAATAGATACTTTAAGTCCCCGGGGCTGCACGTTTGCATTAAGGGTTATTGCTTTCTACCTGTAATCACCCTGTGAGTGGGCTATGCTTTACTAATGGCTGGGAGAGTTCGTGAACTTGGCTATCCACGTGTGAAACGATCAACTCAGAGGAGTTTATTATTTAGAGTGTCCTGGTCGTAGCGTGTCTTCGGGGCACATTATTCCTGTAATGCCAATAAGAACGAATCGGGGGAGCTATGATTAAAAATAACAAGTTCTATCGCCTATATTGCCTTGGAATTCCTGTATTGCTCGGATATTTCAGTATTGCGGCACATGCAACTGTGCAATTCAGCGACGTAACCCAGCAGTCCGGTGTGGGAGGTATGACCTACCGGGCCAGCACCAATCACACACTGGGTATGTGCTGGATCGATTTTAATAGCGATGGTTGGCCTGACCTCTTTGCGGTAAACGGTTACGCGCCAGGTCAGGCAGTTGCGCATCTTTATCAAAATGACACGGACGGAACCTTCAGCCGTGTGGACTCACTGCTCCCACCACTCCCGGCTGTGGAAATGGCCGGCTGCGTATTCGCGGATTATGACAACGACGGCGATTCGGATATTTTCATTCAAACCCATAACGAATTCTGGTCGCTTTGGGGGAGTAACCCGCTGGATGGTCCACCAAGCCTGCTGTTAAAGAACCAGTGGGTCGAGAACGGAAACCAGACGATAGCTGGGCAGCCGCTATTTCAGGAAATAGCGGCCAGCGCGAAGGTGGACGGGGTTGTTCCGATACCGCTGGGACCCAACTACCCGGCCCGCAGCAGTATGACGGGAGGCTGGCTGGACTATGATCGCGATGGCTGTATTGATCTGTATGTCGGTCAGATGATTCTGCAGGCCGGTGGAGATGCTGCCAATACCGACACCCTGTACAGAAACGACTGCGATGGAACTTTCTCCGACCAGACGGTAGCGAGTGGGGTCAACCCGGGCACAGATCCGGATACTTATCGCCCGGCACTGGCATTTGTCGGCGCCCACCTGGATGGAGATCTTTGGCCTGACATGGTCGTGGTCAATGTCCATGAGCCCGCGCCACATTTCGAGGACTTTATCTACCGAAACAACGGTAACGGAACCTTTGACAGTATTAGCAGCCTGAGTCCGGGCGTTGGCGATGACGCTGGCAGCGGCATGGGTATAGACGTCAGTGACCTGGATAACAACGGCACCTGGGATATGTACATTACCGATGTTTTCAGTAGCACAAACGATGCACAGCCACTCGGTAACGTGTTGTACCTGGGTAATGGCGACGGCACCTTCAAGGAAAATTCAGCTGTTTCGGCGGGTGTCGAAGCCAAATTCTCATGGGGTACCAATTTCCTGGATGTTGACCAGGATGGTTTTGTGGACCTCTACGTAGGAACGAGGGAGGGCATCCTCTACGAAAACAACGGTAATGGCACATTCGCCGAGCGCCAGGTTTTCTCCAGCTTTGGGAGTCAGCCGAAGGGTAGTGCCACTGCCGACTATGACCGCGACGGCGACCTCGACCTGGCGATTATCAATGCAGGTGACGGTGGTCCCGGGGAAGGACTTCAGTTATTCCGCAACGATTCGACCAACCAGGGCCATTGGCTGCAATTAAAGCTGGTCGGCTCAGGAGCGCCACAGAGTAACCGTGATGCAATCGGCTCTGTGGTCAAGCTGAGCGCCGGCGGGCTCAATATGATGCGCCAGGTTAAGGGTGGCTCCAGTACCCATTCGCAGGACAGCCTGGTGGTGCACTTTGGACTTGGCAATGCTACGAGTGCTGACACGCTTGATGTTATGTGGCCGAGCGGTATCACCACTGCGCTCAGTGATGTAGTAGCCGACGCGTGCTACACAGTTACCGAGAGCGGAACGGTTTCATCCGATGACAGTTGTACGCCGGGCAACACGGGAGGTAGTAGTGATCCGCTGGGTTTATCCGGTGTTTCACCAGGCAGTGTTGTTGCGGGCAGTACTCTGGACATGACCATCACCGGCACGGGCATACAGGACG
>NZ_SMFX01000001.1:1425639-1434149 GCF_004339085.1 Thiogranum longum | reverse complement strand
CTGCTATCGCACTGTTATTGGTGGTATTCGTGTCGGCCTGATCCGAGGCTGTAATGCTCGCCGTGTTACTGATCGTACTGCCGCCCGTCCCCGCATCCACCGTCGCGGTGATATTCAACGTCGCACTGGCCGTATTCAACAGACCGCCTACCGACCAGACACCACCACTATATGCGCCGGCACCGTCATCGCTCACATAACTCAGGCCCGCCGGCAACGCATTCCCGATACTGACGCCCGTCGCATCACCCGGCCCACCGTTGTTCACTGTCAGCGTATAGATAACCGTGTCACCTTCGGCCGGGGCAGGCGTGTCAACACTCATCGACACCGCCAGATCCGCTTCGACGACCGGTATCGCAACCGTGATATCTGCCGTCGCACTGTTATTGGTGGTATTCGTGTCGGCCTGATCCGAGGCTGTAATGCTCGCCGTGTTACTGATCGTACTGCCGCCCGTCCCCGCATCCACCGTCGCGGTGATATTCAACGTCGCACTGGCCGTATTCAACAGACCGCCTACCGACCAGACACCACCACTATACGCGCCGGCACCGTCATCGCTCACATAACTCAGGCCCGCCGGCAACGCATTCCCGATACTGACGCCTGTCGCATCACCCGGCCCACCGTTGTTCACTGTCAGCGTATAGATAACCGTATCACCTTCATCCGGGGCAGGCGTGTCAACACTCATCGACACCGCCAGATCCGCCTCGACGACCGGAACTCCATTGACTGTAATGGCAAAGTCATGGGTTGTGGTACCGGCCGGGTTTTGTAACTGTACCGATACACTAAATGTGCCCGTTACCCCGGGAACCCAGGTGATCTGTCCCGTATCCGGATGAATCGTCATACCGGCCGGTGCAGTCAGGAGCGAGAAAGCTGGCGCCGGGTAACCGCGTGTTTCCAGAAGATAAAGGTACGAGCTACCGACTTCGGTCGTCGTAATAGCCTGTGATGTCGCTTGTGGTACAGTCTGGATACAGGCGGGCAGGAAGGATTCCAGTGCATCAGACCACACAGGCACCATCCTGGAAAAACCACTGGCTGTGGGATGCAAATCGTCCCCTGCAGCAAAGTCGGTAGTCGAGGCGCTGTAGTCGAGTACCGGTTCCTGGTCCACCACCAGGATCCTGTCACCAGCGGCAATACGTGCCTGTGCCATGGCATCCAGATTCTGATTAAACACACTGAGCTGTGGATCGAAGCTGCCGCGGGCCTTGTTGATGATTCGCGCCAACACCACAGGTATGTTCGGGTTGAATCCTTTTATGGCATCCAGAATTTCCCCTACTTGCGTAGTATCAGGGTAGGGAAAGCCTGGATCGACGTTTGTACCAATGTGGAGCATTACGGCATCCGGTGGATTCAGTCCCAGCCACATCGCCATGTTGCTGGCAACATCTGTCGGTGTGAACCCGCTATGCCCTTCATTGTCCGGATCGTGGCTGCAATCGGGCGCACAACTGTCCGTCACACCGCCGACCATATCCACATCTATTCCAGCTGCCACCAGATCGAAATACAGTTCCGGCCTATACCCCTGGCGCCGGGTGATCGAGTCCCCAAGCGGCATGATTTGTACCGGCGCCTGGCATCCCCAGTAACCACGCTGCAGCCCAACTGCACCATCCGCGTAGTGACGGCTTATCTCGCTGGCCGGCAGGACACGACTGTACAGTGCAACCTCGTCGATGGTGCCGGTAAAGTGATAATCCGATGCAGTCAGGTCAAGCCACCCGATGTTGAGGCCTGACACACCTACGAAATCTCCAGGATAGTTGAGCGATATCGAGGCTTCCTCGACACCGTCCACGTATAGATAGTTCTTCCCGCTTACCGCATCCCGCACTGCAACCAGATGGTGCCATTCGCCATCCGCAATGTTTGTCGTTCCGACAAGATTCGACCCCCCACCTGCCCCGGTCGTGTCGATCAGCGTAAAGCTGGCATTGCTCCCTTCACAACCCAGCGACCATTCCAGCATACTCGACGAATCACGGCGCCCAACGACTGTTTCTCCGGTTACCCGGCAGGCCGTGGTGCGTCTGATCCAGGCCTCGATGCTGAAACGTCCGTTAGCGGGCCAGTCAAACTGATTGTCATCTGCGGCATTGATCTCGTGTGTTGTACCATTAAAATCCTGTGCCCCACTGATGCGTCCAGCAACCGGCGTCGGGCAGGAAGTACATATGGCAGGGTCATCAACATCCGCGACGTTGGCATAACTGGTTCCGCTGGTTTCATCCAGCTTCCAGTAGTGGATCAAGCCTGTCGGTTGAAGCTGCGCCTGAATCAGGAATACCGCTGAAGACACCGCGCTGTCGGTGTACCCGGTCAGGAAGGCGCGTGCCTTGACGGTCGTGTCGACCGCCACATCAAACGGCGCAGAGTACAGCATTGAGCTTGTGGTGGGCTCGCTTCCATCGAGCGTGTAATATATTGTTGCCCCCGAGGTACCCGTGGACAAGCTCACACTCGTGGGGATTGAGAACACACCGCCGTTCGGGCTGATTGCCGGCGACTGCACCACTGCTTCTATAACGGGACTCTCGGTCGGTCCCAGTCCAGCATTTATTGTCGATGGGTCATAGAGCGGATCCGTCGTCAATACTATCTTGTCAATTACCGTGCCCGATTCACGCATCCAGATGTTTACAGTGTGCTCACCCGGCGTGCTGACGTTAACCGTCGACCGAGCCCCGCCGGATGCTGTACTCACCCACAGATAACCGCTCGTCTGATTATCCGGCAACCGCATGTCAGCGCTTGTACCCAGCTCCTGGCCGTCGAAGCCCGCATGGAACGAGTTTGAACTCGTAGCAGGCCCCCACGCACGTACCCATACATAGTGAATCCCTGCTGTCACGAAATTCACCTTGTAACCCAGCTCTGGACTCAACGTGGAATATCCGGGATCCAGGTTACTTACCCCGTCCTCCGGTAACGCCCGTAATGCGTCTGTGCCGGTAAAACCCGGGAAACTCCCGCCCGCCGATAACCATGCATGTCCATCAGGCGCAACCACATTCACCTGCGCACTCTCCGCCTCCATGGAGACCACCTCTGCAGCCCCGCTATCCTGCTGGAAGGCAACGCCACCACCCGGGTTGGCCACTGTTACGCTCACACTGGCCGTATCATTGCCAGCAATCGGATCCGGCTCGTTCAGGGTACTTACACTCGCCGTACTGGTCAGCGTACTGCCATCGGTGCCTGTGTTCACCGTTGCCGTGATATTCAGCGTGGCCAGGTTGCCGTTGAGCAGACTCCCCACGGTCCACAGCCCTGTGCCGCTGTCGTATGCCCCGCCACTGTCATCACTGACATACGTCGTGCCAGCCGGCAGTTGGTCGCTCAGCACAACACCTGTCGCAGCTTCCGGCCCATTATTTGTCACGGTTACCGTAAAGGTAACCGTGTCCCCTTCCGATTTCATCGCGTTATCAACGGACTTGGAGACAGCGATATCTGCAATATTATTTACAGACTCGACAATGGAACGTAAAAACGGTTCGACAATCGTATAATCACTGTTCCAGCCCGGACGCCAGCCTGATCCTGCACGGGCAGCGACGATATCAAGACTCGGAATGACCACAATCAAACTGTCGCCGAGCCCCCATGACCAGTAGGTATCTTCGGGAACACCGGCTATGGTGCTATCGCCGTTATTCCACCAGAACATTCCATAGTGATCGGAGGCATTAAAGTGATTTGAAGAATCATTAACCGGCAATCCTGTAATTTCCGGGACGGGTTGCCTTGCCTGGTCAATAAAGCTTTCGGGAAGTATGCGCTGACCGTCCCACATGCCACGGCGAAGATACAGATAACCCATACGCGCCATGGCATCCACATCTATGCTTATACCCGAGGCAAACTCCCGGCTCGTGATTCCGTTGATAGTCGTCGGGCGAAAATTATTATTACGCCATGTCAGATCGGAGGCCGTGATCCCCAGCAGTGAAAAGACACGGTTAAACATCAACGTTTGAAGATCCTGCCCGTACAATACGGTTAACAGGTCGGCAAGCCAGTTGGCACCGGCGTCCGAGTAAGACCAGGTCGTACCCGGCTGGAAAAGCAGATCGACGTATCCACCGGGTTTATCAAACCCGGCCGTGTTGGTCAGCAAATGGCGTATTGTGATTTCATCGAGCCAGCCGGTTGCCACATTAGTCGTCGGAGGATTCCCGATATCAGCCAGGTACAGTTGAGCAATATCGCCCACATTCAGCAGATTGTCCTGTAAAGCCAGACCCAGGGCCGTGGCGCCGAAAGACTTGGTCGATGACTTGATATCGAAGAGCAGCGTGTCATCACCCCAGGACATCACAAGTTTCCCGGCCCGGGTAATATAACCGGCCCCGCCGCCTGTCAATGCATAGTCACGTGCCTGTTCAAGTTTTACCTGGTCCATGCTCAGGGCAAGCGGAGTGGCTGCTACCCAGCCAGCAGTCGGCCATTCAAAACCGAATAACACGGCACTGGCACTGTCATTGCCCACGACCGGGTCCGGTTCGTTCAACGCGCTCACACTCGCTGTGTTGGTCAATGCGCTGCCAGAAGCGCCTGTATCCACCGTCGCAGTGATATTCAGTATTGCCAGGTTGCTATTGGGTAAACTGCCTACGCTCCACAGGCCCGTGCTGCTGTCATACGTACCGCCACTGTCATCACTGACATAGGTCAGCCCGACCGGCAACAGGTCAACTAACACCACACCCGTCGCATTATTAGGCCCGTTGTTGACCACGGTCACCGTGAAAACAACAGTCCCGCCTTCGGCCGGGTTGGCGTTATCCACTCCCATCGATACCGCAAGATCTACATCGCTTGGGCTACTCTGTGCGCTTTCATCGGGTCCCAAACCCCCGTTAATCGTCGACGGGTCAAAGGCCGCATCCGTCGACAACACCACCTTGTCCAGCACAAAACCCGACTCGTGCATCCACACGTTGACCGTGTGCTCGCCCACTGTCGCAATGTCCAGCGTCGTCCGCGCCCCGTTCGCCTTCGTGCTGATCCAGATGTAACTTCCTAGCCCCGAACCCCGAAGGTTCTTCCCCGAGCCAATCTCCTGGCCATCCAGCCCGGCATGTAACGAGTCCGATCCCGTCGAGGGCGCCAGCCCCCGTATCCACAGATAGTGGGTGCCGGTCGCCACAAAATTCACCTGAAAATCCAGCTCTGGACTCAGCGTCGAATAACCCGTTCCGTTACTGACCCCGTCCTCCGGCAGCGCCTGCAACGCATCCATCCCCGAAAAACCTGGAAAACTCCCGCCCGCCGATAACCACGCGTGACCATCCGATGCCGACACGTTCGCCTGGTAACTCTCCGCCTCCATTGACACCACACCTCCGGCCCCACTGTCCTGCTGAAAAACAGCAAAGGCAGCGCCCGGAGTGAGCACAACAAGCAAAATAAAGGGGAAAAACACTGTCATGACAAGCCGCAACCGACGATACGGCAGGCTAATATCTGGAGTCCCGCAAGTACGGCTCACAAGTTCAGGCCGTTAATTAACGTTGACAGTAAAGTCGTGGGTAATCGTACCCTGCAGATTCTGAACTTGTACCGAGACATTCTCCGCTCCCACCGCTCCAGGTGCCCAGCTGATCACGCCCGTATCCGGATGGACCGTCATACCGGCAGGTGCTGTCAACAGCGAGAACGTCGGCGCAGGAAAGCCCTGTACCGCCACGGTGTAGGTATAGGGAACACCGACTGTTGCCGTCGTGACCGGTGACGATGTTACCTGTGGCGTTACCGCAATACAGGCCGGCAGGAATGACGCCAGCCCGCCTGACCACACCGGTACCATTTTTGTAAAACCTGCCGCGTTCGGATGGATCCCGTCGGGATCCATATCGTCGACATAATTCAACGCATTCTCATGATCGACAACAACAATTCTGTCACCGCCGCTGATCCGCGTCTGTGCCATCGCCACCACATTGTCATTGAACTGTGTGACCAGGGGCTGGTTCGGAACCTTGTTTATGATGCGTGACAGCACCACCGATGTATTGCTATCGAAGGTATCTACAATGTTCAGCAGATCCTCGACGCCCGTCGGTGAAGGATAAGGAAACGACGGATCTTCATTGGTACCGATGTGCAGCAGAATGACTTCGGGTGGATTCAGCGCCAGCCAGCCGCTCAGCGACGCGGCAATATCCGACGTCGTGAACCCGGAGTGTCCTTCATGGTCGCGGTCATGGGTTCCCGAGGTATCCACCTTGCTCCCGACGAAGTCAATGTCATATCCCGCGCCCAGCAGGTCGAAGTAGAGCTGCGGCCGATAGCCCTGGCGCCGGGTAATTGAATCACCAAGTGGCATGATCGTAATCGGTGATCCGCAGCCCCAGTAACCGCGCCGCAGGCCGATCGTGCCATCCTGGTAATGGCGACTGATCTGCGCGGGTGGCAATACCCGGTCATAAAGCGCAACCTCGTCGATGGTGCCTGCGAAATGGTAGTCAAACGCCGGATCATTCAACCAGCCGATGTTCAGATCCGTCGTTCCGGCAAATCCGGCAGGATAGTTCACCACTGCCGATGCTTCTTCGGTACTGTCGACATACAGGCGTATCTCGCCGCTGATCGCATCACGCACCGCAGCCAGGTGATGCCACTGCCCGTCAGTGATATCCGTGGTCCCGACAAGATTCACACCAACACCGGCACCGCCGCTATCGACCAGTCTGAAAGCCGCCATACCATTGTCACAGCCCAGCCACCAGTGCAATTGGCTAGACGCATCATGCCGTCCAACAATCACCTCTGTACCCACACAAGCCAGGCTCTTGTTGACCCATGCCTCTACTGAAAAGCGATCCGTAGTGGCCCAGTCGAACGATCCATCATCGGCAACGTTGATCTCGTTGGCTATCCCGTCAAATTGTTGTGCACCGGCAACCTGGCCCGTCGCCGGCGCGGGGCATGCCGTGCAGCTTGCTGCCGCACCCCCCGTGATATCTGCAAAGCTCGTACTGCCGGTCTCATCCAGTGGCCAGTAGCGCCTCAGACCGGTCGGCATCGGTTCATTCATAAATACAGCACTTGCCACGGCACTGGGGTTGGATCCGCTGAGGAAAGCACGTACCTTCAACGTCGCACTGGTCGACAGCGAAAACGGGCCCAGGTATTCTGATGAACTCGTAGTCGGATCACTACCATCCAGCGTGTAATATATTGTTGCACCCGACGTACTCGTCGATAGCGTGATCAGCATGGAACCCGAGAACGACCCGCCATTCGGATTGATGACCGGCGTATCCACCGTAACCTGACCGCTCTGCCCGCTCTCATCGGGACCCAGACCTCCATTGATCGTCGATGGGTCAAAGGCTGCATCCGTCGTCAACACTATCTTGTCCACTACAAAACCTGATTCAGCCATCCACACGTTGACCGTGTGCTCGCCCACTGTCGCAATATCCAGCGTCGTCCGTGCTCCGTTTGCCTTGGTGTTGACCCAGATGTAACTCCCCAGCCCCGAACCGCGCAGGTTCTTCGCCGAGCCGGTCTCCAGACCATCCAGCCCTGCGTGAAACGAGTCCGACCCTGTCGATGGCGCCAGCCCCCTGACCCACAGGTAGTGCGTACCAGTCGCCACGAAATTCACCTGAAAATCCAGCTGCGGACTCAGCGTCGAATAACCCGTTCCGTTGCGAACTCCGTCCTCCGGCAACGCCTGCAACGCATCTGTGCCCGCAAAACCCGGGAAACTCCCACCCGCCGACACCCACGCGTGGCCGTCCGGTGCCACCAGGTTCGCGGCATTATTCTCCGCCTCCATCGACACGACACCACCGGCACCACTGTCCTGCTGGAAAGCACCGCTACCGCCGGATGCTGCCTGCACGGTAATGCTGATGGTCCTGGTATCCGTCAATAGCGGCTCCACGGCATCGGTTGCTGTAAACGTTACCGAATAAGGACTGCCTGCGGCATCACCTGCTGCCGGCGTCCAGGTGAACGTACCCGTTTCGTCCAGATTGTCCTGGAAAGTAGCCGTCGCCGGCAGGTTAGTTGCGGACAGTAAGGGAATCGTTGCGTCCGGGTCACTCGCCGAGATGTTGAACGTCAGCAACTGTCCTTCCGTCACAACCTGGTTCGGGATCGGATCCAGTGCCGGTGGCAGATTAGTGCCTGACACTACTGTCAGGCTCACACTGGCACTGTCATTGCCCGCGACCGGATCCGGTTCGTTCAACGCGCTTACACTCGCCGTGTTGGTCAGCGTGCTGCCAGCGGTGCCAGTATTCACCGTCGCTGTGATGTTCAGCGTGGCCAGGTTGCCGTTGGGCAAACTGCCTACGCTCCACGCACCCGTGCCGCTGTCGTAGGCACCGCCACTGTCATCACTGACGTAGGTCAACCCGGCGGGCAACACGTCGCTTAACACCACACCCGTGGCATCCAGCGGACCGTTGTTCGTTGCCGTCACGGTATAGATGATCGTCCCGCCCTCGGACGGGTTGGCGTTATCC
>NZ_SMFX01000001.1:300000-505481 GCF_004339085.1 Thiogranum longum | reverse complement strand
TTACTCGATGATTTTTGCGACCACGCCGGCGCCGACGGTACGGCCACCTTCACGAATCGCAAAACGTAATCCTTCTTCCATCGCGATCGGTGCAATCAGGCTGACCGTGATCTTCACGTTGTCACCCGGCATCACCATCTCCACACCTTCCGGCAGATCCACCGCGCCCGTTACGTCCGTGGTACGGAAGTAAAACTGCGGGCGGTAGTTGCTGAAAAACGGCGTATGACGTCCACCTTCTTCCTTGCTCAGTACGTACACTTCCGCCTCAAACCTGGTGTGCGGGGTGATCGTTCCCGGCGCTGCCAGTACCTGGCCACGCTCCACTTCTTCCCGCTTCGTGCCACGCAGCAGCACACCCACGTTGTCGCCGGCTTCTCCCGAATCCAGCAACTTGCGGAACATCTCCACACCCGTGCAGATGGTCTTGGTCGTATCCTTGATGCCGACAATCTCGATCTCGTCGCCAACCTTCACCACGCCGCGCTCGATACGACCGGTGACAACCGTGCCACGACCCGAAATCGAGAACACATCCTCGATCGGCATCAGGAACGGCTGGTCAACCGGACGCTCCGGTACCGGAATGTAGCTGTCCAGTGCGTCCAGCAGCTTCTCGATCGACGGTACACCGATGTCGCTCGTGTCGCCTTCCAGCGCCTTCAGCGCAGAACCGGTGATGACCGGGGTATCGTCACCCGGGAAATCGTAGCTGTCCAGCAGCTCGCGAATCTCCATCTCAACCAGCTCCAGCAATTCTTCATCGTCAACCTGGTCGGCCTTGTTCATATATACAATGATGTACGGAACACCCACCTGGCGCGCCAGCAGGATGTGCTCGCGCGTCTGCGGCATCGGGCCGTCGGCCGCACTCACCACCAGGATCGCGCCGTCCATCTGCGCCGCACCGGTGATCATGTTCTTCACGTAATCCGCGTGTCCCGGGCAATCGACGTGCGCGTAGTGACGTGCTTCTGTCTCGTACTCCACGTGCGCGGTCGCAATCGTGATGCCACGCGCACGTTCTTCCGGCGCATTGTCAATCTGGTCGTAGGCCTTGAATTCGCCGCCCTGCTTCTCCGCCGCCACTTTCGTCAGCGCCGCGGTCAGCGTCGTCTTGCCATGGTCTACGTGACCAATTGTTCCCACATTGACATGCGGCTTCGTACGTTCAAATTTTTCCTTGGACACGACTGCTACCCTCTTCCGGTTTTGTTAGTGCCTGATTGTTAAGATGCCTTCTTGACGGCGTCGGTAATGCTGTTTGGTGCTACAGCGTAATGCGCGAACTCCATCGAATACGTTGCGCGACCCTGGGTGGCGGAACGCAGATCGGTGGCATAACCGAACATTTCCGCCAACGGAACCTCGGCGCGGATAATCTTGCCTGCAGGGCTGTCTTCCATACCCTGTACCTGGCCGCGCCGGCGATTCAGATCGCCCATTACGTCACCCATATTCACTTCCGGGGTGACGACTTCAACCTTCATGATCGGTTCCAGCAACACCGGGTCACCTGCCAGCGTCCCTTCCCTGAAACCCATCGAACCCGCGATCTTGAATGCCATTTCGGACGAATCAACATCGTGGTATGAACCGTCATAGAGCGTGACCCTGATATCCACCATCGGATAACCGGCAAGCACGCCACTTTCCATCTGTTCCTGTATGCCCTTGTCAACCGCGCCGATATATTCGCGAGGAATGACACCACCGGCAATCTTGTCGACGAACTCGTAACCATCACCTGCCGGCAAGGGCTCGAGCTTGAGCACAACGTGGCCATACTGGCCACGGCCGCCGGACTGGCGCACAAACTTGCCTTCCGCCTTTTCGACCACCTTGCGAATGGTCTCCCGGTAGGCAACCTGCGGCGCACCGACGTTTGCTTCAACACCAAATTCGCGCTTCATGCGATCGACAATGATGTCGAGGTGCAGTTCGCCCATGCCCGAAATAATGGTCTGGCCGGACTCTTCGTCTGTGCGCACCCGGAAAGAAGGATCTTCCTGCGCGAGCTTGCTCAGCGCTACACCCATCTTTTCCTGGTCCGCCTTGGTGCGCGGCTCAACCGCAACCGATATCACCGGTTCCGGGAAGTCCATGCGCTCCAGCGTAATCACGTTATTGATATCACACAGGGTATCCCCGGTAGTGACATCCTTCAGGCCTACCGCCGCAGCGATATCACCGGCAAACACTTCCTTTATCTCTTCGCGAGAATTGGAGTGCATCTGCACGATGCGGCCCACACGCTCTTTCTTGTGTTTAACCGGGTTGTATAGGGTGTCGCCGGACTTCAGCACACCGGAGTACACCCGGAAAAACGTCAAGGTCCCCACAAAGGGGTCCGTTGCAATCTTGAAGGCGAGCGCTGCAAAAGGCGCATCGTCCGAGGCTTCACGTACTGCCTCTGTCTCGTCCTTGTCATCGAGATGGCCGGTGATCGGCGGCACGTCGACCGGCGACGGCATGTACTCGATGATGGCATCCAGCATGGCCTGGACACCTTTGTTTTTGAAGGCCGACCCGCACAATGCCGGGACCACCTCGTTGGCCAGCGTCCGCTGGCGAATACCTGCTCGAATCTCGTGTTCGTCGAGATTTCCGTTCTCGAGGTATTTCTCCATCAATGCTTCATTGGCCTCGGCTGCCGCCTCAACCATGTGCTCGCGCCATTCGTCGCAGAGCGCCTTGAGGTCACTCGGGATCTCCCGCGCCTCGTAGGTCGTCCCCATGTCGGCCTCGTTCCAGTAAATGGCCTTCATGCGGATCAGGTCAACCACACCTTCAAATTTCTCTTCTGCGCCGATAGCGATCTGCAGCGGCACCGGGTTGCCCCCCAGGCGCTCGCGGATCTGCTCGACCACACGCAGAAAATCGGCGCCTGCGCGGTCCATCTTGTTGACGAACGCCATACGCGGTACACCGTAGCGCGTAGCCTGCCGCCAGACCGTCTCGGACTGCGGCTCGACACCACCGACAGCGCAGAACACAGCCACTGCGCCATCCAGCACTCTCAGGGAACGTTCGACCTCAATTGTGAAGTCTACATGCCCGGGCGTATCAATAATGTTGATACGGTGCTGCTCGAACTGCTTGTCCATGCCCTGCCAGAAGCAGGTCGTTGCAGCGGACGTGATGGTGATGCCACGCTCCTGCTCCTGCTCCATCCAGTCCATGGTGGCAGCGCCATCGTGCACCTCGCCAATCTTGTGCGAGATGCCCGTGTAGTACAGGACGCGCTCCGTCGTTGTCGTCTTGCCGGCATCGATGTGCGCCATGATGCCGATGTTGCGATAACGACTGATTGGAGTCTTGCGCGCCACTGCCGTCAATCCTGTTTTGTTGCGCTGTTACCAGCGATAGTGCGCAAAAGCCTTGTTCGCGTCGGCCATGCGATGCGTGTCTTCCTTTTTCTTCACAGCAGAGCCACGACTTTCCGAGGCATCCATCAATTCACCGGCCAGACGCAATGCCATGGATTTTTCGCCACGCTTGCGTGCTGCATCGATCACCCAGCGCATGGCCAGCGTGGTACGACGTGCCGGACGTACTTCAACCGGCACCTGGTAAGTTGCACCACCAACTCGGCGGGATTTGACCTCGACAGACGGGCGAATATTATCCAGCGCCTTGTCGAGCAATTCGATCGGGTCATTGTCACCGCGTGACTGAATCTGGTCCAGCGCACCATAGATAATGCGCTCGGCAACAGACTTCTTGCCCGACTTCATGACCATATTAATAAATCTGGCCAGCATCAGATTGCCAAACTTCGGATCAGGGAGAATCTCCCGGCGCTCAGCTGCTCTTCTTCTCGACATGGTTTACGTCTCTAAATCCAGTTAACTCAAATGGAACGTTACGACTTCGGTCGCTTGGCACCGTACTTGGAACGACCCTGGCGTCGACTTTCAACGCCCTGGGTATCCAGACTGCCGCGCACCGTGTGATAGCGCACACCCGGTAAATCCTTCACACGACCACCACGTATCAGGACAACCGAGTGTTCCTGAAGGTTATGCCCTTCACCACCGATATAAGTTGTCACCTCAAAACCGTTGGTCAGGCGCACACGTGCGACCTTTCGCAGCGCCGAGTTCGGCTTCTTCGGGGTCGTGGTATAGACGCGTGTGCAAACGCCGCGCTTCTGAGGACATGCCTCCAGCGCCGGGACGTTGCTTTTTACCTGTTTACGGGTGCGCGGTTTGCGCACCAGCTGGTTGATTGTGGCCATTAATGTGTACTCCACCCTCAATCACTCGGGGTGCTAAAAATTTTTGTAAAGTCCTGAAAATAAACGACAGGTCGGGAGAACCCGGCCTGTCGAAGGAGGCGCATTTTAGGTATTCCGCCCGACACTGTCAAGCAGAAATTCGGCAATCCCGGGCTTTACGCCGCGCCCTGGATCACCGGACGATCAGATCGTCAACCTTCCGTCACCTGGGACGGCTCATCATCGGCGGCCGGCTCACTGGCCGGTTTGCTTTCCATCACATCCTCAACGGTAATGCCCTGGCGCTGGCGACGTCGCTCAAGGTGATGCGCCAGACCGGTACCGGCCGGGATCAGACGACCAACGATGACATTTTCCTTGAGACCGCGCAGCCCGTCGCGCAGACCGCGAACCGATGCCTCGGTCAGGACTCGCGTCGTCTCCTGGAACGAAGCAGCGGACACGAACGACTCGGTTGCCAGCGAAGCCTTGGTGATACCCAGCAGCATCGGCGTCCATTTTGCCGGCTCCTTGCCTTCTGCTTCCAGCTTTTCGTTTTCGTCCAGCACGCGAGCCTTGTCGGCCTGTTCGCCACGCAGGAACTTCGAATCACCGGCATCGGTGATCTCAATCTTGCGCAGCATCTGACGGATAATGACCTCTATGTGCTTGTCGTTGATCCCCACACCCTGCAGGCGATACACATCCTGGATTTCCTTGACCAGGTATTCCGCCATCACGGTCGTGCCGAGCAAGCGCAGAATATCGTGCGGGTTCGGCTCGCCATCGGCCAGCATTTCACCCCTGGTGACCTGCTCACCCTCGAATACCGAGATATGACGCCATTTAGGAATCAATTCTTCATAGGTTTCACCACCCGACTCGGCAATAACAAGTCGTTGTTTACCCTTGGTTTCCTTACCAAAGCCTACGGTACCTGACGTCTCGGCCAGAATCGCCGGATCCTTCGGCTTGCGGGCTTCGAACAGGTCGGCAACGCGTGGCAGACCACCGGTAATATCACGCGTCTTGGAAGATTCCTGCGGAATACGTGCAACCACGTCACCCACCTGGACTTCCGCGCCATCCTCCAACGCAACGATTGCACCCGCTGGCAGGAAGTAGTGCGCTGCAAACTCGGTACCCGGGATCTTCAGCTCATTACCTTCGTCATCGATCAGCTGCACCATCGGTCGCAGATCCTTGCCAGCACTGCCGCGCTGCTTGGGATCGGTCACGATAAGACTGCTCAGGCCGGTAATTTCGTCGGTATGCTTCTGCACAGAAACACCGTCGACAAAATCAATGAAGCGCACATGGCCAGCAACCTCAACCACGATTGGATGGGTATGCGGATCCCAGTTGGCAATAATCTGCCCACCTTCAACCGACTGACCTTCATTGGCCGAAATAACCGCACCGTAGGGCACCTTGTAGCGCTCACGCTCACGACCGTGTTCATCGACTACACCGATTTCACCGGAACGCGATACAGCCACCAGGTTTCCGTTCTTGTCGGTCACCGTCTTGATGTTGTGCAACTTCAGTGAACCGCGGTTCTTGACCTCAACATTATTGACGGTCGCCGCACGACTCGCCGCACCACCGATATGGAAGGTACGCATGGTGAGCTGTGTACCCGGCTCACCGATTGACTGTGCCGCAATAACACCGATGGATTCACCGATGTTCACCCGGTGACCGCGCGCCAGATCACGGCCGTAGCACTTGGAACAGATGCCATAACGGGTCTTGCAGGAAATCGGCGAGCGCACCTTGATCTCATCGATACTGGCTTCTTCAATCTTTTCAACCCACTTCTCGTCGATCAGCGTACCGGCAGGAACAACGATATCGTCTGTACCGGGCGCATAGGTATCGGCTGCCGTAACTCGACCCAGTACACGCTCACTGAGCGATTCAACCACATCGCCGCCTTCAACCAGCGGCGTCATCAGCATGCCTTCCTCGGTGCCGCAATCAACCTCGGTCACAACAAGATCCTGAGCCACATCGACCAGGCGGCGGGTCAGGTAACCGGAGTTGGCTGTTTTCAGCGCCGTATCGGCAAGACCCTTACGTGCGCCGTGAGTCGAGATAAAGTACTGCAACAC
This sequence comes from Thiogranum longum, assembly GCF_004339085.1. Lineage (NCBI taxonomy): Bacteria > Pseudomonadati > Pseudomonadota > Gammaproteobacteria > Chromatiales > Ectothiorhodospiraceae > Thiogranum > Thiogranum longum. The sequence continues at coordinate 499,148 of NZ_SMFX01000001.1, read as the reverse complement.
GTCCAGACCTTCGCGGAAGTTCGCGGTGATCGGTGTTTCGATAATCGAGCCATCCGGCTTGGCCATCAGGCCACGCATACCGGCCAGCTGGCGAATCTGCGCAGCGGAACCACGCGCACCGGAGTCAGCCATCATATATACCGAGTTGAAGGAGTCCTGCTTGACCTTCTCACCTTTGGCGTTGATGACTTCTTCCTTGCCAAGCTTGTCCATCATCGCCTTGGCCACCTGGTCATTGGTGCGTGACCAGATATCAACGACCTTGTTATAGCGCTCACCATTGGTCACCAGGCCAGAGGTGTACTGGTTTTCGATTTCCTTGACCTCACTCTCTGCCTCGGCAAGGATCTCGGCTTTCTCTTCCGGGATCACCATATCGTTGATACCGAATGACACAGCGGCGCGTGTTGCATAGGCAAAACCGGTGTACATCAGCTGGTCGGCGAATATCACTGTCGCCTTCAACCCGACGTTGCGATAGCAGAGGTTAATAACGCTCGAAATTGCCTTCTTGGTCATGTTGCGGTCAACCGCCTCGAAAGGGATACCCTCGGGCAGTATCTCGGACAACAGTGCCCGGCCTACCGTCGTCTCGAGTATGCGGCAACGGTGTTCAAGCTCACCATCATCGGTGATATTGCTGTCTTTCAAACGAACTTTCACACTGGCATGCAGATCGGCAACACCACTCTGGTATGCCCGATGCACCTCGGATACGTCGGCAAACATCATGCCTTCACCCTTGGCGTTCACACGCGTGCGGGTCATGTAATAGAGGCCCAGCACCACGTCCTGCGACGGCACGATAATGGGTTCACCACTGGCCGGCGAAAGAATATTGTTGGTGGACATCATCAGGGTACGCGCTTCCAGCTGGGCTTCCAGCGACAGCGGTACGTGAACAGCCATCTGGTCACCATCGAAGTCGGCGTTGAATGCCGCACACACCAGCGGGTGCAGCTGAATAGCCTTGCCTTCGATCAACGTCGGCTCAAATGCCTGGATACCGAGACGGTGCAGGGTCGGCGCGCGGTTAAGCATGACCGGGTGTTCACGAATGACTTCTTCGAGGATATCCCACACTTCCGGACCTTCACGCTCAACCAGCTTCTTGGCCGCCTTGATGGTGGTCGCCAGACCACGCAACTGCAGCTTGCTGAAAATGAACGGCTTGAACAGTTCCAGCGCCATGCGCTTGGGCAGCCCGCACTGGTGCAGACGCAGTGTCGGGCCGACCACGATAACGGAACGCCCCGAGTAGTCGACACGCTTGCCGAGCAGGTTCTGGCGGAAGCGGCCCTGCTTGCCCTTGATCATGTCGGCGAGCGATTTCAGCGGGCGCTTGTTGGTACCTGTAATGGCGCGACCGCGACGACCGTTGTCGAGCAGCGCATCGACTGATTCCTGCAGCATGCGCTTTTCGTTACGAACGATAATATCGGGTGCGTTCAGCTCCAGCAGACGTTTCAGACGATTGTTACGGTTGATCACGCGTCGGTACAGATCGTTAAGATCAGAGGTCGCGAAACGACCGCCATCCAGCGGTACCAAAGGACGCAGTTCCGGCGGCAGTACCGGCAAAACGGTCATTACCATCCATTCGGGCTTGTTGCCGGACTCCATGAAGGACTCGACCAGCTTCAGTCGTTTGCCAAGGCGCTTGAGCTTGGTTTCGCTCTTGGTAGCGCCCATATCCTCGCGCAGCTGGATAATTTCTTTCGGCAGATCCAGGTCACGCAGCAGTTCGAACACGGCTTCCGCGCCCATACGTGCATCGAATTCGTCGCCGTTTTCCTCGATGGCTTCAAGGTAGGCTTCTTCCGACAGCAACTGGCCACGCTCCAGCGTGGTCATACCGGCATCGATCACCACGAAGGCTTCGAAATACAGCACACGCTCGATATCACGCAACGTCATGTCCAGCAGCAAACCGATACGTGATGGCAGCGACTTCAGGAACCAGATATGCGCAACCGGGCTGGCCAGTTCGATGTGGCCCATGCGTTCGCGACGCACCTTGGCCAGCGTGACTTCAACACCGCACTTCTCACACACCACACCGCGGTGCTTGAGGCGTTTGTACTTGCCGCACAGGCATTCGTAATCCTTGACCGGGCCAAAGATCTTGGCGCAGAACAAACCATCACGTTCCGGCTTGAAGGTACGGTAGTTGATGGTCTCGGGCTTTTTGACTTCGCCATACGACCAGGAACGAACCAGGTCCGGAGACGCCAGACCGATGCGGATGGCATCAAAGTCGTCATTGTGACCTTGCGGTTTTAGCAGATTGAGTAAATCTTTCATGTTGTCTCCCTCAGTCCTGTTCCAGTTCCAGGCTGATACCCAGCGATCGAATTTCCTTCACAAGCACATTGAAGGACTCGGGCATTCCGGCTTCCATAAAATGGTTACCGTCAACGATGTTCTTGTACATCTTGGTACGGCCGTTTACATCGTCGGACTTGACCGTCAGCATTTCCTGCAAGGTATACGCGGCGCCGTAGGCCTCCAGTGCCCACACTTCCATTTCACCGAAGCGCTGACCACCGAACTGCGCCTTGCCACCCAGCGGTTGCTGGGTCACCAGGCTGTACGGTCCGGTAGAGCGAGCATGCATCTTGTCGTCGACCAGGTGATTCAGCTTCAGGATGTACATGTAACCCACGGTAACCTGACGTTCGAAGGTCTCGCCGGTGCGACCGTTGTACAATGTTGTCTGGCCACTCTCCGGCAGGCCGGCGAGTTGCAGCATACGCTTGATTTCCGATTCGGCAGCACCGTCGAATACCGGTGTCGCCATCGGCACGCCCTTGCGCAGGTTATTTGCCAGCGCAACGATCTCTTCATCAGTGAAGGAATCGAGGTCTTCTTTCTTGCCGCTGGCGTTGTAGATCTCACCGAGGTACTTGCGCAGCTCCTGAATCTTCGCCTGCGCATCCAGCATTTCGCCAATACGCACACCCAGTCCGGACGCTGCCCAGCCAAGATGCGTTTCCAGTACCTGGCCGACGTTCATACGTGACGGCACGCCGAGCGGGTTAAGGACGATATCAACCGGTGTACCATCCTCATCGTACGGCATATCTTCCACCGGCACGATCATGGAGATAACACCCTTGTTACCGTGGCGACCGGCCATCTTGTCACCCGGCTGGATGCGGCGCTTGACGGCCAGGTAAACCTTGACCATTTTCAGCACACCAGGCGCAAGGTCATCGCCCGCGGTAATCTTGTTGCGTTTTTCTTCCAGTCGGCGATCAAATTCTTCACGCACACTCTTGAGCTGTGTTGACGCTGCTTCAAGCTGTGTATTGTCATCCTCGCTCTTGAGACGGACTTCGAACCACTTGTCCTTGTCCAGACCATCAAGATAGGAAGCCGTGATTTTTGCGCCCGACTTCAGACCGGAAGGACCACCGGCTGCCGTTTTGCCAACCAGTAACTTCTCGACACGCTGGAAGACATCGCCTTCCATGATGCGCAACTGATCATTCAGGTCCTTTTTGACACCTGCAACCTGTTCATCCTCGATCTGCAGTGCGCGGGCATCCTTGTCGACACCATCACGGGTGAATACCTGCACATCGATAACAGTACCGTCCATGCCGGACGGCACGCGCAGCGAGGTGTCCTTCACGTCGGAGGCCTTCTCGCCAAATATGGCGCGCAGCAGTTTTTCTTCCGGTGTCAGCTGGGTTTCACCCTTAGGTGTCACCTTGCCGACCAGGATGTCGCCCGGTTTGACATCGGCACCGATGTATACAATACCGGACTCGTCCAGCTTGCCCAGCGCCCCTTCACCCACATTCGGGATATCGCCGGAGATCTCTTCCGGACCCAGCTTGGTGTCACGGGCAACACAGGTCAGCTCTTCAATATGAATGGTGGTAAAGCGGTCTTCCTGCACCACGCGCTCGGAGATAAGAATGGAATCCTCGAAGTTGTAACCGTTCCAGGGCATGAACGCGACGCGCAGGTTCTGCCCCAGCGCCAGTTCACCCAGATCCGTACTCGGGCCGTCGGCCAGTACGTCACCACGCGCTACCACGTGACCCGGCGACACCAGCGGACGCTGGTTGATGCAGGTATTCTGGTTGGAACGGGTGTACTTGGTGAGGTTATAGATGTCCACACCCGCTTCACCAGCCTCCGTCTCGTTGTCATTGACACGCACCACGATACGGCCGGCATCGACTGAATCAACAACACCCCCGCGGCGTGCAACAACGGTTACACCGGAGTCGACCGCCACCGTGCGCTCGATACCGGTGCCCACAAGAGGCTTCTCTGCACGTAACGTCGGAACGGCCTGACGCTGCATGTTGGATCCCATCAGCGCGCGGTTGGCGTCATCGTGCTCAAGGAACGGGATCAACGCAGCCGCCACCGACACAATCTGTTTGGGTGACACGTCAATGTAATTAACGCGGTCCGGTGTGGACAGCGTAAATTCATTCTGATGACGGCAGGACACCAGCTCGTCGATCAGCTTGCCTTTCGCGTCGGTATTGGCGTTGGCCTGCGCAATCACAAACTCGCCTTCCTCAATCGCCGACAGGTAATCCACATCGTCGGTCACACGACCGTCGATAACCTTGCGGTATGGCGTCTCCAGGAATCCATATTCGTTGGTCCGCGAATACACGGCCAGCGAATTGATCAGACCGATGTTTGGACCTTCCGGTGTCTCGATCGGGCAAACGCGACCATAGTGCGTCGGGTGCACATCGCGTACTTCAAAACCGGCACGTTCGCGCGTCAGACCACCCGGGCCAAGCGCCGATACGCGACGTTTGTGGGTAACTTCCGACAAAGGGTTGTTTTGATCCATAAACTGGGACAACTGGCTGGAACCGAAGAATTCCTTGATAGCAGCAGCCACCGGCTTGGCGTTGATAAGCTCCTGTGGCATCAGGCTTTCGGATTCCGCCACGCTGAGACGCTCACGCACGGCGCGCTCAACACGCACCAGGCCGATACGAAATACATTTTCCGCCATCTCACCAACACAACGTATACGGCGATTACCAAGGTGATCAATATCATCGACAACACCTTTGCCATCACAGATATCAACCAGTGTCGTCATAACGTCAAGGATGTCGGACCCACGCTCCGCAAGCACTTCTTTCAGCTTGCCCCAGGTGATGGTTTCATCTTTGTAATCGATACTTTCAAGCAACTGTTGCAGCCACGGCCAGGGAGACAGATCAACCAGGGCAATTTCCTTGTCATCACTCTTGGGTTTCAGTGCCGCTTGCAGCTGACGCGTGAAATAGACCGAGTCAACCAGGATGCCGGCGCCCGTGTCGCCTTCGCGACCCACACGACGGTTAAACTTCATGCGACCGACCACTGACAGGTCGTAGCGCTCGAAGGTAAAGAACAGGTTGTGGAACAGGTTTTGCGCAGCTTCCTTGGTCGGTGGCTCACCGGGACGCATCATGCGGTAAATCTCGACCTGGGCTTCCAGCGCATTATTCGTTGGATCGATGCGCAAGGTATTTGAAATATACGGGCCCCGGTCCAGATCATTCGTGTAGAGCGTTTCGATTTCCTTGACACCGGCAGCCTTGAACGCCTCGATCATCTCTTCAGTGATCTCGTCGTTGGCATTGGCAATGACCTCGCCGGTTTCCTTGTTGACCACGGTACGCGCCAGCGTTTTTTCAAGCAGGTAATCAGCCGGGACTTCCAGCGTCTTGACACCGGCCTTGTCCAGTTCGCGGATGTGCCGCGCGGTAATGCGACGACCTTCCTCAACGATCACCTTGCCCTTGATCTTGATATCGAAGGTTGCGGTTTCCCCACGCAGACGCTCCGGCACCAGGTCGAGCTCGACCTTGTCACCCTTGAGGTGGAAAGTATTGGTTTCAAAGAACAGGTCGAGGATCTGCTCGGTTTCATAACCGAGCGCACGCAGCAGTACCGTAGCCGGCAGCTTACGACGGCGATCAATGCGCACGAACAACGCATCCTTGTGATCGAACTCGAAGTCCAGCCAGGAACCACGATAGGGAATCACGCGCGCGGAAAACAAAAGCTTGCCGGACGAATGGGTCTTGCCCTTGTCGTGGTCGAAGAACACACCCGGCGAACGATGCAACTGCGAGACGATAACACGCTCGGTGCCATTGATGACAAAGGTGCCGTTTTCCGTCATCAGAGGCAGTTCGCCCATGTAGACTTCCTGTTCCTTTATATCCTTGATGGACTGGTTGCTGCCTTCCTTGTCATAAATAATCAGACGCACCAGCGCGCGCAGTGGCGCCGCGTAGGTCATACCCCGCATCTGACATTCCTTGACGTCAAACACCGGCTCGCCGAGGCGGTAGCTCACATAGTCGAGCGCCGCCGTTCCGGCGTAACTGGTAATGGGGAACACCGACGAGAACGCTGCATGAAGTCCCTTCTCCCGCCGACTGCTTTCAACCGTATCCGCCTGAAGAAAATCACGGTACGAATTCAGCTGAGTCGCCAGCAGGTAGGGAACGTCAAGAACGCTCTGCCGCTTGCCGAAATCCTTACGGATGCGTTTCTTTTCGGTATAGCTATAAGCCATTGGTGTTCCTCTTGGTCGTAATGAGCAGAGCCTGCCATCAGGCCCCGGTATTTCCAGCGGTTGTTGAAAATCACCGTTTCCGGCGGCTTTCAACAACCTGCTTTGTAAAAGCGGGAAAAGGCCGGCAGCGAAAACTCGCTACCAGCCATCCCGATCATGCAGTCAGCACAAGGCCAACTACAGACTGTCGCTTCAGCCCTGCGGGCATCGAGGTACTTACTTGACCTCGACGCTGGCGCCGGCTTCTTCGAGCTGCTTCTTGATATCTTCGGCTTCGTCCTTGGAAGCGCCTTCCTTGATCGGGGAAGGTGCACCCTCAACCAGTTCTTTGGCTTCCTTCAGACCGAGGCCTGTGATAGCACGAACAGCCTTGATAACGGAAACCTTGTTGGCACCAAAGCTGGTCATTATCACGTCAAACTCGGTCTGCTCTTCTGCGGCGGCGCCGGCATCGCCAGCTGCTGCCGGAGCTGCTGCGACTGCAGCGGCGGCCGATACACCGAATTTTTCTTCCATCGCAGAGATCAGATCAACGACCTCCATGACACTCATGTTGGAAATGGTTTCCAGAATTTCTTCTTGAGACGCTGCCATAATTGCAAACTCCTGAATACTTGCCTGTGTCAGGCAAAATAAATTTTAAATAAAGATTTAGGCTGACTGTTTCTGATCGCGAACTGCCGCCACCGTACGAACCAGCTTGCCCGGCACCTCGTTGAGGGTACGGACCAGCTTTTCGGTCGGCGCCTTCATGACCGCCATCAACAGGGCAATTGCCTGATCACGGGTCGGCATGCTGGCCAGACGGTCCAGATCCGATGCGGCGAGCATTTCACCGCCAAACGACACCAGTCTGGGTACGAGTTTGTCGTGCTCTTTCGCGAAGTTCTTGACCAGTCGCGCTGCCGCACCGGGTTCCTCCTGGGAGAAAGCCAGCAACAGCGGTCCGACCAGACCATCCTTCATGCACTCGAAATCCGTACCTTCAACGGCACGTTTGGCCAGCGTGTTCTTGACCACACGAAGATATACCCCACCATCACGCGCCATCACACGCAGGTCGGTCATTTCTTCGACGGTAAGACCACTGTACTCGGCAGCAACGGCTGAATGCGCCTGTTTGGCGATAACAGCAACTTCTGAAACTACAGCCTTTTTCTGTTCAAGACTTAGTGCCACCTGTTTACCTCCATAAGCCGGATCAAAATCACCCGACCTACTGTTAACGGTATTCGGCCCGGTAAGGCACGAACACCGGTTGCGGCGACCTCGACAAGAAAAAACTTGTTCGGGTTACGCCATCTGCGCCGGCTATCAGATTTTCACCTGATGATTAAGCCTTTCGGCACCTGCGGTCTTTGACGGCTTCCCGGTTACACCGGGCAGCGTCAAATTCGTTTAAAGCGTTACAGTTCCAGTGACGCAGGGTCAATCTGCAGACCGGGACCCATGGTCGTCGAAACGGTAAGCTTCTTCATGTATACGCCCTTGGCAGAGGCGGGTTTCAGCTTGTTCAGGTCGGTCAGCAGGGCCTGCAGGTTTTCCTTCAGGTCACCCACGGCAAAATCTGCCTTGCCGATAGAACAATGAATGATGCCGGCCTTGTCGGTGCGGTAACGCACCTGCCCGGCCTTGGCATTCTTTACAGCTGCCGCCACATCAGGCGAAACCGTCCCCACCTTGGGATTCGGCATCAGGCCGCGCGGACCCAGGATCTGGCCCAGCTGTCCCACCACGCGCATGGCGTCGGGACTGGCAATCACCACATCGAAGTCCATATTGCCTTTCTTCACTTCTTCTGCGAGATCATCCATGCCGACAATATCCGCGCCAGCTTCTTTGGCAGCATCAGCATTGGCGCCCTGGGCAAATACCGCAACACGCACTGTCTTGCCGGTACCGTTTGGCAATACCGTGGAGCTACGCACCACCTGGTCAGACTTGCGCGGGTCGACACCGAGATTAACGCTGATATCGACAGACTCGTTAAATTTGGCTTTCGGCAGCTCACCCAGCAGGGTCAGCGCCTCCTCGGCCGGGTACACCTTGCCCGGCTCGATCTTTTCATTGATCAACTTTTCTCGCTTGCTCAGTTTGGCCATGACTATTCAACTCCCTCGGTATCAAGACCCATGCTGCGCGCGGTACCGGCAATGGTGCGCACCGCGGCGTCCATGTCGGCTGCCGTCAGATCCGGCTCTTTCACCCGGGCAATCTCTTCCAGCTGCGCACGGCTAACCTTGCCTACCTTCTCGGTATTGGGAGTACCGGAGCCTTTTGGAACACCTGCTGCTTTTTTGAGCAGCACGGAAGCTGGCGGGGTCTTGGTAATGAAGGTAAAGCTGCGGTCGTTATAAACGGTAATAACAACCGGAACCGGCATACCTTTTTCCAGGCCCTGCGTCTTGGCATTAAATGCCTTGCAGAATTCCATAATATTGACACCGTGCTGACCCAGTGCGGGACCAACAGGGGGGCTGGGGTTGGCGTCCTGGGCTGGTACTTGCAGCTTGATGTACGCCTCGATCTTCTTGGCCATATGATGACTCCTGTGGGTGCAAACGCCTCTCGGCTCCCCGGTTAAAATCAGGGACAGAATTCAATTCTGTCCCTGTAAAAAATCAGCCTTTTTCGACCTGACCGAAGTCCAGGTCAACCGGTGTGGAACGTCCGAAGATCATGACTGCAACACGCAGCTTGCTCTTCTCGTAATTGACTTCCTCAACCACACCATTGAAATCGTTAAACGGTCCGTCGGTAACACGAACCACTTCACCCGGCTCGAACAGTACTTTCGGCCGCGGTTTCTCGACGCCTTCCTGGACACGCTGCAGGATGGCTTCGGCTTCCTTGTCACTGATTGGCGCAGGCTTGTCAGTGGTGCCACCGATGAATCCGAGGACCTTGGGCACATCCTTGACGGTATGCCAGGTTTCGTCATCCATCTCCATCTGCACCAGCACGTAGCCGGGGAAGAACTTGCGCTCGCTCTTGCGCTTCTGCCCTTCCTTCATTTCCACCACTTCTTCGGTGGGAATAAGGATCTCGCCGAACTTGTCCTGCAGACCGCTGCGTTCGATGCGCTCTACCAGGGATTGCCTTACACGGTTCTCAAAACCGGAGTACGCGTGTACTACATACCAACGTTTCGCCATGGTTCAGCCTCCCTGACCTGTCAGTATGCGAATGGCCCACAACAAAAACATATCAAGCATCCACAGCAGCACACCCATCAGGATGACCACGAATATGACCGCCATGACGGTCTGTGTGGTTTCGGCACGTGTTGGCCATACCACTTTGCGCACCTCGGTACGCGTATCACCCAGAAAAGCGATAATCGAATGCCCGAGCGCGGTCTGTGCGGCGATAAAAATCGACACACCAACTACTGCCAGCAACCCCAGCACCCGCATCAGCAGCGACTGGTCAGCAAACCAGTAAAACGCTGCAACCCCTCCGACAAGAAGGGCGGCTGCTGCTGTCAGCTTGGCGGTATCCGCACCACCTGCCTGTATTTCTGTACTCATATACCTGCTTTGGTAACGAAACAGCATTTAGCCCGTTTCGTCTCCCGATTAATGGCAGGCCAGGAGGGAATCGAACCCCCAACCTGCGGTTTTGGAGACCGCTGCTCTGCCAATTGAGCTACTGGCCTAAACGTTTACTGCTTCTTACTCGATGATTTTTGCGACCACGCCGGCGCCGACGGTACGGCCACCTTCACGAATCGCAAAACGTAATCCTTCTTCCATCGCGATCGGTGCAATCAGGCTGACCGTGATCTTCACGTTGTCACCCGGCATCACCATCTCCACACCTTCCGGCAGATCCACCGCGCCCGTTACGTCCGTGGTACGGAAGTAAAACTGCGGGCGGTAGTTGCTGAAAAACGGCGTATGACGTCCACCTTCTTCCTTGCTCAGTACGTACACTTCCGCCTCAAACCTGGTGTGCGGGGTGATCGTTCCCGGCGCTGCCAGTACCTGGCCACGCTCCACTTCTTCCCGCTTCGTGCCACGCAGCAGCACACCCACGTTGTCGCCGGCTTCTCCCGAATCCAGCAACTTGCGGAACATCTCCACACCCGTGCAGATGGTCTTGGTCGTATCCTTGATGCCGACAATCTCGATCTCGTCGCCAACCTTCACCACGCCGCGCTCGATACGACCGGTGACAACCTGCCACGACCCGAAATCGAGAACACATCCTCGATCGGCATCAGGAACGGCTGGTCAACCGGACGCTCCGGTACCGGAATGTAGCTGTCCAGTGCGTCCAGCAGCTTCTCGATCGACGGTACACCGATGTCGCTCGTGTCGCCTTCCAGCGCCTTCAGCGCAGAACCGGTGATGACCGGGGTATCGTCACCCGGGAAATCGTAGCTGTCCAGCAGCTCGCGAATCTCCATCTCAACCAGCTCCAGCAATTCTTCATCGTCAACCTGGTCGGCCTTGTTCATATATACAATGATGTACGGAACACCCACCTGGCGCGCCAGCAGGATGTGCTCGCGCGTCTGCGGCATCGGGCCGTCGGCCGCACTCACCACCAGGATCGCGCCGTCCATCTGCGCCGCACCGGTGATCATGTTCTTCACGTAATCCGCGTGTCCCGGGCAATCGACGTGCGCGTAGTGACGTGCTTCTGTCTCGTACTCCACGTGCGCGGTCGCAATCGTGATGCCACGCGCACGTTCTTCCGGCGCATTGTCAATCTGGTCGTAGGCCTTGAATTCGCCGCCCTGCTTCTCCGCCGCCACTTTCGTCAGCGCCGCGGTCAGCGTCGTCTTGCCATGGTCTACGTGACCAATTGTTCCCACATTGACATGCGGCTTCGTACGTTCAAATTTTTCCTTGGACATCTGACGGCTCTCCCGTTTTACTGTTCGCCAAGCTGCGGTTTAACGATGCTATCTATAATCTCAAGGGCCGGATTTACATCCAGCCCACAACTGGAGCTCATAACCGGATTTGAACCGGTGACCTCTTCCTTACCAAGGAAGTGCTCTACCGACTGAGCTATATGAGCAAATTCTTCCCTGCGTGCCCCTGGACACTGTCCCGGCGCGCACGCCTCACCTGGAGCGGGTGATGGGAATCGAACCCACGTATTCAGCTTGGAAGGCTGAAGTTCTACCATTGAACTACACCCGCAATACCCTGTTCGACGACACCCTCCGGGGGCGGTGCTGCCGCATGCATCGCGGCGCTCTTACTCGTCTTTCAGCATGCCGGTTTTACCCGACCCCGCTGCCGCAAAATAACGTGCAGTCCAACTGACACAAGGCCTTGCCTTGCACCGAAAACAGGCTTACTGGTGGAGGGGGGAGGATTCGAACCTCCGAAGGCTGAGCCGTCAGATTTACAGTCTGATCCCTTTGGCCACTCGGGAACCCCTCCGAAACGCAAGCCGCGTATTTTGATCCAGGCCCGGCCCGGAGTCAACCGTAGTGAACGGGATTTCTCAATAAAACAGCAAGCTTGTGCAGGTCATCGGAAAACCGGATAGCATGTCAGGATAAGCGGGTTTCTGGTAGCATGGCGCCGCTCGAGACCGGGTGGGGCAGTACTTTATCAGCAGTCCCGGCAAAATCACAAAGCAGGTAACCCCGTAGAAATCAGGGTGCCATCAACAATATTCGGGAGTTTCACTCACATGAAAGTCACAATTTACGGCTCTGGCTATGTTGGCCTGGTCACCGGTGCATGTCTTGCGCAAGTCGGAAATGACGTACTTTGCGTCGATATCGATCCTGACAAGATCGAAAAGCTCCGGCGGGGGGAAAGTCCGATTTATGAACCCGGGCTGAGTGAAATGCTTCAAAGTAACCAGGCTGCAGGTCGCCTGAATTTCACTCTTGAGCCTGAAGAAGGCGTGCAGCACGGCCTGTTTCAGTTTATTGCTGTCGGTACTCCGCCGGACGAGGATGGCTCGGCCGACCTGCAGCATGTTCTGGCTGTGGCAGGCACCATTGGCGAACACCTGGATGAATACCGGATTATCGTCAATAAATCGACGGTGCCAGTCGGAACTGCCGACCGCGTAAGGGCGCGTACCCGCGAGATTCTCGACAAACGCGGTCTTGACCTGGAATTCGACGTGGTTTCAAATCCGGAATTCCTTAAAGAGGGCGCCGCCATCGATGACTTCATGCGCCCCGATCGCATCATCATCGGCACAGACAACCCAAGAACCACTGAACTGTTACGCGCGCTGTACACACCCTTCAATCGTAACCGTGAACGCATAATTGCCATGAATATCCGTTCTGCTGAGTTGACCAAGTACGCAGCAAACTCACTGCTTGCAACAAAAATCAGTTTTATGAATGAGTTATCAAATATTGCCGAACGACTTGGCGCCGATATCGAAGCCGTACGTAATGGTATTGGTTCAGACCCCCGTATCGGCTACCAGTTTATTTACCCGGGTGCCGGGTATGGCGGCTCCTGCTTCCCCAAGGATGTCCGGGCACTGGAACACACGGCAAAGGAAAATGGCTACGATGCCGAACTGCTCCACGCGGTCGAGGCCGTCAATTTCCGCCAGAAGCAAAAACTGTTCGAGAAGATTTCCGATCATTACAACGGTGATGTCAAAGGTAAAACCTTTGCCTTATGGGGGCTCTCATTCAAACCTAACACTGACGATATGCGTGATGCGTCGAGTCGCGTCCTCATGGAATCGTTATGGGAGAATGGCGCCAGCGTTCAGGCCTTCGATCCCGAAGCTCATCACGAAACGCAACGCATCTATGGCGAGCGTGATGATCTCCGGCTATGCGACACCCCTGAACAGACACTGGAAGATGCCGACGCGCTGGTTGTTATTACGGAATGGAGCCAGTTCCGCAGCCCCGATTTCGATTTGATCCGGGACAAGCTCAGGGCACCAGTGATTTTCGACGGCCGCAACCTCTATGAACCCGAGACATTGGCGGCCAGGGGCTTCAGTTATCACTCCATTGGCCGGCAAACGCTCACGCCTTCAACGCTGTAAGCCCTGCGCCCCTGGTCCGCTGGCCAGGGGCACAATTTCGCCACCTAGAGATGACGACTGCAATCCGTGTGCTGCGCCTCGCCCAGCAAGGTCTCAAAGGTCTCGCCGCTCACATGTACCAGCTGCTCATGATCACCGGCCTCGAAATAGATATCCGGTTGTTCGGCCAGCGTTTCATCTACGATCGTTTCCAGATCGTAGGCGGGGCCCAGCGGCGGAACGGCGCCTGGCTCACAGTCTTCAAATAACGCACCCAGCTCGTATTCAGTGGCCAGACCGAGGTTGCGTCGCGTCAAGCGGTGTAATTCACCCAGATCTACCCGGCAACTGGCCGGCACTACCACCAGAAGGTAGCCACGCTCGTCTTCCAGCACGACTGACTTTGCGATCCTGTCGCCAGAAATGTGCGCCAGCTGCGCGGATTCCATGCTGGTAGCAGAATGCGGGTGATCCAGCAGGTCGAAATCGACATCCTGTTCAAGCAGGTAGTTCACTACCCGGTTTGCCATAGCCATATCACTTCCTCCCTTCGTCAACCTGTAAATTGAGTATAGTCCAGCGATCGGGCTTGCAAGTCGATTGGCGCAGGATTAGACATTTAGTCACACCCCCGCTGACGTGAGATACTTCCCACCTGATCATTCCAGATATCCTGCATGCATATTCTGCTCGCCACACTACTCATCCTGATCATCCTGTTTGGCCCGCAACTCTGGGTGCAGGCCGTTTTCAGGCGTCACGCCAGGCCTCGCCCCGAAATGGCAGGCAATGGAGGAGAGTTTGCGCGCCACCTGCTCGACCGTCTGCATATGACAGATATCGGCGTAGAAGTGGCAACCGATGGCGACCATTATGATCCGGTCAGTAAAATGGTTCGCCTTGACAAGGAAAGGCTGGAAGGAAAGTCACTTACCGCTGTCGTTGTCGCTGCACATGAAGTCGGTCATGCGCTGCAGGACAAACTGGGGTACCGCCCATTGCGCTGGCGAAGTCGCCTCGCCTCACTGGCCCAGGTTGCACAGCAACTGGGCAACGCCATGTTTGTACTCGCACCCGTGGTCGCCGGCCTGACGCGCGCACCGTCCGTTGCCGTCGTCATGTTACTGGCCGTCATCGCCAGCTTTGGCTCAGCCGCCCTGCTGCACCTGATCACATTGCCGGTAGAATGGGACGCCAGCTTTCGTCGCGCCCTGCCATTGCTTGAAGCCGGACACTATTTATCCGACAACGACCAGGCCGCGGCCCGACAAATACTGACTGCCGCGGCCTTCACCTATGTGGCCGCCTCGCTGGCCAGCTTGCTGAACTTGTGGCGGTGGATGCGCTGGATACGACGATAAGCCGCAACATTCCTACAGATTCATCCCCGGCATGCCGATGCTGTGGGCGAAACACGTAAAAGGACACCCGCTATGAAAAGTATGGCCGGCATTCTTGCCCTGCTGCTCACCACCAGCCTGTTTACCACATCGGCCCGATCACGTGATATGGATGACCAGTACGCCGTATTCGGCGTAGGTGCAGAAAATTGTGCGGCCTACCTGGTGGCCCGTGACCATGGTGGTACAGCAGAGCGCTGGTACCATCACTGGCTTGCCGGTTTTATGACGGCTGTCAACAACGCAGCTGCCGGCACCTATAACATTCTTGGCGACAAGCGTATGGCCGATGCGCTGGACTGGCTGGAAGGCTATTGCGCCGCCAATCCCAATGAAAACTTCACCAGCGCCGTTGCTGACCTCGTTACGATCCTTTACGAAGAACGAAAAAATATTGCTCCCGGCAAACAGGGTGGCTGGAACAAGCTCAAGAGCCAGCCGACCCCGGAGCCCTGACCACCACCTTTTTACCAAGCGCCTGACGCATCTCGTCAAGCCGGACAGGTGCTGCCTCCATGGGCGGCGCAAATGCACCGGAACAGACCAGACGCTCGGGATCTGCCTGGCCCGTAATATCCAGCAACATATGTGTTTCAAAGGCTATCACGCCGGGGCCGTCCCCGCTGCCGAAGACACCCCGGTGCGCGACTCTCAGCGGTGTAGCGAGACGCACATCCTGCTCACGGAGCTCAACCGAACGGACATTAAAAGTGGCGGGCCGGATATCGCGGGCCACAGGTGACGGTTTATGCATCAGAAAATAACAGAACGGCTGGTATTGATCGATGTGCTCATAACGGCTCACCTCTCCACCTTGCAGGTACACTCGCGCACTGCCTGCCGGCACACGCAATACTTCAACCACTTCCAGTGCTGTACCGACCTCAACCGGGTTACTGAAATAACCCGGCTTACCTGTACCTGCAGACTGACACGCCGCCAGACCCAGTGATATCGCTACAACCGCCAGTGCATGAATCCTCATAACATACGCCTCCCGACTCAACTGCAAACTAACCCGCCACATTACACGACAGAACATTAACCCGTCGCTGGACGACGCAAAAGCTGATCCCACTGATGTATCAACAACCCACCCACAATCAACGCTGTCCCGAACCATACACCGGCATCAATCACCTCGCCATTGAACCAGTGTCCCAGCAGAAGCGCCGTGACCGGTGTCACCAGCGTTACCAGGTTCACACGTGCTGCTTCAACCTCCCGCAGCAGGTAGAAATACCAGAAGAACCCCAGCAATGAACCAAAAAGAGCCAGGTAAACAATGGAAAATCTTGCGCGCTCGGGCAAGACTGCCGGCCAGCTGCCGTCGAACAATAACCAGGTCAGGATAAAAAGCGGCACCGCCAGCGTAAGCCCGCCCCCGGTGACAGCCAGCGCCGGCAACTCTACAGACAGACGACGCACCCAGACCGCACTGGCTGCATGCACCACGGCCGACAACAGCACGGCGGCAATACCGAGCTCTGTGTAGCCACCCTGCTCACCGCTCTTGAGGAACATCATCGCCAGGCCAGCCAGCCCCAGCAGCATGCCACCTATACGCACCAGCCCCAGTGATTGTTCAGACAACCACAGGGCCGCAAATAGGCTTGTCACCAGCGGCGACAAGCCGAACAACACGGCAATCCAGCCGGACGGTACATACTGCGCACCCCAGTACACCAGCGACATACTCCCGTAGATACCCAGTCCGGCCGCCGCATAAGCAAGCCGCGCACGCCCGTGCCAGGGCATTGATACCCCGGTAAAACGAATGGCCAGCAGGCAGAACAACAGTCCCAACGCCATCCTCGCCGTTACACCAAACAGGTAACCGCCACCCTCGCTGCTCCACTGGATCGCCAGCGGGGTGGTCGACCAGATCAATATGACACCTGCAAATGCTGCCGGCACTGACATCAGCCTGTCCTCTTTTTTCCTTCCAGAACGAAAAAGGCCGCAGTCCTTTCGGGCTGCGGCCTTTGTAAAAACGGTTTTACTAGATATTCAGATCGTTTTCCCCGGGCAGCAGCAACGCACACACCACATCAGTTTGGGTGTGGCACAAATTACGGCCTGTCGGGAATGGATCACATTAAACATGGTTTCAAGTCTGCACTTCAAGACGCATCACTGTCAACAGCCCCGAGCGTGAAATAAAAACAGGCACCCTCACCGACAACGCCCTCCGCCCAGACCCGTCCACCATGGCGTTCGACAACACGTTTCACGGTCGCAAGGCCTATACCGGTTCCTTCATGCTCTTCACCATGCAACCTTTGAAAAACGCCAAACAGTTTGTCTGCATAAGCCATATCAAAGCCCACGCCATTGTCCCGGACAAAGAACACCGTCTCTCCACTCTCTTCCGATGACCCCACTTCAATACACGCCCGGGTGGTTTGCGCGGTAAATTTCCAGGCATTGCCAATCAGATTATCCAGCAGGACATCAGTAAAATGACTGTCTGAGGCAGATGTCATACCCGGGTGTATCACAATTTTTATCTTGCGTTCCGGGTCGTGCTCCTGCAGACGCGACAGCGAAGACTCCGCTGCCGCACTCAGATCAACCGGTTTTGTCTGCAAGGCGCTGCTGCCCAGCCGGGAAAGCGCCAGCAAACCATCGATCAGGGATGACATGCGATTGGTTGCACCAATAATTCTTTGCAGATACGCTGCCCCGGTTATATCCAGGACATCGGCATAGTCTTCCCTCAGGATACTGGAGTACCCGTTAATCGCACGTAGTGGTGAACGCAGATCATGCGATACGGAATAACTGAAAGATTCAAGCTCATGGTTAGCCGTCTCGAGTTCACGGGTGCGTAGTGCGACCAGTTCCTCCAGACCTTTCCGATAGCCTTCCAGCTCTTTTTCAATGGCTTTTCTTTCGCTGATATCGCGCACGTGGCCCTGGAGATAGGATTCCCCATCCAGGGTTACCGCCGTCAGATGCACATCCGCCTCGAAGTTGCTGCCATCCGCGCGACGATGCAGCCATTCGAAAGATTGCGGACTACCGGCCAGCGTGGCATCAATGGTTTTCCGCGCAAGAACGGAAGAATCGGCGCCGTCCAGCTGTTGTGGCGGTGAAAAATCCATTGGCGTCTTGCCCAGCAATGCATCGCGTTCACAACCGAATATTTCCAGTGCCTTTGGATTACAATCCGTGAAGCGACCATCCCGGAGGGTAAGAATCGCGTCCGTCGTATTGGCATGGCGGCGAAAATGCCATCGGCGTGTTATTCAGAATCTGCTCGTAGGTGCAGCCGAACATCTTCAGCGTTTTGTGATTGCATTCGACAAACCTGTCACCGGTCATCAGGAAAATGGCATCATTTGCTGTTTCGAACAACAGTCGAAAACGATCGCCGTACGCACTTTCAGGCAATCCCTGTTGCTCGAATTCTGCCATCTTATCCAACCTCGGGAAGTAGCACTACTTCGAATTTTGAGACTAGCTTTTATTCAACACCCATGCAAACGTATTGTAGTGCGCGATGAGGTCATCAAGGGAAAACGCTGCATTGGCCGGACTTGGGTTTGGCGTGACAAATACCTGGCTACTACCGATAGCAAAGGACTGTTGCCCCCAGCCTTCATCGTCACCTTCGATGTCTGCATGGCGCAGGAAATGTTGCCAGGCCAGCTTGCCATGGAACCAGGCCCAGCGAGGCTCCAGTGACTCAATCAGCGCCAGCAGTCGTGGCGCACCTTGCCGGTAATCAGCAGCGCGCAAATCCGCCGCACCGCGGGTTGGTCGCTTCACCACATCAGTGAAACCGATACCCTCACCCTCAAGCAACTGCTGCATGGCATCAACACCCGGCTTGAGCGGGGCCGACACCAGCTTGCTGGCATTCAGCGCTTTCCAGAACCGGTTACGTGGATTGGCGAAAGGAAACCCCGCCTCTACCGAAGGCAGGGACGGATTCAGACCGACAGACAGAATCCGAAGTCCTGGCGCTACAAAATCAGGCAGCGTTTTCACGAATCGTCTGGCATCTCATGTCCCTTACATACCGGACCGTAAGGCCCGTGACGGTGCTTGTCATGGTAGTCCATCCGATAATGCACGAAGCGCTCTGGCGCATCGAAGTGCAGGAACGGGTTTCCTTCAATTTGTTCCTGCATTGTGGATACCGGCTTTTCAGCATAATTGTGCCCGGGGAGGATCAGCGTATTTTCAGGGAGATTCTGCTTCATGTTTTTCAGCGTATGAAACATCTGTTCCGGATCCCCGCCAGCCAGATCGCACCTCCCGCAACCGAACACAAAAAGCGTGTCGCCGGTTATCAATTGCTGTCCGACCTTGTAGCATGCCGACCCCGGCGTATGCCCGGGTGTATGCAGAACTTCGATTTCGGTATCGCCCAGCTGAATGCAATCACCACCATGATGCAGGGCAGGCCTGCCGGTGTCCGCGCCCCAGAATTTTGCTTCGGGCTTCAGCAGGTGTAACTGGGCATCGTGACTGGCCAGTAATTCTTCAATACCGTTGATATGGTCATAGTGACTGTGTGTGAGCAGGATATCGGTGATCGTCACACCGTGCTGTTTTGCCAGCGCCAGCACCTCGGGAATATCCCAGGCCGGATCGACGACTGCGGCACGACCACTTGCGCGGTCCTCGATAAGATAAACGAAATTCTCCATTGGCCCGAGCTCCAGGGCATGGATCGAGCCAGTTGCGGTTTCTGTCATTGCGCTGTCCTTCCGGGATAAGTATCCCCTTATGAAAACGCAAACGCCCCGGGAACGCAAAACCTCTGCCAGCAGGTGTATCTGCCCATGACGCTGGCCGCCCGAAAGGGCATAATCTGATGCAATTCAATTCAGCGAGACGGACAGTGCCAGGTATTGTCGCAAGACCCGACGAAACAAAGGAATACTGGTTCCATGAAGGTTGCCATATTCTTGAAATATCCAACCGTGACGATGACCCGGAAGCCTCTATTGCACGCGCACGGGTAGCGCCCGGAGTCACCACGCACTGGCACAGTCTGCGCGGCGTGACGGAACGTTATCTCATTTTAAAAGGAAGGGGAGAAGTCGAGGTGGGTGAGTCCGGTATCCAGATTATGGAAGCCGGTGACATCATCCTTATACCATCCGGTACACGACAACGGATACGAAACTGCGGGAACGATGACCTGATTTTTTACGCGATCTGCACGCCGCGCTTCACATCGGCCTGCTACCAGGACATCAGTGAACCAGACAGCGGCTAGTCACAATCGAAATGGCGGCGCAACTTGCGCACTGTGGCGGATCCGACGCCACGAATGGTCAATAAGTACTCATCACTGGCCGCACACAGCTGTTTCGGTGTTCGCACCCCTGCGCTGAACAGGGCTCGTGCTATCGCCACATTTACCCCTGCTGCACGAACGCCCGCAAAGAATACCTGCACATCATCGCCACCAGGCACTAACTTCAAAACCGGTTTTGCAGCCGCCCTGGCACTCGAGCGCCGGACTCCCTGCGGTGTTTTCGTCGGCTGTGCAGCACCAGGCACCTTCCAGCCGCAAAAATGGATAAACCGACGCAAGCGATAAGGCATGACAATGTCTTGTGGCCAGCTCCGCAACGCTTGCTGCAGCGAAGCCTGACAAGCCAGCAACGCCATCATAATGGTGATCACCTGGGCCATTGACTGGTTCCACGCCACAATACCTTCACCACTCATGCGACTGGTCAGCGTCCAGCCAAATACACCTACTGCCGTCGCTGCAAATACGATTGCCATGACAGAAAATGCCAGTGTCCAGCCATAGGGAGAGAGATTTCGGCTATACCTGCACAGCAGACTGCTGCAGCGGCCCTGCCAGTAATCGAACACGGTTGGATCAGCGTAGAATTCGTGATCTTGCATGGCCTGTATCCTGTAACCCGGAGCGGAGATTATCCGCGTACCAATAGCAAATTAGCGTGATACCGCACACAAATACGATTCAGTCCGTTGAATTTCCTGGCTGCCTTCTGCGCCCCACACACCCGGGGTTTCAATATAAACATCAACAACCTGTAAATCTTCCCCGGTGCGAAGCATAACAGCAGGGCGGTATCCCATACCAGTCTATCGGCAGCCGACTAAATCAGTTGAGCGAACCGCTGGCAGCGCTTATGCTCTGCGCCCCATGCCCATCCTCAGAACACGCAAACTACGCCTTGGTTTTGGTGGCCCAATGCTGCTTGATGGTATCGATCTCACCATCGATGCCGGTGAACGTGTGTGCCTGGTTGGCCGCAATGGTTCCGGCAAATCCACTCTGCTCAAGGTACTGGAAGGCCGCATAGCCCCCGACGAAGGTGAAATTGAAATACAGCAGGGTTTGAAAATCGCCTCGCTGGACCAGCACCTGCCCGACGGATTCAATGGCAGCGTTTTCGACTGTGTATCGGAAGGTCTGGGCGAACTCGGCGCCCTGATAAAACGTTTTCACCAGCTAAGCAGTCTTCTGGCCAGCCACTCTGACGAGAAGTTGCTCGCGCAAATGGAAAAAACCCAGCACGAACTCGAGGCAGGTGACGGCTGGTCGCTGGAACAGCGTGTTGAAACCGCTATTTCTCGCCTGTCCCTCGATGCCGATGCTGACGTCCAGTCGCTTTCCGGCGGCGTCCAGCGTCGCGTGCTGCTTGCAAGGGCGCTGGTCGCCGAACCCGATCTGCTGCTACTCGACGAGCCAACCAATCACCTGGATATAACGTCCATTGAATGGCTGGAAGAGTTTCTGCTCAGCTTCAAGGGCACACTGCTGTTCATCACTCATGACCGCAGCTTCCTGTCGGCGCTGGCCACACGCATTATCGACCTTGACCGTGGCATATTGACCGACTGGCCGGGTGACTATGCCACCTATCTCCGTCGCAAGCAGGACTGGCTCGATAACGAAGCCAGCGAGCAGGCACTGTTCGACAAAAAACTTGCCGAAGAAGAACGCTGGATCCGCCAGGGCATCAAGGCGCGCCGCACCCGTAACGAAGGCCGGGTACGTGCGCTGGAAAAAATGCGTGAACAGCGCCGCCAGCGCCGGCAACTGACCGGCAAGGCCAGGCTGCATGGCCAACAGCTCGAAACATCGGGGAAGCTGGTCGCGGAGGCTGTTGATGTCAACTACAGCATCGCTGGCAATACCTTGATCAGGAATTTCAGCACTACCATCCTGCGTGGTGACAAGATCGGACTGATCGGGCCCAACGGAGTTGGCAAGACCACGCTACTGCGCCTGCTGCTGGGGGAGCTGAAACCCGATAGCGGCAGCATCCGGCTCGGTACCAACCTGGAGATTGCCTATTTCGACCAGCGTCGCGCCCAGCTGGATACACAGCAATCTGTTATCGACAACCTGTCGGACGGGCGCCAGTTCATCGATATCAAAGGCCAGCAACGTCACGTCATAAGCTACCTGCAGGACTTTCTGTTTGCTCCGGACCGTTGTCACACGCCTGTATCCGCCCTTTCAGGCGGTGAACGTAACCGCCTGTTACTGGCCAAGCTGTTCAGCAAACCCGCCAACCTGCTGGTACTGGATGAGCCGACCAATGACCTGGATATGGATACCCTCGACCTGCTCGAAGAACGCCTGATCGACTTTGCTGGCACGGTGCTACTGGTCAGTCACGACAGAACATTTCTCGACCGGGTTGTCACCAGTTCACTGGTTTTCGAGGGGGAGGGATACGTCAACGAGTACGTGGGCGGCTACAGCGACTGGCTGCGTCAGAAGCAGGCGCAGAAATCCTCTGCACGAGCCGGCACTGATGCGCCTGCACAGGCATCCCGCAAGAAACCCGCCCGGCCAGCCAAACGCAGTTACAAGGACCAGCACGAACTCGACCAGTTACCACAACGCATCGAACAACTGGAAACCGAGATCGAGTCAATGCACCAGCGGATGGCAGATGGCAGCTTCTACCGCCAGGATGCCATTCAAATTTCTGAACAAAAAGAACGGCTTGCCAAACTGGAAGCGGAACTGGAACAATCCTATGCCCGCTGGGAAGCCCTGGAACCCTGACAGGTCTTAAAACCGTATCGTGCACAGGCTTTCTGGGGCGCAATTTCACACTGTGGCACAATAGCGCTATCGCAATTCCCGAAACAGAGATTACAACCATGAGCGAACCAGAACTGACGACCGAAGAACGCGTGCTGCGTATGATGAAACGTACACTGACCGATATTGCACGCGACACCGCACCGGAACCCGGTCTCCGCCACCCCCTTTCCCAGGGCACCATTCAGGGTATACGGGAATGTCTGCAAGTCATTACCAGCCGCGAACAGGAACTGGCCACCGAATATGGCCGAAATACCGGTTCGCGACCACGCTACATCGATGAACCCCGTGACGAGGTGGTTGTACCACTGAATATCAATACCCTGAAAGAAGGCCTGAAAAAGGACGGTGAATAGGCGTCCCGCTCAACCCTGCTGTAACAAGTCCCTGAGATCGATAATCGCCGCATTGGCACGCGCAATGTAGTTGGCCATGGTCAACGAGTAGTTGGCAAACAGACCAAAACCACTACCATTGATAATGACCGGGCTAAGTGTTGGCTGCTGCGCCTCTTCCAGTTCACGGATAATCTGGCGCAGGGAAACCAGTGCATTCTTCTTTTTCAGCACCTGTTCGAAATCGTATTCGACCGCCTTCAGGATCTCGCCCAAGGCCCAGGTGGCGCCACGTGACTCGTAAAATACATCATCGAGTTTCAACCAGGGCGTCTTTACCACCACACTCGTTGATGCAGTTGTCGACTGTTTGGCACCGACATCGCCAGCCAGATCCGTGTTCACCCGTATCTGTCCGACGCTTGCACTCAGGCGCTGCGAGAGACTGCCGAGCCGCTTCTCCACAATCTCCAGGTATTGCCGCAGATTATCCGCACGCGCATAGAACTGGGCCTGCTGGTTCGCGGGGTCAGCAAGACGACGCATATAGTCGTCGAGCGCTTTCATGCCCTTGCGGTATTCACCCTCACTGGGCGGAAACAACCAGGAATCATTGCGAAAATTAAACCGTGGCTCGGCCTCCGCCAGCGCGGCATCCTCGACTGATTGCGACTGCGAACGTGACATGTGATTGCGTAACGCCGCTGCCCCGTCGCGCAACATAACCAGCGCCCCGTACTCCCAGTTAGGCATGTTATCGAGCCACAGCCCCGGGGGCATTACGTCATTGGAGAGATAACCCCCCGGCTTGTCCAGCAGCACCTCGCCAACATGGATCAGTGTGCTGGTAAAGATCACTCCGACACGCAATTGCGCCTCGTCACCCGCAAACCGCTGCAGTGCAACCTGTTGCACATCAAAGCTGTCCGGTTCCTGACTCCAGTACCAGCCCAGCGCAAGAGAAAACACCAGGGCTGCCGCGATCAGTAATCCGGCTGACGCCAGCAGGCCTTTCTGTTTCAGGTTGGCTGGATGGTAAAGGCTGGCCAGTTTCCAGGCCACGCCTTTAAACCACTCAGCTGTTTTCCATAATGCCGTCTGTATGCGTTCAGTAGTTTTCATGGTGACATGGTAGCACTTGCAGGAGCATTACCGGAATCGGCTTCACCCAGTCGCAGCAGGGCCGGCAGCAGCAGCAGCGTAAACAGTGTACTGACGGCCAGACCGCCGACAATTACCGCGGCAAGCCCCCGGTACAATTCGGTGCCAGCACCAGGAACCAGTAATAACGGCAACATACCGAACAGACTGGTCAGGGTACTCATCAGAATAGGTCTCAGGCGCAACTGGACCGCTTGCGCAACCGCATCACGCCTCCCCAGGCCAGCACGCTCGGCACGGCGTGTCTGGTAGACCAGAAGGATCGCATTATTGACTACCAGTCCCAGCAGAATCACAAAGCCGATCATGGTCAGGAGATCGAGGGGCTGGAAAGTGAAAATATTTACCAGCTGTAGTGCAATGGCACCCCCTACTGTCGCCAGCGGCAACACTACCAGCACCAACAGGCTGTCTGTAAAGGAGCGGAACAATGCACTCATCAGCAGGTACAACAGCGCGATTGCCAACAGGAAGCTGCCACCCATGGCTGTCAGCGCCTGATCCAGTTTTTCCGCTGTGCCGGAATAGCGTATAGCACCGTCCTCGGGTAACAGCTGCTGCAGCGACGGGACAATTTTACTACGCACGACCTCCATCAGGTGCTCCAGCGACATTCCCTCGGGTGCGCGCACAGCCAACGTCACTGTTCGTCGCCGGTCCAGGCGGCGAATCTGGTTCGGGCCCGCGGTACGCTCGACATGCACCAGTTCGTCCAGTGGCAGTACACCCGCCTCTGGCGTAACCACAGGCATACCGGCCAGCGCTTCCGGCGTCGACCAGGGTTCGGAACGCACCACAATATCGCGCCGCCGCTCACCATCAAAATACTCACCGACAAACAGGCCCGAACCAAAGGCACGTGCCACCCGGGCGACAGTTTCGCGGTTCCAGCCGGCTTCGGCTATACGCCGTTCATCCGGCACCAGCAGGATCTCCGGTTCGGCCATTTCAAGTCCCGGCTGTGGTGACACGGAAGCACCGGGCAGGGTTTCTTCAATCAATGTGTAACCGTCACGCGCTACGTCCAGCAATGCTTCCAGGTTCCTGGACTGGAAGTTGATCTCGACATTCCCGCTTCCTCCAAAACCCCGGAACAGGGAATCACGTCGAGCGAAGGCCAGCGTATCGGGGAAGCCCTTCACGAGTTTGTTAAGCACCGGCACCAGCTCGCCCGCCTTGCCGGGATCCACAGCACGTACTCCCATGAATGCCCCGCCGCGGTACACCACAAAAAAATAGTGCTTGACCTGCGGTTGCTTTTCACCCGTCAGGTAAGGCTGCATCCGCTCGGCGATCACTTGCCCCATTTCTTTTTCGATTGTTTCCAGATTGACCCCGGGCGCCACGTTGATACTTGCGGATACCCGGTTACGGTTACCGCTTGGCAGGTAATCGGCTTCCGGCAATAACCACCAGCTCAGCACCGGCGGCACCGTAACCAGCAACAGAATCAGACCATAGCGACGCTGGCGTGTTGCTGTCAGCTTCATCAACCAGCGCGTTATGTCGCGCCACCAGTGCGCATGTCGATCTTCAAGGCTGAGCACCCCCAGCCACTGACTGGCTGCCACCGGCACCAGTGATACGGCAATCAGCAATGACGCTATGACAGCTGCTGTAATTGCAATCGCAAGGTCGGCAAACAATTGCCCCGCTTCATCCGCAAGGAACACTACAGGTAAAAATACCGCTACCGTTGTAGCTGTCGAAGCCAGCAGCGCACCCCACACCTGTCCCACACCCTGCATGGCTGCTTCGCTGGCTGACTTGCCCTGCTCGCGCAGGCGCACCACATTTTCCAGCACCACGATACCGGCATCGAGCACCATCCCGACAGCAAAGGCCAGACCCGCCAGGGAAATGATATTCAGGGTGTGGCCACTGACGTCAAGCAATACAAATGCGGCTGCAAGACACAACGGAATCGCAACCGCTACTACCAGCGTGGCGCGTATTCGCCGGAAGAACCACCACAACACCCCGATAGCGAGTAAAACACCTGCCACCAGGTTAGCGCTGAGCATTTCGATCGAATCCTGTATATATACCGTTTCATCATAGACCTGCTGAATGCTCAACCCTGCCTGGTTCAGCGGGCCTTCCAGCTCACTGACAGCCTGCTGCAGGCCCTGCATCACTTTCAGCACATTGACGCCAGACTCGCGGTAGGCATTCACGGCAATGGCATGATCGCCCTGATTGATCACCAGGCTGGTGCTGTCAACCGGCAGCAGTTCAACACGTGCCACATCTCGCAACAGCACTGGCCGGCCCTCACGCCAGTCGACAACAAGCTCACCAAACTTGCTCACGGGATAGGTGCCGGCAAAGCGAATGGTGTAACGTCTTTTGCCAACATCCACTTCACCTGCAGAAACATCCTCATTACCTCTGACCCTCGCTGCGACCTCCGGCAACTCAACATTGAGTGCTGCAAGCCGGTAAGGGTCAAAGGTGATACGCAGCTCCTTGCTTCGCCCGCCACGAATTTCCGAACTGGCCACACCTGCAACACGCTCAAAACGGGTCTGCACCAGGTCTTCGACAAAATTAAAATAGCTTGATATTTCCCTGTCATTACCAGGGAGTGGTTTGAAGATAAACCAGGCAATAGGCTGGTTGCGTGCACCAATGGTAGACAGTCTCGGCTCATCGACATCTTCCGGGTAGCCGCTTACCCGGTTCAGGCGGTTGAGCACATCAACCAGCGCACGCTGCAAATCGGTACCGGTTTTAAAGCTCAGTGTCACCCGGCCACGACCCCGTTGCGCCCGTGACAGCATGGAAGTCATACCTGGTGTACCACGCAGGGCTTTTTCCTGGGGCTCGAGAATTTCTGACTCGATTTCCTCCGGTGCTGCCGAGCGCCAGCCGGTCGTAATGGTAATTTCCGGACGCTCAACTTCCGGCGTAAGCTGCACAGGCAGCCGCCCCAGACTGATCAGGCCAAACATCACAACCATCAATGCCGCGACCAGCGCAGCAACCGGGTTACCCAGTGCGTAGCGGGTCAGGATCACTGCGTACTACCCTTCCCCTGCACCTTAACCTTCTGTCCATCGCGCAATCGTTCGCCACCACGCGTCACAACCCTGTCGCCTGGATGGAGCTCACCTTTAACTTCTATCCACGGGCCACTGGCAATACCGGGAATGACCGGGACACGATGAGCTATCGACTCATCATCGACGACAAATACACTGATTGCACTGCGGCGTAACACCAATGCGTCACGTGGGATAGACAGCACCTTGCGAGGGATAGCCGCCGGGACCGCGATACGTACACTTTCACCAACCTTCCATTCCCCGTCCGGTAAACTGACACGCAACTCATAGAGTCGCGAGCGCGTGTCACCAACCGGTACCCGCGCACGCACCTGCCCCCTGTAAACCTTGCCCTCACGCTCAAAACTCACCGATGCACCCGGCTCAAGGAAGGGCAATGCGGATACCGACACCCAGCCCTGGATTTCAAGATTCAGGGGATCGGTCATAGCTACAACAGCTGCTCCCTCGTCAGCCCACTCACCGGCGTTCAACAGACGCTCGGTTACAATACCGGTAAAGGGTGCCCGCAACCGGGTACGCTCCAGCAGCGCGGCACTGCGCCGCTCCCGCGCCTGCGCCGCCTTGAGCTCGCTTCTTGCCCCCAGCCGGTCTGACTCTACCTGCTCCAGCTGACTCTGTGCAGCGTTGTTACTGCGCGCAAGTTTCTGCAAGCGGGCTGCTTCCAGCTTGAGAAACCCCAACCTGGCCTTGATGCGCGCAACATCAGCCTCGCGCTCTGCATGCTCCTCACGCAGCAACACATCATCAATGCGCGCAACGACGCCGCCTTCATCTATAGAAGCCCCGACTTCCGCAACCCATAACAACCTGCCGCTGACTTCTGCAGCAAGCCTCGCCTGCTCACGGCTAATGACTGTCCCCGTGTAATAGTCGACAGGTGCCAGCATCCGCATTGCCGCTTCCGCAACAATTACCGGCTTTTCCATACTACGCGCCTGTTGTACGGAGCCAGCTCCCTGGCTCCACAGCATAGTGAAAGCCAGTACAGCGGCATACACTGCACGCGCGCTACCTGTCATTGTTCTCATGGATTTCCGCCATCTCGCATCAAAGTTACGGTCAGCATACCGCTTCGCACCCGACGACTCAAAAAACGCCTGCAGACAAGTATGGTAGGCTTAAGACCTTTATCAGATGGGGTGTAGCTGTTTTGGATCAATCCATCGTTTTCTCGGTTTTTCTGATCTTTACCGGTGCCGCAGTGCTGGCAACAGCCGCACTCTATGCACGCCAGTCAATGCTGGTAGCTTACATCCTGCTCGGCATGTTGATTGGACCCTCGGCGCTGGGACTGGTCAATGATGTCGAATTGCTGCGCGACCTGTCACACGTTGGCATCGTGTTCCTGCTGTTTCTGCTTGGCCTGAACCTGCACCCTCAGGATCTCTGGCGCCTGCTTGGCAAGGCAACTTTTGTAACACTCGGCAGCTCATTGCTGTTTGCATTACTGGGTGGTATCACGGCAACACTGTTCGGTTACAACCTGGTCGACTCTCTTGTCATCGGTGCTGCACTGATGTTTTCCAGTACTATTATCGGCCTGAAACTTTTACCCAGCACCGTGCTGCATCATCAACATACCGGTGAGATTATAATCAGTGTTTTGTTACTGCAGGATCTGATTGCCATCCTGATCATGCTGGTCCTGCACGGTATGGCCGGCGCCTCGGCTGGCTGGGAGCACGCCACGCTGGTTACGCTTGCATTGCCCGCAGTGCTGATCTTTGCCTTTGCCTTCTCCCGCTATGTACTCACCCGGTTACTGGCGCGCTTCGACACTATCCAGGAATACATTTTCCTGCTGGCCATTGGCTGGTGCCTGGGCATGGCAGAGCTGGCCCAGGCACTCGGCCTGTCAGCCGAGATCGGGGCTTTCATCGCCGGTATTGCCGTAGCGACCGAACCCATTTCACGTTTTATTGCCGAGCGACTGAAGCCTCTGCGTGATTTCTTCCTGGTAGTATTTTTCTTCAGCCTCGGTGCCGGACTGGAGTTCAGCGCCATGCAAACCGTCCTGCCAGCTGCTATCGTGCTGGCACTCATCAGCCTGGTATTGAAACCACCTGTATTCAAACTCTTGTGGGTTCGCCAGGGCGAGACAGCAGCGACTTCGGCCGAAGTCGGTGCCCGGCTCGGTCAGATCAGCGAGTTTTCATTGCTGATCGCGGTGCTGGCCACGCAACATGCTGTTATCAGTATGCAGGCGTCCTACCTGATTCAGCTTGCAACACTGATCACCTTTATCGTGTCGTCCTACTTCATTGTACTGCGATACCCCACGCCCATGGCCGTATCGGACCGATTACGCCGGGACTAGTCAGCTAGCGACTGAGGTAGAAGTAGTCCCAGCCATGCCCCGATAATGCCTCCAGTGCCTCCATCAGCCTGTCGGCGGGTACTGCCTCGTGCGGGAATACATTTTCTATTTCCACAAAAAAACATCCGAACGCCGCGCTACGCCGCCAGTCGAAGCGAAACAGTGGAGATGATTCACCGCATTCCGGGCAGGTCAGTTGTTGATTGTGTTCCGGTTCTGAAGGACGCCGCTGCGGTGTTCTGCACGCCGCACAGCGCAAGGTCGATGCAGGTTGCGATTCCAGCAGCTGCACAGCATCGAAGTCGTGCAGGCAGATACGGCACACAGGCTGGCCCTGCACGGCAGCTTCATCGGTCAGGGAAATCTGTGGGGCGCAGCCAAGAAACGTCACCAGTGACAGGAAATGCTCGCCAACCGCATACACTGCCTCCTCTCCGTCCTTTAGCACCCCGGTCAGCCCTGTATCTTCAAGCACGCTTGTTACATGTGCAGGGGATGCCGGCCGCCACAGCGGCTCATCACAACAGTACAGGACAAGTGAATGCACAGGAAAAAGCCGTCAACAGGCGCTGGTGGGGTTACTCAGGAGCCGTTGGTGGTTGTGATTTCCCAGCTGTAGGAGCAATCGAGATAGGAGCGCACTGAAACCAGGCCGACAATCCCGTCCTCGACCATGGTAGCCAGTGGTGTACGCTGACGGAATTTTCGATTCGGCCTGTTCATCCAGAGCTTGCCCATGCGCTTGCTGAACGGGTAAGTGGTGCGCAGTGCATCGGCTATACATATCAGGTGCTCCACCCGCTGCATCACTTCAGGACTGTCCGGAAGGGGGCGGTTCTCGCGCAACTGCCTGATTTCCCGGGCAGGTGCATCAGCCAGACCCAGCAGGAGCAACTGGTCTTTCCCACTGATACCCCACTCGTCCAGCATCGCCAAAATACCCTTGGTGAGCTGTACGCGCTCCTCTTCTGTCATCTCCGACATTGTAGTGCCCCGGTTCTGTTATCTGGCCTCAAGTGTAACATGAGGCCGGGTATCGACACCTGCGCTTACCCTTTCGAAAAGCATGGAAAAGTCTGGAACCGTTTAATAACCATCCCGAAATACCGCGGGCGGCGGAGGCGAAACAGACTGGCCATTCGTTCACAGCGACAGCACAGCCTGTTTTTATGACCGTACCTGCAATCCCGCCTGTGGTAACCTCCGCGCTCGAAAATACCGGCAACAACAAGCCAACAAAACAAGCGAGGACAACCGCACCATGCGTTTTCCATTTCGACAGCTGCTGTGTCTGACCACCGGACTATTCAGCGCACTTTCATTTGCAGACCAGGCAACCTTATCCAATGGCGACCGGATTACCGGCACTTTGATTGAACAAACGATGGACGAGCTTGTCATTGATACGAGCTATGCCGGGAAAATAACAATAAATCGCAGTGAAACCCTGAATCTTTCTACTGACCACCCGCTGCGCCTGCAACTACATGATGGACGTCAGCTGGATGGTGTGCTCAAAGCTGATGAAGCGGCTGGCCTGAATGTAGAGACAGTCGATGGACAACAACTCCCCTTGAGCGGACTCGATGCGATCGCCTCAATTGGCGCGATACCCTCCGACAAGCCGGCAGAATACGAATGGCGTGGCAATATCGCCGTGGCCGGCGAAGCACAATCAGGCAACACCGATACTGACAAGCTGAACCTGAGCACTCGCGTTGTCGCGGAAAAGAAAAATGACAACCGCTTTACGGTTGGCGCCATGCTGGCACGCGAGCACGTAGACGATCGCCTGACCAAGGAGCAGTACCGGCTGGATGGAAAGTATGACCATTTTTTCCACGACAGGTGGTACGGCTTTATTGGTGCATCTTTTGAACAGGATCCCTTCAGGGATATCGATCTTCGCAGCGTATTCTCGGCTGGTTCCGGTTACCAGTTCCACGATTCTGACAAGCTGAGACTATCTCTGGAAGCGGGTCTCAGTTATACCGACACCAGCTTCGTCGTCGACCAGGACGACAGCTATGCCGGTTTCAACTGGGGTCTGAACTGGGAGCAATCGCTGCCGGGAGACAAGCTGATGTTTTTCCACCGACACCGTGGCAACCAGGGCCTGGACAGCTCAGACAACCTGATTATCAATGCGCAGACCGGTATCAAGCTTCCGATTGCCGCCGGCCTGAGCGCCTCGGCTGAGTACGACCTTGACTGGGACCGCTCACCTCCTGACAACACCAAGAGCACAGACCATACCTATCTGCTCGGTGTCGCATACGACTGGTAACATTGAGCGGCTCATCCGGTCTGCTGCTGCTTATCCTGCTCGGCCTGCTGATCTGGCTGTGGCAGAACAGCCTGCGGGCACGGGAATCCGCCATACGCGCCGCCCGCGAGGCCTGCCAACAGCAGCATTTTCAATTGCTCGACGGCAGCATTGTCCTGCAGCGTCTCATGCCAGGGCGCCAGGAGAATGGTCGGCTGTCACTGCGCCGCACCTTCCTGTTCAGCTACAGTGAAGATGGACTGCAGCGCAAAACCGGCTTTGTCATTATGTCGGGAAACCATATCGAACAAGTGGGCTTGTGAGGTTAGCTCCCCGGCTTGCTATACTGTCGCTTCATCGCAGGTATTTATCTGCAAAAAACTCTCCATTCACAGCGGTAAAAATGCGAACCTGAGCCATGCCCTATTACGTATACAAAATTTCACCCGGTCCGACAAAACTGGTCAGTGCGCTGGAAAAGCTGGGGCAATACGACAGCTTCAAGGAAGCCAAACAACATGCCCGGGGCCTGCGTGCCGAACTGTCTGAAGACGACAAGTGCCAGATCAAGGTCATGTTTGCCGAGACTGAACTTGAAGCGGAAGAACAACTGATGGAAAAGCGTGAGGCCCCCATACTGCGCGAGTGGGAAAAATAATCACTGCTGATGGTTGAAGAAGACGCGTACCGTTCAACCTACAATGCCGTGAACCAGCGGCGCTGTGCCTTTGAAAAAGCGGTCCTCACCCGACGCTGCCACTGCAGCTGCTCTACTCGCTTCTACCTCGCTGACCGTGAGGGCATTTCCTGTAACGCAGCGCAGGCACACTCTCGCTGCCAGCAGTTGTTACTACTTATGAGAGAAAATGCCCGCTTTGCACTCAAACTGACCGGGACCGGTGACGAACTGCCACACGCCAAGGAAATCAAGGTGCAGAATGGTGGCCTGCTGGGCCTGCAGAATCTGCTTTTACCCGATGCCCCCGCCGACGCTGTTGTGGATATCGCCACCCTTACGGTTCAGGGTGTCCGGACTTTCGGCTCGATACAGCAATTCCCATTCCAGGAAATCGTCAAGTCAATCGTCCACTTTGAAGGACGTCGTCGCCCGCACGCCAGATAGACGAACCGCCCCGGCGCGCGGATGAACTCAATGCCGATGAGCGGTATATTATTCACAGGTAGAACCGGCGGCCCTGGTTTTCAGAGGCCGCCAGAAAGGGAGTCCCGGACATCAACAACCCGCTTTCGGAAGAAGAAATCCAGGCCCTTCAGCATAAACTGGAGGAGTTGCGTCTTGAACACCGGGACCTCGATGATGTAATTCATCACCTGGTTCAGTCAGACTACCCCGATCAACTCCAGCTAAAACGCCTGAAAATGCGCAAGTTGCGCCTCAGGGATTCCATAGAAATAATTCAAAGTCGGCTTATTCCCGACCTTGATGCCTGACCGAAGCCGGGTCTAATAACGTCGGTAGGGTACAACCTTCACGGGCGAGAGTGACTCGATCGTGGCGCCTTTTACCTCAACAAGACGTCGCACCTGTACGTACAAACGTTTGACACCCTTGCCCTTGCTCAGCGTAAAACGATTTTTCGGTTTCAGGTCCATCCACTTTGCACCGGCGAAATCCGCGGTTTCAGCGATGCGCACCTGGTCAGCTTTACCCGACACGCTGACCGTCACAGCAACCTGCGCGCCGGACGACAGCGCACTATCCGGGCTGACCCTGACTGCCGTAATCTCAAGCTCTCCAGCAGCCTGAGGCTGAACATCAGCTGACGTGGCCGCCGCACATACGGGCCCGCCACCACCCGGTGCCAGATTGAGAACGACTACCCGGTTGCCGGCCATGGGTTCCAGCCCCTGCTGCCTGCCCTGGTAACCACGCCGCGAAGCGGTGAGCATCATGCTGCTCTCCGGAAGATCGTCAAAACGTACAATGCCGTCACTGGTGGCGCGATGCGCACCAAACTGATCCGTCCTGGCCGAGGTACCAAGACATACGGAAGTTTCAGCGACAGGCGCCCCTGTCTGCTTGTCGACCACCCTGACTTCGAGCCAGTTACTTGCATAAACGACTGACCAGGCCGGCATCACCAGCAACCCTGCAAGACCCGCTAAAATTCCAGATTTTTCTATAATATTCATGGCGTTACACCTACTTGTCATTATTGTTAAAATCACCAGACAGGGCCAGTGTATCCCCGCAGCCCGTATTCCGACAAGAACCGCCCGTCAGCTGACCTCGTCGTCATCCAGCACCGGGAAACTACCTGCATATCGGTCAATCCATTCACACGCCGCCTGTTCACCGCTAATTAAACGCCCCTCGGTTTCCAGCACCTCCGATTTGTAGTGCTCGATATGGCATACCTGTTCCACCATGCGTACCCGGAAGCGGTCGCCCGCCTGCAGAAAAGAGACGCCAACCGTAAATCCGCCATCTTCCTTCCTGCACCATGCAACGCGACCCTCTACCTCGAAAGCCGGCCGCAAATGGGAAATCCGGATGGTTATGGGTGCCCCTACCGCCAGTTTTCGCGGGGAAGAAAATGCTAAACCCCCATGTCCGATATCATGCAAGTGCTCCTTGCCAGCACCTGAATCGTTATCATCCATCTTATATTCAATAGGTATATCAGATGGATGGCGTATAAAACTACGCATAACCCGCCTCCGAAACATCACCCTCCCTGGCAGGATTATTATCCCTGACGACCCAATTGTAGCCGTTTTGTCTGGCCAATATAGCGCAGCCCGCACCCCCGCGATGCATGAGAGATTGTGACCGGGTTCCTGTTTACAGCCGGATCCCCGGGATAAACCTGCAGAAAACCTTAATAAATCAGCCGATCTGACGCTATCCACGGGTGGGAAAAAGGTTATTAGAGATGGGCATCCGGAAAAAACAGCACACGGTCAGGACGCCTGATACTGCGCCGCCAGCCAAGCCGGCATGTATCCAGCGCGCAGACACTATCCGGCGCAAGGCACAGCACTACACGAATATCACCGAACAAACCGGGAAACAGTGCAATGATCGACACAGGGCGAGTCAACAACGCGAACAGGCTGAAAAGGAAATGGCCGTGTTGCGTGCGGAAGCACTACAGGCGCGACGCCTTGCCGCACAAATCGAGGAACTGCATCAACCTCCCCGCCCCCGGCGAAAGGGCCGCATCATGAGCACAACCTTCTCCGACCCCGGCCAGGCACAGCGCATGACGCGAAGAGAAACCGATAGCACGCCTTCGACGGGCAGTCAGCTC
Source organism: Thiogranum longum (assembly GCF_004339085.1). Taxonomy (NCBI): domain Bacteria; kingdom Pseudomonadati; phylum Pseudomonadota; class Gammaproteobacteria; order Chromatiales; family Ectothiorhodospiraceae; genus Thiogranum; species Thiogranum longum. The sequence goes on along the minus strand of NZ_SMFX01000001.1, from coordinate 463,712 downwards.
AGCTTCAATCCCCTGCATCCATCGATGGAATTGCCCCCTGAGCAACTCATTCGTCTGCTCGGCCTGGAAAACAAGACCAAACGCCGGAAGAAGCGCCCGGCTTCTTCCGCTGCTTCATCCGGAAAGATGAAGCCCGCTGCCAGAGCAGTAGATAAACTGGCCAAACTGACGCTGCCGGCGATACCACCCGCCAGTGCTGAACGCGAAAAGGATATCGCTTCCACACCGTTTGAAGGACCGCGCAGGAACCTGGTGGCCGCTTCGCTCGTGGTTGGCACTCTCGCAGGAATAGGACTTTCCATCTACCTGTTCTGGGGCAGCCCGGATGAGGCGACAGCAACAGCCTCGCAAAAAGCACCACTTCAGGGAACCGAAAAATCCCTGCGCCAGGCACCCGCTACCCGTAAGGCGCCGTCATCTATTGCCTCACCAGCCACTGCGCCTGTCCCGGCAACTGTGGAATCCGCCAGACAGGGCACAGTAAACCGCGCAAACATCATTTCACCAGCTGACATAGAAATGGAGCAGGCCCGCCTGAGAGAGAATGCTGAAAAACGCTTTGCGGAACGTATGCTGCAACAGGATATTCGCCTTGACCGGGAAGCACTGACAACACAACCTGCTCCTGCAGAAGCGCTAATCCCGGCTCCTGACAGTGACGCGACCATAGCGGCTGAAAATGCAAAAACAGATCCTGAGCCGGTAGTCGTTATCTCTGAACCGGCAAGTGCCCCGGTGCAGCCTGCGGTAGCACCAGCCGAGGCCATCACAAACCCCGCTTCGGAACCGGAACCGGTTACAGAAGACCTGCCATTATCTCTTGAGCAAGAACCGGCCATGACGCCCGTTGACTCCAGCGTTGAACATGCGACTGACAGTGCCGCCACCCAGGAACCTGTATACCAGGCACCACTGGCAACCCCACTGGAGGATGAAGTGACAACGACCGAGACCGGGAATATCAATGAAAGTGAAAGGACAACTGTCGAAAACGGGAATATTGACGAAGGTGAAGTAACAACGATCGAGACCGGGAATACCGGTGACGCCTTATTCTGAAGAATCCCCGGCCGTGGATGGCATGTCTTGCGCCGGTATATCTTCACCCTCCGACAAATCTTTCTGCAAATTCGCGCGCCCTGCATCTACTGGCTCATAGCGGAACAGCTCGACATACAGTGGCAAGCCATTGTCATCGAGTACCGTCACAGACCATTCTCCGAAGCTGTCAGGTGGAAAGACTTTTTTCGAAAAAACCCGCCAGCGATTGCCACCAACGACAAAAGGAACATTTGATACAGCACGACCCTGGTACTCCCAGCGATGGGTCACGGTATGCCCTTCCAGGTTACGTAAATCGGTAAAGAAGTAAACTTCTGTTGCAGGCGGATTCAGCACCAGGACACGGTCAGTTGGCTCACGATTTGCAATGCGGGTCGTAAATGAAGCACGCGCCACCTCACCTCCTGCAACAAGTGCCTCCTCGGCGCCCACCTGCGCAGAGATAACCATAAGCGACGCAAGTAGACAGTAAATTCGAGCCCGGTACCACATACAAAACTCCTCCTGTTCCGATATTCTATCCCGGTTGGTGCGGGCGTGACAGATAACTTTCACTGGCCATTTCTGTCAGCCGGCTGGCAGTACGCTGGAAAGGCTGCACAAGCTGTTGCCCCGTGTATAACTGACCAGGCGTCGCGTCTACAGTCATCACCAGCTTGACCCCGTGATCATAGAGCGCATCAATCAAATGCATGAATCGCCTGGCACCCTCGTCCATCTCCGCTGACATCACCGGCACAGTCTCAAGCAACAGAGTATGAAACTCACACCCCAGCTCAAGGTAATCACGCGCCGAGCGGGGGCGCAGACACAGCTCATCGAAGGTAAACCAGGCGATGCCGTCTGCCAGCGCGACTGTATGCAATTCACGTCCTGCCAGGCTCAGCACTCCGTTTTCAGTTGGCGAAACGCCGGCAAGCGCATCAAGATGCTCCCTGAGCCACCTACGGGCCTGCTCCAGATCCCTGCCAACAAGGCTGGTACCCCCTTGCTGCAGCAGGGCAAGCCGGTAATCTTCACTTCCGTCCAGAACCAGGACTTCTGTGTGCTGTTCGATCAGCTCAATTGCGGGAACGAAGCGCGCTCGCTGCAACCCTTCATGGTAAAGCCTTCGGGGCTCGATATTGGACGTTGCCACCAGCGTGACCTGTCGCTCGAACAAAGCTTCGAGCAACCCTGCAAGCAGCATTGCATCGGCCACATCGGTAACATGAAATTCATCAATACATAACAGGCGAACGTGTTCTGCCAGCTGGTCTGCCACAATCAGCAACGGGTCGGGAGTTTTTGGCAATGCATCGAGCGCCTCGTGAATCTCCAGCATAAAGCGATGAAAATGCACGCGACGTTTTTTGTTGAAGGGCAAACTGCCAAAAAAAGCATCCACCAGCCAGGTCTTGCCTCGCCCTGGACCACCCCACAGGTATAAACCGCGCACGGGTGGCAACTGTTTGCCAGACAGACGCTGCCAGAAATTGCGGCGTGCAGGCGGCTCAAGCAAAGCTTCATACAAGGCCTGCAAATACTCCACAGCTTTTGCCTGGCAAGCATCTGAATGGAATCCCGGTGTCACCAGCGCAGCCCTGTAGTGCTCGCGGGGTGCCATTTTACTGTCCGGCAAGGCAGCTTTCACTGGCTCACAGAATCTGAATATCGAGACCCAGCGTCCTGCAATCGCCTTCACTTGCCGGGCTGGTGACAACAGCTATGCTTGCCTGCTCGGGCCGGAGGTAAGTTTCACCTACCCGCCTGAGATCATCCAGCGTGACATCCAGTATTCGCTTACGTTGCGCCTGACGCCGTTCAGGCGTGCGCCCGTGCAAAGCGCAAAGAAAGGCATCACGCGCCTCTCCAGCCGGCGATGCGGGCTTGTCGATACTGCTGATAACACCAAGAATCGCTTCTTCGAGCAACCGCCACTCGTGCTCTTCGGTCAACAACCATTCAACTGCGTGATCAAAGTCATCCAGTGTCTCGGCAAGCCGGGGATCACGGTATGAGAAGAAACGGAATGCTGCATTATCGGAATCATGGCTGGCACCACCGCCATAGGCACCACCCTGCTCACGGATTGCCCGGTGCAGGTAGCCATTTCGCAGGAAACCGGGCAGCACTGCAAGTGCAGCCGCATCGGGGTGCTCTGCCGGGACAGTCTTGTAGGCCTTGGCGCAAAAATTCACCTGGGTATTGGCAATCCATGCTTCACGCACACGCGCACTGACTTTACCCGGTACAAATGGCGTATGGTTACTGCTATCGATCTGCACACTCGACCAGGCCTGCTTCAGTTCTTCGCGCACCTGCGCATGCCGTTCGGCTTCACTGATCAGCAGGAACTGGCGAGGTGCGCTGCGAATGCTTTCATGCAGGGCTGCCAGCCGATCTGCATAGACTTTTACCTGACCTGCATCAGAAAAGGAATCGTCGAGTTGCTTCAGTGAACGAATACCCGCAAGCCCGCGCAACCTGTGTGAAAGAGCCGTGCCGGGGCTCATCCCGGAAGAAGCGGCCAGCATGGCAAGCCCGTGGCCGTTGCCGGTAACGCTTTGCTCACACTGTGCACGATGCTGCGCCACCAGGTCACGAATACGGTCGTACTCATCAAAACGCGGAGACTCCAGCGTGTCGCGCATCAGATTGCCAAGCGCAGCATGATTGCGCGCCAGCGCCTTGCCGGACAGTACGAAAAAGCCTTTCAGCGACTGCTCGTCATCCACATTGCCACGCATGCTGCTACTGGCGTTCACGCCACCCGACACACTGGTTTGCAATTCCTGTGTTTCCAGGTAATCACGTCCACCACAACCCAGTTGAGCGAGGCTGTAGCTGTAGCCCGGAAAGGCGTCGAGCAGCTCGTCATCCAGCTGCGGCAAGTCAGCGACGACCTGCTGGTAAACAAGGCCGTTGGTACCCTGCGGGTAGAAGCTGAGTGGCAGGCTGGCAACCTGCTCCTGCTCGCCGGAGGCAATATGCATTTCTGTCGGGACATCTTCCAGCCCGACCTTGGGCAGCGCGGAAGGATCATCCTCCTGCGACTGGCGTTCGGCCAATGCCTTCGCCTGTGCAATAACAGCCTGTTTCTGCACATCATCCATCTGTGCCTTCATGCCGGCCAGGCGCTCTGCTTCGGCTGCCTCGCGGCGCGCCGACAACGCGGTATCCGGCACCAGCGTCACATGAACCCGATGACAGTTCTCCAGCAACAAACCACGCACAAGCCCAGGAATATAATCAGGATCCTGGATCAGCTCACGCAGCTCATCCAGTACCGGATCCAGGTTCATCAGCCCTACCGGGTCGCCGCGGTGCGTGGCACAGGACAAACCCTCCAGGATCAGCTGCAAACCGTAAGGATAACCGTCACCGGAAATTTCGCGCTGTCCCAGTTCCAACTGGTGCAACACCGCTTCGATGCGTGATTTTTCTATACCCTTTTCGGCAACTTCGCGGAGCACATCCAGTACCAGCTCCTCCATTGCGTGCGTATTTTCCGGTCGGCTTCCCTCCAGACCACAGACAAAACTCATTTCCCGGTTGGAAGCCTCCAGCCCGCATAACGGTGATGGCGCACTCCCGAGGTCAGTTGTCTCCAGGGCACGACGCAGCGGTGACGCGCTGTCATCCAGCAGCACACCTTCCAGCAGCTGCGCCTCCAGCTGTTCTTTCAGGTTGATACTGGGGCCAAGCAACCAGCCCATTACCAGATGCGTCTTGTCTCCCACTTCACCCGGTTCGTCAAAGGCATAACTCTCCTGTACATAGACAGGCGCGTGATAGCGTTTTTCATCACCCACTGCGATATGCACATCAAGCTTTTCAAACTGCGACAAGGCCTTGTCATGAATGCGCGCGTGGTGTTCAAAGACAGGTATATCTCCAAAGGTCATGAACACAGCATTGGAAGGGTGGTAGTGGGTGCGATAAAAGGCTTTCAGATCTTCATAAGCCAGGTCGGGTATACACTCCGGATCACCACCACTGTTGTAATGGTAAGTGGTGGTTGGAAACAGGTATTTGGTCAGGGTCTGCCATAAAGTGCTGGCTGGTGAACTCATGGCGCCTTTCATTTCATTAAATACGACGCCCTTGAATACGAGTTCGGTATCAGGGTTGTCCATCTCGGCAAATTCCACACGATGGCCTTCCTGGGCAAAATCCAGCTCGTGCAGGCGAGAGAAAAACACCGCATCGAGATACACGTCCATGAGGTTGTTAAAATCCTTGCGATTCTGACTGGCAAACGGGTAGGCCGTCCAGTCACTGCTGGTAAACGCATTCATAAACGTATTCAGCGAACGGCGTATCATCATGAAGAAAGGGTCGCGTACCGGGTAGTGCTTGCTGCCGCACAGCGCGGTATGTTCAAGAATATGTGCTACGCCGGTGGAGTCCATGGGTACCGTACGAAGCGCCACCAGAAAAACATTCTCAGGGATATCCGCAGCCAGGTGATAATGAGCCGCACCGGTCACACGGTGCCGGTACTCCTCGATAACCAGGTTCAGGGATTCAATACGTTCACTACGGACCCACTCGAATGCATCATGTACACGGGAAGGGGCTTGCCCGGGTGAAACCGTGGAATTATCAGCCACTACACTGCTCATATAAACCTGTATCCTGTTCGTTGATAGCCGGGAATGGAGTGATTGTAACGCGCTGGACAAGCCCAGCGCCATGATGCATTGCCCGGACGCGGACAGCCCAGTAGAATGCGCCAAATTCCCCAAAAATATCACGCCAATGAAACTTGCCTCATTCAATACCAACAGTATCCGCATGCGTCAGCATCAGCTGGAAAAGCTGGTCGAGAACCACTCGCCTGACATTATCGGCATACAGGAGACCAAGGTTCAGGACGAGGATTTTCCCCTGTCAATGGTCGAGGATCTGGGCTATCACGCAGCTTTCCATGGGCAAAAGACCCACTATGGCGTCGCCATACTTTCCAGGCAGGCACCTGTTGCAGTACGTAAAGGGTTTCCCCATGATGGAGATGATGCCCAGCGACGCCTGATCAGCGCCGATTTCGAACTTTCAGACGGGCGCACCCTCAGCGTCATCAACGGCTATTTCCCACAGGGCGAAAGCCGTGATCACGAGACCAAATTCCCGGCCAAGGAAAAATTCTACCGGGACCTTGGGGCGCTCCTTGAATCTGATTATGATCCACAGCAGCCGGTGGCGCTGATGGGGGACATGAATGTGGCGCCTCTCGACCAGGATATCGGCATTGGTGCCGACAACGCCAAACGCTGGCTGAAAACCGGCAAATGCAGTTTTTTACCGGAAGAACGTGAATGGCTGCAAAAACTGGCCGATTGGGGGCTAACCGATACCTTTCGCCACCATTACCCGGATATTGACGACAAATTCAGCTGGTTTGACTACCGCAGCCGTGGTTTCGAGCGTGAGCCAAAACGCGGACTGCGCATCGACCTGGTCATGGCAACCCGCCCGTTGATGGAACGTTCTACCGATGCAGGTATCTCATATGATATCCGCGCCATGACCAAACCCTCGGATCACTGCCCCGTCTGGGCACGATTCGACCTTGAATAACAATCAGAAAGGCCTTGTTACACCTGACGGGAAACATACAATGCGTACCATGAAAACCACGCAGTACACCACATGGATATTTCTGACGACACTGCTGTTTGCCGGCACGGCTTCTCTCGCCCAGGCCATCCCGGAACCCGAGGCAGGTAACGACCCGCAGCCGGTTATCGCAGACACCATCAATCAATTGATAGATCGCCTGGAAGAAAACCGGGAAAAAATCAAACAGGATGATTCCATTGCCTACAGCATCAGCAATGAGCTGATCGCACCACATATTGATTTTCCGCGAATTGCCCGCCTGGTCGTAGGGAAATACTGGCGCAATGCGACTGATGCGCAACGTAAACGCCTCATCGAAGAAATCAAAACCCTGCTGACCCGTTCCTACGTTACTGCAATGACCAGCTACGTCGATGAAATCATTGACCACAAGGACAGCATCAAATATCAACCTTCGCGCTATAAGCCGGGGGACAGAAAAGCCTCGGTACGCGCAACCATCGAAATTGACAAGGGCAAGACCGTGGACGTGCAGTACCAGGTTTACCTCAATGACGGAAAATGGAAGATTTATGACATTCGCATCGAAGGTATCAGCCTGGCCATTACTTACCGCACCAGCTTTGGTGAAACCATCCGTCGTGAGGGTATAGACAGCCTTATTGCACAGCTGGAAGAACGCAATCGCAAGGGCGAAGTAGAACTTCCCGCTTCAGTTTCTGCGCCTTTCAAGGACCAGACAGGCTCGGCAAATCCCTAGGCTCCACGCCCGCCCGGGGCATCAGGAGATATCATGGTCCAGTCCCTGGCGTGGCGGCATTTGCAGGTAATAACCTTCTGCCTCGATTTGCGCCATCACTTCAACAACATCAGCCTGTGCCAGCTTGCGCTGGTCGTGCAGTTCTACGTCCGTAACAAACTCAAGGTTTCCAAGCAAGGTCTTCAGTGCGTCCGGCACACGTTCCATATCCTCGCCTTTTTTAACGAACAGGTAGTAGTCAAACTGCCGGAGACTCTTGTACACCAGACACTGCATGCGCATGATCTTGCTTACGAGGAACGCGGTATAAAATCAACCGCAACCTCTTTTGTATAAGGCTCATCGAATACCAGCTCTGCCGACACTGCATCGCCTGCCAAACGTGCCTTGACCTGGTGAAGGTCTGGCAAGCGGCTGGCAAGATACGCGCAGGATGCCGCTATGAGGGCATCATCACCTTCCTGCATAGCCTCCAGCAGGTGCAACGCCACAAACTGGGCGCGTTGCACACGGTCGGGATGTTTAATACTTTCCCCACCGAGCCGGATACCCTGGTCCATTTTCTGGTCCATTCGATCAAGAGATGCCAACCGGGACTCCGGCAAAAGTTTTCCCCGATCGTATTCAAGGTGCGGCTCTCCATCTATCACGACGGTAAGCACGGGTGTGGGGCTGGCTGCTTTAGTCATAGCCTTGCATTATCCTCATTTTCGCCGGGCGGCTCCAGAAATTCCTCGACCCAACCGGGTACACCGTTATCGTGGTCGCCTTGCCCGCGCCAGATCCGCCACAATACCCGCCTCATCAAGTGCAGCCCAGTCCTGGTGGTTGAAGGTAATCATCCCGCCACACAATTCATACCATGAGAATCCACTGGACCAGTCCGGCAGTTCAAATTCACCCTGCTTCCGTCGCGGCATGCAATACAGGCGGCCGGGCGCATAGAGCAGGTTGTATGCCTCATTCTGCCTGTGTAATTCAGCTATCTCATTCCATGCCGATTGCGGGTCATTGAACACCCTGCATTCCGCCGGGTAATTCTGCGCACCACCGTTATGCGCCCATAACGATTGCTCAACCGGCAATAATTTATTGCGCACAAACAACTGCAGGTGCAGGTGATTCACCGAGGCAAAAGCACCGAGTGCATTGTAGCCGACACGCACACCAGGCAGAGTGCCCGACAGGTACTCGACCAGTTGCCAGACGAAGTAGTGCATGTCTTCAAACAGATATTGGGACAGGCACTGTTGACGATCCGGAACCAGCAGACTATGCATTTCGACAAACGGGTACTTGTTGTAATACAAGTCAATGTGATGTCCAAGCAGATCACCGGATGCGAGTGCCTCCTGCTGTATGAACGGCTTGTTAAAGTTGAATGCCGCAGCATCGAATGGGGACTGAATAGATGTCATCGGACGCTGGCTGTTGCGGAGTGGACGGAAGGCCCGCAGCTGGTTGAACTGCACCTCCCACGGACCTTCATCACGTTGCTCGGTCAGCTTAAGTGCCTTCATCCCGATAGTGCTTATCTTCAGAAATACCAGCAGGTCGTCATCGGCCTCTTCAATGCGCTGGCCCCGCGTCAGCGCACCTTGCAGGTTGGTCAGCAGCGTATTGTATTGCGCGCATAACCCGGGTTCGAGCGTACTCCACAGGCGCGCATCAAAACTTGCATTCGCCACAACCAGGATAAAAAGGTTCATGCCACCACAATCCAGCAATCGCTCCAGCCCGCTTTCAAAGTGACTGCGCAGGGCTTCCTCGGATGTAAACAGGGTTTCAAGACCGGACTTATCCACCATGCGCTGTTTTCCTGTTATGGAGATTCGCCAGCAGGATATCAGCTGCCTGCCCGGCACCATTATTCTCACAGGCGTCTATAGTCAGACTGCGCGCCTGTTCGACAACTCCGCTCAGCTCTCCCGTTTCCAGCCTGCATGACTCTACACGAATCGCCGCATTGTGCTGTTCCAGCCAGTCGAGCAAACTCTGCTCTTCCGGCCAGTCCGGGCGTGGAATATAGAGCAATGGTGTTGCATTTACGACGCATTCAACGACCGTGCCATAGCCGCACTTGCCCAGCACCCCGTCACAGGAAGCCAGCAGGTCGGTAAACGTCATACCGGCTTTCGACAATGAACTGACATCCGGGTGCTCAACCTGCCAGTTGTCACTAACCAGCCAGTGTATGCCCTGCCCGGATGGCCAATGCCCGATATTGAACCGGGTATCCACGCCACCGGGCGCCACCAGGATCAGTGCAGTCTGACTGGTCAGGCCGAGTCGCTCATTGATTTGCTCGCGGCAATTATTGCCACGCCTTGCGATTGGACCGACATCGGTTGTGTTATCGAGAAATGCCATCGGCATGGATGGCTGCGGGCAAAAGAAGATCCGGGCCGAGGCATAGGCGGCTTCCATCTGCGCCAGTATGTGCGTGGCTTCCGGCCTCGCCTGGAAGTAATGGCGGTAGACATCTGCCCAGTTCAGGGAACAAAGCGCAAAGGCCGGCAACCCGGCCTCTTCAGCACCTGCCAGGGACAGGCAGGACACATCCGACAATACCAGATCGACCTGTTGCCGCTCGATAAATTGCGCCTCGGCTGTAACCTGGATACTCCAGCTTTCGTGCAACTGCTCGTAACGCGCCGCACTGGCATCCAGGTCAATCTTCAGCGCGGAGTGCATCACAAGACCGAAATCGGAAGCGTGCCTGACATAGTGAAATTCACCTTCTATCCGCTCACGAAGAAAGTATTCTGGCAGGGTCGTTGCCAGCGTCAGGGAAAGATCCGGAACACGTTCTCGCAAGGCATTCAACACCGGCGCGAGTTGTGCCGCATGTCCGTAACCATGCGGCGTTATGGCGGCAAGCAGGTGGGTCATATAACGGCTTTAAAAGCTAACTGATGCCCACTTCAGAGCACCCCGGCCGCCTGCTGGTCCGCGTGATAGGATGAACGCACCATCGGTCCACTGGCCACCTGACTGAATCCCATGGCTTCACCGGTTACACGCAGCTGTTCAAATTCATCCGGGTGAACATAACGGTCAACAGGGAGATGATGCTTGCTGGGCTGCAAGTACTGCCCAAGTGTGAGCATATCAACATCGTGGTCACGCATATCTCGCATGACCCGTTCAACTTCCTCGATGCTCTCACCCAGACCCAGCATAAGCCCTGACTTGGTCGGCACGCCAGGATGCTCCTGCGTAAATTTTTTCAGCAGTGTCAGTGACCACTGGTAATCAGAACCGGGGCGGGCTTTCTTGTAAAGACGCGGGACGGTTTCCAGGTTGTGGTTGAATACATCCGGTGGTGCCGCGCGCAGTATATCCAGCGCGCGATCCATTCGACCACGGAAATCCGGTACCAGTATTTCAATGCGGGTGTCGGGATTGCCTTCCCGAATCGACTGTATACAGTCGACAAAATGTGCTGCACCACCATCACGCAAGTCGTCACGATCCACCGAAGTAACCACCACGTAACGCAACCCCATCGCCTTGATGGTTTCCGCCAGGTGCCGCGGTTCCTCGGGATCAAGCGGGTCGGGCCGCCCGTGTGCCACATCGCAGAACGGACAACGTCGTGTGCAAATATCACCCATGATCATGAAGGTCGCCGTACCATGCGTAAAACACTCACCAAGGTTCGGACAGGAAGCTTCCTCGCAAACGGTAAATAAACGCTGGTCACGCAAGACACGCTTCAGTCGCTGCACCTCCGGCCCGGCCGGTGATTTTGCACGTATCCAGGCTGGCTTGCGCATCGGCCGGTCGGTCACCTCGACCTTGATCGGTATGCGCGAGGTCTTGGCCTCGCCGCGCTGGTGCTTGGGCTGTTGCTCTGACATGGGTTATTAACTCTTTATCCAGGTTTTTGTTGCTCAAGCCGCGCCAGCAAAGCGGGCAGCCAGTCCTGCGCAACTGTTTCAACACTGCCGGCAACACCAAGGTCACGCAACTGTGTTACGTCCATTCCTGCATAGCCGCAGGGATTAATACGTGAAAAAGGCTCAAGGTCCATATCCACATTGAAGCTCAATCCATGGTAGCTGCAACCTCGCCGGACACGCAGGCCAAGTGCCGCGATCTTTGCACCATCCACGTATACACCCGGCGCATCACGACGTGCATGTGCGCTGATACCTTGTGAACCCAGCCAGTCGATCACTGACTGCTCCAGTAGTTCCACCAGGCCACGGATCCCCAGGTTACGTGCCCGCAGATCAAGCATCAGATAAGCCACCAGTTGCCCCGGACCGTGGTAGGTCACTTGGCCCCCACGGTCCACCTCGACAACAGGGATGTCACCCGGCGCCAGCAGGTGCTCTGGCTTGCCGTTCATTCCCTGCGTGAACACCGGCCGGTGCTCCAGCAGCCAGATAGCATCATCACCCGGACCGCTGCGATGCTCCGTATGCGCCTGCATCTGCCGCCATACCGGTTCGTAGTCACTCAGACCGAGCCGGCGGACAGCGGGTGAACCCACCTCGCTTGCGGAATGGCTATCTGCCGTGCCTGTGGCGTAAACAGATGTCATCGCAACGCTAACCTAGAGCACCATCAACATGTCTTCGCAAGCTGTTAGCTCACGGTACAGGGCATCCAGCTGCGCCTGACTGGTAGCACGCACTACAAAGGTCGCTGATAAATAGTTACCCTTTCCACTGGCCACGATGCGCATATTTCCTTCTTTAAAATCCGTTGCATGGCGGCGGACAATCTCCAGCGCCCGGGTCTCGAAGCCGGATGCCGCCTTACCCATCGCCTTGATGGGAAAGTCGCAGGGAAACTCCAGGAGTGTCTGTTGCTGTTCCATGATTACCTATAATAAGGCATGTGCCGACAATTTACCCCGTTGGCTGGTTGAGGAATAACGTCATGCACCTCTCGCACACCGCTATTTCCCGCGCACTGCGGCTAGTTTCCGGCGAACATTTCCCGGATACGCCGCTGCAGGGCCGGCACCAGATCGGCTTCAAACCAGGGGTTGCGACGCAACCACAACTGATTACGGGGCGAGGGGTGCGGCGTCGGTATCACATCGGGCAAAAACTCACGCCAGCGTTGCACCGTTTCAGTCACCGTGCTGCGACCCGCGTCAGGGAGGTGATATTGCTGTGCGTAGTGGCCGATCAACAGGGTCAGCTCTATATCCGGTAAACAGGCCAGTAATTGTTCCCGCCATAGTGCAGCGCACTCCGGCCGGGGCGGCAAGTCGCCCGACTTGCCCCGGCCCGGGTAACAAAAACCCATGGGGACAATGGCGATATGGCGCTCATCGTAGAAGAATTCACGCTCCACTCCCAACCAGTGACGCAACCTGTCACCACTGGGATCGTTCCAGGGAATACCGGTTTCGTGTACGCGGGTACCGGGTGCTTGTCCGACAATCAACAGACGCGCTGAACTGCTCGCGCGCAACACCGGGCGTGGTTCAAATGGCAGTACAGCTTCACACGCCCTGCAGGCGCGCACTTCAGCAAGCAACTTGTCGAGCTTGCATTGCCGTACAGCCGATCTATCAGGCACTTTCTCCACGCTCACTACCGTCTTCCCTCAAGGAGGCACAAAACGGCTCCAGCCATGCCAGTGCATCGGCTTCACTGGTAAATATCCGGGTCGGGTAAGGAGGCTTGTTGAACTTCATGAAGATATCAGCCATCGCGCGGGTAAAAACTGACTTGACAAGAATGGCCATGGCGCTGACAACTTCAACTGCACCATCGCTTGAAGCAAACTCTTTTGCTTCGTGTTCAGCCTCCGCAACCGACATGGCATAAACAAGCAGCGGACCACACTCGCTTCTTATCTCCCGGTGCTGTCTATTCAGTTCCTGGACATCTTTCAGAGTAAACAGATAGTCCTGCGGAAATTCGATCCGCATTATACCGTCGTCGCCCAACCAGATGCGTGGTGTAGATTGCATACTATCCTTATGAAGATTAGCTGACAGACAGCACTATCACACAGAGCCTGATGGAATCACAAGCTTTCCGATAAGGACCTCGCCACAAAGACAAATTTATGCGACAAGTTCATTAAGATTGAAGATAGGCAATAAAATAGCCAGCACGATCACCAGCACAACACCGCCCATCAGCAGGATCAGGACAGGCTCAAACAGCCCCATCACGGCAGAAATCAGTGTTTCGATCTCACGCTCCTGGTTGATGGCTGCACGCTCCAGCATTTCCTCCAGTTTGCCACTGGTTTCCCCACTGGCAATCAGATGGACGGTCATGGGGGGAAAGTAGCCACTACTGTCCAGCGCCGCCGAAATGCTGGCGCCTTCACTGACCTTGCGCGTGGCGTCCTCGACTGCTTCGCGCATGGGCAGATTGGACATAACCTCGGCGGCAATCCTCATGCCCTCCAGCACCGGTACGCCACTGGCGGTAACAATACTGAAGGTACGGGCGAATCGTCCTGCGTTTACACCACGCTCCAGCCGGCCGATGATGGGTAACTTTAGCAAGGTATTATGAAAACGGCGCCTGGGGCCTTCCTTGCGCAACATCCAGCTGAAGGTAGCAACACCCGCCGCCACCAGCAACAGTATGACAATGCCATAGCTGCGCATAAAGTCACTGACTGCAATCAGGCCACGGGTCAGTGCAGGTAACTCCTGGCCAATGTTATCGAACACCTGCACGACCTGTGGCACGACGTAAGTCATCAGGCCGATGACAACAAAGACTGCAACCAGTGTCAGCATGGCCGGGTAGAACAGTGCCAGCTGTATTTTCTGCTGCATCTGCTGACGGTTTTCGGTGTAGTCGGCAAGCCGTTCGAGTACGACATCGAGGTGACCGGACTGTTCACCGGCAGATACGGTGGTGCGGTACAACTCGGGAAAAATATGGGGAAAATCACCCAGCCCTGTTGCCAGGGTATGCCCTTCCATCACGCGTGCGCGTACGGCAAGTAACATGCTTTTCAGCCGTGGCTTTTCGTTCTGCTGGGCAGCAGCCTGCAAGGCTTCTTCCAGTGGCAGCCCCGATTTCACAAGGGTCGCCATCTGGCGGGTTATCAATGACAGGTCAGTTGCGCTGATACCGCGGCGCAGGCCGCTCTTTGTGCGGGTGGTAGAGGATTTACTTTCACGTTGACTGGCTTCCTGCACCTCCAGCGGAGTCAGCCCCTGGTCGCGCAACTGCTGGCGAATCTGGCGCGGGGTATCGCCTTCCAGCACGCCTTTCTTTTCCTTGCCGCCGTTATCCAGCGCGATGTATTCAAATGCACCCATGACGTTGCCGTTTGCTCAGCCTTCGCGGCTCACGCGCAGAACTTCTTCGACGGATGTCGTGCCTGCCAGCACACGTCGCCAGCCGTCCTCACGGATACTGGGAGAGTGGCGGCGCGCCAGCTTTTCCATTTGTTGCTCACCGGCACCGTCATGTATAGCCGAGCGAATATCATCATCAATTTCAATCAACTCGTAGATGCCCGTTCTGCCCCGGTAGCCCAGATGGTTGCACTCTGCACAGCCTTTGGGATGGTACAGCGTGGGTGGCTCTTCCACGCCTATACCCAGCAACTCACAATCGGCGGCTGAAGCGGTATAAGGGTCCTTGCAGTTGTCACACAGGACCCGCACAAGGCGCTGCGCCAACACACCTATCAGACTGGATGACAGCAGGAAGGGCTCGACACCCATATCACGCAGACGCGTTACCGCACCCACCGCACTGTTGGTATGCAGGGTGGAGAACACCAGGTGCCCGGTAAGACTCGCCTGTACTGCAATCTCTGCGGTTTCCAGGTCACGGATTTCACCGACCATCACCACATCCGGATCCTGGCGCAGGATGGCACGCAAACCGCGCGCAAAACTCATTTCCACCTTGGTATTGACCTGGGTCTGACCAATGCCGTCAAGGTAATATTCAATAGGGTCTTCCACCGTCATAATGTTACGGCGGTTGTCGTTCAAACGTTCAAGCGCTGCATACAGTGTGGTGGTCTTGCCGGAACCGGTTGGGCCGGTAACCAGCATAATGCCATGTGGCCGGCGAATCAGGTTGTCTATCAGCTTGCGGGCATCCTCGGCCATACCGAGATGCGCAAGATCGAGCCGCCCGGCCTGCTTGTCGAGCAATCGCAATACAACGCGTTCACCGTGTCCTGACGGCAAGGTGGAAACACGAACATCCACGGCGCGGCCCGCAACGCGTAACGAAATCCGGCCGTCCTGGGGCAGGCGTTTTTCGGCAATGTCGAGCTTCGCCATTACCTTGATGCGTGACACCAGTAACGGTGCAAGCACACGCTGAGGCTGAAGCACTTCACGCAATACGCCATCAACGCGAAAGCGTACCACCAGGCGGTTCTCGAAAGGTTCAATGTGGATATCAGAGGCATTTTCCTTGATCGCCTCTGTCAACAAGGCATTGATCAGTCGAATGATCGGCGCGTCGTCCTCGCTTTCCAGCAAGTCTTCGGTTTCCGGTAATGCCTGCGCAATGGTGAACAGGTCCAGGTCATCGCCCAGATCTTCCATCATCTGCATGGCTTCATTGGAGCCCTGCTCGTAAGAGGTCGCAAGCAAGGCATCGAACTGCTCCTCGCTGATCTCCTGCAACTTCAGCGGCCGACCTACCAGCCGGCGCACCTCGATCAGGGCACTGGGCTCAACGCCCGGTCGCAGCATTACGCTTGCATGGTCGCCTGTCAGTTCGGATACCAGGACACCATGGCGTTTGGCAAAACTGAAACCGGGACGTCGCCCCTGGCCAGCACCTGCCCCAGCGACGGTTTCAGCAACCACGTTACCGGATTCTGCTTCAGCCATCTTGATCCGGACCACTGGTACCGGCTGCCGGCTTGTCGTCACCGGAAGGTTCAAACGGTGGCGGCAACTCCAGAAGTTTGTCGAATTCCGGCAACCTTGGCATCAGCGCTCCCGGTATCAGCGGTACCTTCTCATCATGCAACTGGAACTGGCGCGCACGCAACAAGTTGTACTTGCCCGCAGAATGGCGATCTGTATCCGAGGCATTACGCAGTATTACCGGGCGTATAAACACCATCAGGTTGGCCTTGTCATGATTGGTACCGGTTGAACGGAACAGGGCACCGAGTATCGGCAGATCACCAAGCAGCGGAATTTTCTGCTCCGTTTCAGTTACCCGGTCTTCAATCAGGCCGCCGAGCACGATCACCTGACCGTCCTGAATCAGTACATTGGTTTTGATGGAACGCTTGTCAGTAATAATGTCGCTCGCGGCAGCACTCTGGGATATAGATGATATCTCCTGCTCGATTTCCATCATGATGGCGTCACCCTCATTAATCTGGGGCTTGACCTTGAGTGTGATACCCACGTCCTGGCGCTGTATGGTCTGAAAAGGGTTTACCGTATTTCCGGCGCTGGCTCCTGCCGTGTTTGAAAATGAACCCGTCACGAAAGGCACATTCTGACCGACAACAATTTCAGCTTCTTCATTATCGAGCGTCGTGATAGACGGGGTTGAAAGGATATTCGCGTCGGTATCCGCCGCCAGTGCCTGCAATACCGCACCCCACTTGAGTTTTCCACCATCTGTGACGTTGCCACCACCCAAAAGCAATCCGGTAGAAACTCCGGGGAAGGTGCTTGTTGCAATCCCGTTAATGATAGCCGCGGCAGGAATACCGCCGGTATTATCAAAATTGCTTCCACCAACCGGCGCGCCTGTACCACCGGTACCGTCAAAGGCCCACTGTACGCCAAGTTCGCGTGCCTTCTTCTCACTGACTTCAGCAATGATTGCATCGACCAGGACTTGCGAGCGGCGGATATCCAGCTGCCTGATGACAGCCTCCAGTGATCGCATCAACGCCGGAGGTGCCGTGATAACGAGAGCATTTGTGGCTTCGTCCGCCTGAATATCAAGTTCCTTGTCGATATTGGCCGGCGTGGCGGGCTTGCCCTTGGTCTTCACACCCTGGATCTTGCCGACTCCACGCAGTGTTTCAACCAGGTCAGCTGCCTTGGCGTACTTCAGGTAGATAACCTTGGTGTTTCCACCTCGCTCCAGCGGGGTGTCAAGGTGCGAAATTATCGCGCGCAAACGCAGGCGACTGGAACGATCACCACCCAGCAGCACACTATTGGTACGCTCATCCGCAACCAGCGTCTGCGCTGAAGCCTGGGCGCCCTTGGCCTGTCCTGGCCCGCTACGGCTGATCGCATTCAGCACACGTACGACTTCTGCAGCCGAAGCATGCTCCAGGCGAATAACCTCGATTTCACTGTCGCTGACCTTGTCGATACGACGAATGATATTGACCAGCCGCGCAACATTTTCGGCGCGATCAGAGATAATCAATACATTTGTGGTTGGATACGCTGCCAGGTGGCCCTGCTGCGGCACCAGCGGACGTAAAATCGGAACCAGCTGCGCCGATGCCACATTATCGACCTGGATGACCCGTGTCACCATTTCATCGCCCCGGCCCGGTTCAGCATCGGTGGCATTGGGTATGCTGTCCTGCTTGGCGCTGACATCGGGCAGGATTTTTATAACCTGCCCACTCGGGACAGCGGCAAATCCATGCACCTTGAGGATAGACAGGAAGACCTGGTAAACCTCGTCGCTGTTCATCGGGCGTGACGAGATCACCGTCACCTTGCCCTTTACTCGAGGATCAACAATGAAGTTCTTGCCGGTCACTTCTGCAACTGTCCCAATCAGCGCATTGATATCAGCGTCTTTAAGATTAAGCGTAATAGTCTGTGCAAACAGTGGCGCTACCCATATCAGGCACAGCGCCAGCAAAACACTTCTCCATGTTCTTTGTCTGAATATCAGCCGATCTACCACATCTATGCTCCCGCTTACCGCGCCGATGCCGGCAAGGTTAAATTTAGTGATATTTCCTGTCCGGCGCGCTGCAGGGTGACGTTAACCGAATCGCCTTCACCCAGCGCCTGCATAGCCTTCATGCCTTTCGCCGGCGCATCAATCTGCACACCGTTTATCGAAGTTACAATGTCGCCCGGTTTCAGGCCCAGGTCCTTGAGCGCACCGCGCTGTTTGCCCGGTTGTAGCCGGAAGCCGACAAATTTACCGTTTTGTCGTGCCGGCGTAGCGCGCACATAATTCAGAAACGAGGCCGGATTTTGCTTGATCTCGTTACGGTATTTGTTGAATGCCGTAGCCCGGTTACTGCTGCTACTCCCGCTAACGCCATACGCCGCACGATTCCCGAGTGACGACGTTTTCGATGTATCGCGCTTCCTTGGAAGCTTCAGCGTCTCAAATCGCCCGTTGCGTTCGAGAATAATCCGGTCCGGGTAAATTTCGGATAGTTTTGCTCCACCCGGGAGGGGGTCGCCCACCCCGTAGGTGTCTTCCTTGCCTTTCGGGTCTGCAATAATGGCTCGTCCCAATGTTTCATCAGGACTCGCAAATACACCCTTCAGGGTCAACCTGAGTCGAGTCTCAGGGGCGCTGAGAGGGGTGGATTTTTTCGTGACAGCCTGTTGTCCCGCCACACCAAACAAATGCCAGCTGGCCAGTTCCTTCTCATTGGATGCAGTCTGCCTGCGCTGTACCGGCTGCAGATCAGATGTCACCGTTGTGACCTCATTCCTGGGCGAGGAAGGAACAAGCAGCCAACTCAGGCCGGCAAGTTGCCATGCCAGCCAGACAACAAGCAACCCATTGATAATTTTGATGAATAACGAAATCTGCCCCGCATTAAACGGAGGCTTGAACGCATTCTGTGGAAGCGTGAGACTTACCATGGGTTTATAGCTTCACAATATCCCTGAACAATTAAACGCGGCCGGATGGTAAAGAACTTAAACGATCGTGGCTAAATATCTTGATTTTACCGGACTTTCTGATTTTAGCCCAATTTTGACATAAATTACCGCATGTCGTTCAATACTATAAACCTGTGTATAGCATTCAGGATGCCGAGCGTCGGCCACCACCTCTACTCCTGCTGGATGATCCCCTTCCATCACCGCCACTTCGTCCGCGCCCTGGTGGCGCCTTGCGCTGGGGTCGTCTTACCGGTGGTTTGGGCTTCGCCAGCATATCATCCGTTACGCGCTCTACCGGGATGCTGTGCCCTATATAACGCTCAATATCAGGTAACGAGTAGACGAATCGCTCACAGGCAAACGTAATGGCATCACCCTCAGCGCCAAGCCGGGCGGTTCGACCGATACGGTGCACGTAATCCTCAGCCTCTTGCGGCAGGTCATAATTGAATACATGACTTACATCCGGAATGTGTAATCCACGCGCCGCCACATCGGTTGCCACCAGCACAGCCAGTTCACCGTCCTGAAATTTCTTCAGCAATGTCTGACGCTTGTTCTGGGGAACATCACCGGAAAGTATGGCCGCCTTGAAGTCATTACCCTCGAGAAAGCTCCACACTTTTTCCGCATCGCGCTTGGTATTGACGAATACAATGGAGCGTTGCGCGTCAATACGTCCCATCAAACCCAGCAACAACGGAATCTTTTCATCATTGGCGGTGTGATACAGCACCTGCCTCACCTTGTCAGCCGTTACCTGCTCGGTCTCGACCTTCACCAGTTGCGGGCTGTTCATGTGCTCGTAGGCCAGTTCGTTGACACGGTGCGACAACGTTGCCGAGAACAGCAGTCCAAGCCGTTGGTCCGGTGGCGGACATTGTCGCAGCAGGTAGCGCACATCCTTGATAAAGCCAAGATCGAACATGCGGTCCGCCTCGTCCAACACTACTACCTGCGCCTGCTTCAGATCAAATACATGCTGCTTGAAGTAATCGATAATACGGCCCGGTGTACCGATCAGTACGTCAACGCCTTCGGATATATAGCTACGCTGTTTTTCGTAATCCGTACCACCGTAGGCAATACCGAGCCGCAGCCCGGTATGCTGCCCAAGTATCATCGCGTCGCGATGAATCTGGATTGCCAGTTCGCGGGTCGGTGCAAGAATGAGTGCGCGCGCCTGGGTTGGCTTGCGGCCTTCCGCGGGCGGGTGAGTCAGTAAATGATTGAAGGTTGCAATCAGGAATGCCGCAGTCTTACCGGTGCCTGTTTGCGCCTGACCTGCGACGTCCTCGCCTTTCAGCGTTAACGGCAAGGTCTTTTCCTGTATAGGAGTACATGCTAAAAAGCCCGCATCCTCAATGCCTTGAGCAAGTTTATCGGGCAAATCAAAGCTGCTGTAGAGAATTTCGCTTAAGTGAGTATCAGTCATAGGTATGCAGCATAACGAATTTATTCGCGTTTATCCCGAATTTGGGCTTGCAATCGAACGGTTTTTGGGCTGAAATTAGAATTACTGTACAGCGGATGGTTGGTTGACGGCAGAAAACCGGTAAACCAACAGCTTCCCGCGAAGTAGATGAAGTCGTCTTAACAGACCCATTCAAACTCGACATCCCAAATTTGTATTCCATTTTGTATTGCGGTCAGGAGGCCCAAAGCGTGAGCGATAATATCGTTTATTTAACTGACGAATCCTTCCAAAACGAAGTCCTTGATTCACCCAAACCTGTGTTAGTGGATTACTGGGCTGAATGGTGTGGTCCCTGCAAGATGATTGCACCCATCCTGACCGAAATTGCCGAAGAGTATGAAGGCAAAATCAAGATTGCCAAATTAAACATCGATGACAATCCGCAGACGCCACCCAAGTACGGTATCCGCGGCATTCCAACCCTGATGTTATTCAAGGATGGCAATGTTGAGGCGACCAAGGTGGGCGCACTGTCCAAATCACAGCTGACCGCCTTCATTGATACAAACCTGTAACGTGCTGCCTGACAGCTGCACACTGAACAAACCCCGGAGATCATTACCAGCCAGGGCATTAACCATCCCGACAACATTACCGCAACAGTAATGTGCCGCTAACCGCCACTGCCTTTCTTTCAGTGGCGCCTTTCCAGCAACCCAATACGACTAAAAACGCTTATGAATCTAACAGAACTCAAACAGAAACCCGCTTCCGACCTCATCAAGATTGCCCAGGGCATGGGCATCGAGGGTACGCGATCACGCAAACAGGACGTCATCTTCTCCATCCTCAAGTCGCACGCCAAGAGCGGCGAAGATATCTTTGGTGACGGTGTACTGGAAATACTCCAGGACGGCTTCGGCTTCCTGCGCTCGGCAGACAGCTCCTACCTGGCTGGCCCGGATGATATTTATGTTTCACCCAGCCAGATTCGCCGCTTCGGGCTGCGTACCGGTGACACTGTCTCCGGCAAGATCCGGCCACCAAAAGAAGGCGAACGCTATTTTGCGTTACTGAAAGTCAACGAGATCAACTACGAAAAACCCGAGAACGCCAAGGGCAAGGTGCTGTTTGAAAACCTGACACCACTACACCCGAATGAGCGCCTCAAGCTGGAGGTGGGCAACGGCAGCACGGAAGATATTACCGCGCGGGTTATCGACCTGGCCTCGCCAATCGGCAAAGGGCAACGTGGGTTGATTGTCTCGCCACCGAAAGCCGGCAAGACCATGCTGCTGCAGAACGTGGCGCAGTCCATCACTACCAATCATCCCGAATGCTACCTGATCGTACTTCTGATCGATGAACGGCCTGAAGAAGTGACGGAAATGGCGCGCTCGGTGCGCGGTGAAGTCGTTTCATCCACCTTTGATGAGCCAGCCAGCCGCCACGTACAGGTCGCCGAAATGGTGATCGAGAAAGCCAAGCGCCTGGTCGAGCACAAGCGTGACGTGGTAATCCTGCTGGATTCGATCACACGCCTCGGACGTGCCTACAACACCGTTGTACCATCCTCCGGCAAGGTACTGACCGGTGGTGTCGATGCCAATGCCCTGCACCGCCCGAAGCGCTTCTTCGGTGCAGCGCGCAACATCGAGGAAGGTGGTTCGTTAACTATCATCGCCACTGCGCTGGTGGAAACCGGTTCCCGTATGGACGACGTCATTTACGAAGAGTTCAAGGGTACCGGCAACATGGAAATCCATCTCGACCGCAAGATAGCCGAGAAACGTGTTTACCCGGCCATCAACATCAACCGTTCCGGTACGCGCCGCGAAGAGTTGCTGACCAAGCCGGATGAACTGCAGAAGATATGGATCCTGCGCAAGCTGCTGCACCCGATGGATGAACTGGCAGCCATGGAATTCCTGCTCGACCGGCTGAAGGCCGTCAAGACCAATGATGAATTCTTTGACTCGATGAAACGCTAGAGCTTCCGGAGTTTGTTCGCTTCCCGTCATTCCGGCGAATGCCGGAATCCATAAGGTTCAGCGTACTGGATGCCGGCCTGCGCCGGCATGACGAATCAGTCCGGAACATCCGGGACAATCACTCCAGCCAGCGGTTCTTCAGCTGCACATAGTGGTCAGCTGAGTAGCCCAGAAACGCTTTTTCCTTTTCCGTCAGCTCGCGCTGGCGCCGTGCTGGCGAGCCCACATACAGGTAACCGCCTTCCAGATCCTTGTCCGGCGTCACCAGTGCCCCGGCGCCTACCATCGCGCCGGTACGGATTAGCGCGCCATCCAGCACCACGGCCCCCATACCGATCAGGCAACGGTCTTCCACGGTGCAGGCATGCAGGACAACCTTGTGCCCGACCGTCACTTCGTCACCAATAATCAATGGCTGCCCACCCGGGGCAAAGTCACTATCGTGGGTAACGTGCAGAACAGAACCATCCTGGATATTGGTACGTGTGCCTATGCGGATAAAGTTAACATCACCACGCACCACACTCATGGGCCAGATCGAACTGTCGGCGCCAATCTCGACGCGCCCGGCCACCATTGCCTGCTCGTCAACGTAGACGCCCTGCTCAAGCTTCGGACTATGACCATCGAAAGTTCGAACCGACACGAATGATTCCGTTACAACCAGTAAGCCATGCCGGTCATGATTCTGGAGGTCACGCCCATCAGCGCCTTCACGGGCGCGGGCAGCTCAACACCCCCGGCGGCTTTAGCCAGTTCACCATGGTGCGCCTCATCAACCTTCATCTGCTCCAGCACGGCCCGACTCTTGCGGTCTTTGGGAGAGATCTTTTTCAGGTGTTCGTCAAGGTGCTCTATAACCTGGCACTCGGTTTCCGCCACAAAACCCAGACTCCACTTGTCACCGGCAAGTCCGGCCGTTGCACCAATGGCGAACGAACCCGCATACCAGAGCGGGTTGAGGTAGCTCAGGTGCCCGTCAAGTGCATGCACACGCTTTTCACACCAGGCGAGGTGGTCGTTTTCCTCAGCGGCAGCACGCTCCATGCGCTCGCGCACCTCGGGCAGTTTCGCCGTTAACGCCTGCCCCTGGTAGAGCGCCTGGGCAGCAACTTCACCGGAATGGTTTACCCGCATCAGGCGCATGGATTCGGTTTTCTCCGCCTCGCTGAGCTCGCCTTCCCCGACTCCCTCAGCCGGATCGGGACGCTCTGTGACCAGCGGGCGCCCTGCCAGCGTGCGCAATGCCTGGTCAAAGTTCATCACAAGCTGGTCAAGCGGCGTGTAGTGTCGTGTCATCATGCCAACAGTGTCGGTGATTTACCGGGCAGATTCAACACGGACATGTGCATTAAAGCGTGCCCTGGCATTTAACGCCGCGGCAGATTCCGCCCGTAGAAAATTTCCATAATTTCATGCTCCACCTGGCGACTGATCCGGCGCTTTTCCGCTGCCGTCATGGCCTCTACCCCGACACCGAACAGGTAATCATCAAGCGACAGGTTTTTAAGCCGCATCTTGGTATGGAAAATATTTTCCTGGTAGACATTCACGTCGACCATTTCGTAACGCTCTTTGGTGTCACGCGGCAGGAAATTCTGGATTGAATTGATTTTGTGATCGATAAAATGTTTTCGGCCCCGCACATCGCGCGTGAAACCCCGCACCCGGTAATCCAGGGTGACGATGTCCGACTCGAAACTGTGTATCAGGTAATTCAATGCCTTGAGTGGCGAGATGCGCCCGCAGGTCGAAACATCGATGTCCACCCTGAAGGTGCTGATGCCGTTGTCCGGATGGCTCTCGGGGTAGGTGTGGACCGTAACATGGCTTTTATCGAGATGACCCACCACCGCATCCGGCAAGGGCCCAGGTGCTTCAGTATTGGAAACCTCCGGCTCTCTGGCAGCGTCCTCGGCAATCAGCATGGTTACACTGGCCCCCTCAGGATCATAATTCTGATGCGCAATATTGAGGATATTTGCATCAATAATGCTGCACACGTCCGTCAGGATATGGGTGAGACGCTCTGCATTGTACGCTTCATCAATATATTCAATGTATTCACGCCGGTCGCCCGCTGAGCTGGTGTAACAAATATCGTAAATATTAAAGCTGAGGGTCTTGGTCAGATTATTGAAACCTTGCAGCCTGATTTTCTTCATGGCAGCGCCAGGCACGGAAATTCGCCTAACGGTCAGCAATGGGTGGGTGGTAAATCATCTGCACAATCACCTTTTCTGGCCCCACGCAATAAAAACTGCGCGCACCGTCACGGTGTGTACGCGGCTCTGATTTCATCTCGACACCATTGGCCTGCAGGAAGTGGTGCCAGTCATCTACATCTCCCGGTGTCTTCATAATAAAACCGATATGGTCCAGTAACTGACCCTTTTCTGCAGGTGCAGCATCACGACGGTGCAGCGCCAGATTGTCATTGCCGGATGTGAGGTACACATTATCAGGATCAGGCCGCCATTCCACACGCATGCCCAGCAGGCCAACATAAAACTGCTCTGCAACTTCAAGATCGCGTACATACAGTGCAATGTGCCGCATGCCAGCGGTCGGGTTTGGCCGCTCCATTCAGGCCTCCCGGATTTCGTAGTCGTGTGTGATAGTGGCCGTCTTGCCAAGCATAATAGATGCCGAACAGTACTTCTCGGCTGACAGGGAGACAGCGCGTGCAACGCGCTTGTCGTCCAGCGCCTTGCCGGTTACGATGAAATGCACGTGGATGGCCCGAAACACCTTTGGATCCTCGTCGGTGCGTTCGGCTTCAAGCTCCGCTACGCAGTCGGTTACCGGCTGGCGGGACTTCTTCAGAATATGCATCACATCGAAGGCTGTACAGCCGCCCATCCCCAGCAACAGCATTTCCATCGGACGCACACCCAGATTGCGGCCACCGTGGTCCGGCGGGCCGTCCATGACAACGGCATGTCCGCTACCGGATTCACCGATAAACGTCGCGTCCTGGACCCATTTAATGCGTGCCTGCATGGCGAATACCCTCGCAAAACTTTCAAAATGTGAAGGTTATCACAGTTCAGCAGATGCACCGCCCACAGTGGAGGCATCCCGTTCAAGACCGGCACCTCTCCTGCCGAAACAGGTTGTATTCGACCCATTCCCGAACAGGACGGCGGAATTCACCCCGCCACAGAAAGGTAACCACATGGCCCAGACACTGCTGAAACCCGCTGAAACCACGACCGTTGACCGGTTTCTGGAAAACTGCCATCGTCGCCGCTACCCGGCCAAGAGCGTCATCATCTACGCGGGCGACCAACCAGATGTGCTGTATTACATCGTCGAAGGCTCCGTCAGTGTGCTGATCGAAGATGAGGATGGCCACGAAATCGTTCTCGCCTACCTGAATCCCGGTGACTTCTTCGGCGAAATGGGCCTGTTCGGCGAAGACAGCGACCGCAGCGCATGGGTGCGCACCAAAACGCAGTGCGAGCTCGCAGAAATCAGTTACAGCCGCTACCGCCAGCTGACCGAGAATGACCCCGGCATCCTGTACTTGCTGGCCGGCCAGATGGCCAGCCGCCTGCGCCACACCAGCCGCAAGGTCAGTGACCTGGCATTCCTGGATGTCACCGGCCGGGTGGCACGCACACTGCTGGATTTGTGCAAGCAGCCGGATGCCATGACTCACCCGGACGGGATGCAGATCAAGATTACCCGCCAGGAAATCGGGCGCATTGTCGGTTGTTCGCGTGAGATGGTAGGGCGGGTGCTGAAATCACTTGAAGAGCAAGGACTGATCACGGCCAAGGGTAAAACCATGGTGGTGTTTGGCGCCCGTTAGAAGAAGATCTCGCGCAATTTTCTGCCCGGGTCTTCGGCCTTCATAAACGCCTCACCCACCAGGAAAGCATGTACATCAGCCGCGTGCATACGCTGCACATCTTCCGGAGTATGAATACCACTCTCGGTGACGAGTAAACGGTCTTCCGGGAAATCCTGTTTCAGTGTCAACGTTGTATCCAGCCGGGTTTCAAAGGTCCGCAGGTTACGGTTATTCACACCAATCAACGGTGCCGGCGTGGCCAGTGCGCGCGCCATCTCTTCGGCATCGTGGACTTCTACCAGGGCATCCATACCGAGCTCGGTGGCCAGATCCAGCAATGCTCCCAGCGCCCTGTCATCGAGCGCGGCAACGATCAGCAGGATACCGTCCGCACCCAGCACTCTCGCTTCCCATACCTGGTAGGGATCAATCACGAAATCCTTGCGCAATACCGGCAGCCGGCAGGCGGCGCGCGCCTGTTGCAGGTAGGCATCGGCGCCCTGGAAGAAATCGATATCAGTGAGTACGGACAGGCAGGCTGCACCGCCTTTTTCGTAACTGGCGGCAATCTCCGCGGGCACGAAGTGTTCTCTCAATACGCCTTTGCTGGGGGAGGCCTTTTTGATCTCCGCGATGACGGCAGCATCACCTTCGACGGCACGACGGCGCAAGGCTTCCAGGAAGCCTCTCGGTGCGCTCGCGCTTTCAACCTGTTCACGCAACGCCTGCAACGGAACCCTGGCACTGCGTTCGGCGATTTCCCCGGCTTTGCGCTGGAGGATTTTTTTCAGGATGTCTGGCGTGTCGGACATGGATGGAATTCCGGGATGGTATGCTCAGGAGTAGAAGTACGGGTTACGACGCAAGGTCTTTACTGATCTCGACAAGCCGGGCAAAGGTCTGTTTTGCAGCACCCGAGGCCAGAGTTTCGAGCGCCTTGTTCACACCGTCAGCCAGGTTGTCGACAAGCCCGGCGACATAAATGGCGGCGCCGGCGTTCAGGGCCACGATATCGCGTGCGGGGCCAGGGGTGTTATCAAAGACCTGCCCGATCAGCGCAAGGCTCTCCTGCGCATCCTTCACGGCCAGTGTCGTTATATCGGCGACCTGCATGCCAAACTGCGACGGCTCGATACGGTAGCAGCTCACCTTGCCGTCTTTCAGCTCGGCAACCTGTGTCGGTGAGCCAATACTGATCTCATCGAGCCCGTCATCCGCGTGCACTACCAGTACATGGCGGCTGCCCAGCTTGCCGAGCACCCGGGCCAGCGGTTCGATCCAGTCAGCACTGAAAACCCCGAGCACCTGGTTGGGGGCACTGGCCGGGTTGGTGAGCGGGCCGAGCAGGTTGAACAGGGTACGTACGCCCATTTCCTTGCGCGGGCCGATGGCGTGCTTCATGGCGCTGTGGTGTTTGGGTGCAAACAGGAATCCTACACCGACCTTGTCCACACACTCCGCGACCTGCTCCGGCGTGAGATCGAGATTAACGCCTGCAGCCTCCAGTACATCCGCACTGCCGCAGCTCGATGACACCGAACGGTTACCGTGCTTTGCAACCTGCGCACCGGCCGCTGCGGTTACCATGGCGCTGGCGGTCGAGATATTGAAGGTCGAAGCGCCGTCACCCCCGGTTCCACAGGTATCGACAAGGTGGTCGCCCCTGACCGGTACCGGTGTCGCCAGTTCACGCATGACTTTTGCAGCCGCGGCAATCTCGTCGACGGTTTCACCTTTCATACGCAGCCCGATCAGGAAGCCACCGATCTGTGCCGGCGTAGCCTGGCCGGTCATGATCAGCTGCATGACATCATGCATGTCATTTTCGTTCAGGTCCTGGCGTTCTGTGACACAGCGTATCGCTGTCGGCATATCCATCGCTCAGCCCTCCAGAAAGTTTTTCAGCATGTCATGACCGTGTTCGGTCAGGATCGACTCGGGGTGGAACTGCACGCCCTCGACGGGCAGTTCACGATGCCTCACACCCATGATTTCATCAACCTCTCCCTCCGCGCTACCGGTCCAGGCGGTCACTTCCAGGCACGCCGGCAGACGGTCTTTTTCGATCACCAGCGAGTGATAACGGGTCGCTTCCAGCGGATTGGACAGACCACGGAACACACCCTGGTCACGGTGATAAATCATCGACGTCTTGCCGTGCATGATTTCTTTTGCATGAACAATACGGCCGCCGAACGCCTGGCCAATACTCTGGTGCCCCAGGCATACGCCGAGTATCGGAATACGCCCGGCAAGGGTTTTGATGGTTTCCACCGATACACCCGCCTCGTTGGGCGTGCAGGGACCAGGAGAAATCACAATCTTTTCCGGTGCCAGCTTTTCGATTTCCTGCACGGTGATCTGGTCGTTACGAAACACGCGCACGTCCGCACCCAGCTCGCCGAAGTACTGCACCAGGTTATAGGTGAAGGAGTCGTAGTTATCGATCATCAACAGCATCAGTCCTGCGCCCCCTTGCAATGATTTCCATCCAGTCCGGCCTGCGCATGGGCTACGGCGCGGAATATGGCACGCCCCTTGTTCATGGTCTCGGCCCATTCGTTGGCAGGCACCGAGTCGGCGACAATACCGGCGCCGGCCTGGATGTGCAGGACTTCGTCCTTGATGACGGCGGTACGAATGGCGATGGCCGTATCCATATTCCCGGACCATGACAGGTAGCCCACCGCACCGGCGTACACACCGCGCTTGACCGGCTCCAGTTCATCGATGATTTCCATGGCACGGATCTTCGGTGCACCGCTCACTGTTCCGGCCGGGAAAGTGGCGCGCAGCACGTCGATGGCCGACAGGCCCGGACGTATCCGCCCGGTCACATTGGAAACGATATGCATGACGTGCGAATAACGTTCGATAATCATCTTGTCAGTCAGTTCGACACTGCCGGTTTCGCTGACACGACCGGCATCATTGCGGCCCAGGTCTATGAGCATCAGGTGTTCGGCCAGCTCCTTGGGATCGGCCAGCAGTTCTTCTTCCAGTACCTTGTCTTCGGCTTCAGTCGCACCGCGCGGACGGGTGCCGGCAATGGGACGCACCGTCACCACATCATCTTCGAGGCGCACCAGAATCTCGGGGGAGGAACCGACAATATGGAAATCTTCCAGGTCCAGGAAGAACATGTACGGCGACGGATTCAACCCGCGCAGCGCGCGGTACAGGTCGAGCGGCGGTGCGTGATACGGAATCGACAGCCGTTGCGATAACACCACCTGCATGGCGTCACCTTCGACGATGTAGTCCTTCACACGCTCCACGGCAGACTCAAAGCCCTCGCGTGTAAAACCGGAGACAAAGTCGTCTTCCGACACCTCACACGGGTTCTGCAACGCACCGGGGATCGTTACCGGCTGACACAGGCGATTCATCAATACATCGAGGCGGTGCTGGCCATACGCCCAGGGATCGTCGTGCGAGGTATCGACGTGAACCACCATGAGCAGCTTGCCGGCCAGGTTGTCGAACACCACCACTTCGTCTGACACCATCAACAGAATATCGGGCGTATTCAGCGTATCTTCGCCGCCCAGGGCATCCTCTCTCCCGCCTGCGGCAGGATTCATCTTGTTGGCACTATCTTTCAGGCGCGGTTCGATGTAGCGCACGGTGTCGTAACCGAAATAGCCCACCAGTCCGCCGCCGAAGCGTGGCAGGCCTTCCAGATCCGGGGCACGGAAACGCTGCTGGAAATCCTCGATCCACTGCAACGGGTCATCGCTGTGGACTTCCTCGACCAGTTCACCCTCGGTGCGCACCTCGATACGTTCTCCATAGACACGCACGACGGTGCGGCACGGCACACCGATAATGGAGTAGCGCCCCCACTTCTCACCGCCCTGTACGGACTCGAACAAATAGGAATAGGGCCCGCTGGCGAGCTTGAGGTAGGTACTTAACGGGGTGTCGAGATCGGCCAGCACCTCGCGCATTACCGGGATACGGTTGTATCCCTCACCGGCCAGTTGTTCGAATTGTTCAGGAGTCATGGTTCTCACCGTTGAGACATTTTTGATACACGAAGGCAGTTACAGACAGCGGATCAACGCCACCATCGTTCCTCCTTCTCGTGCATTCGTGTCTCTACGGTGAGCATCATGCGGCCTGTTCGAGTTCGCCTTTCAGGTGTGCCAGGGTCTCAATGACCAGGTCAGGCTCCGCTATGCGGATATCCTCACCGTGGTTATAGCCGTAGGGCAGGCAGACAATCTGGAAGCCTGCCGCGCGCGCGGCTTTTACATCACTGATCGAATCGCCAACCATCAGCGACCGCTCAGGGCTTACCTTAAAGAATTCCGCCGCGTGCAGCAACGGGGCCGGGTGCGGTTTCTTGTGTTCCAGCGTGTCGCCACTGACCACGATACCAAAGTAGTCGTAAATTCCCAGGTCTTTCAATAGCGGCAGGGTAAACTGCGCCGCCTTGTTGGTGACACAACCCAGCGGGTAGCCCGCCGCGCGCAGGTAGTCCAGGCCTTCTTTTACGCCCGGGTACAGCACGGAGCGTTTCGACGTATTTTCCGCGTACAGGTCAAGAAAAACCGGGTAGGCTTTTTCAAACTCGGCCTCGTCCGGCTCGCCATCCAGTTGTCCGATCAGCGCACGGCGCACCAGGCGTTCTACACCATTACCCACCCAGTCACGCACGCGGGTTTCACCCCAGGGTTCGCGACCCAGCTGTTTCATCATTTCATCGACGCAAAAGGCAAGGTCCGGCACGCTGTCGACCAGCGTGCCGTCCACGTCGATGAGGATCATATCGGGCGTGCGGATAGCCATTCAGCCAGCCTTGGCCAGTTCGTCGCGCATGGCCTTGACAACCGTGTCGTACACATTCGCATCACTGTCGCTGGCAGCACTGAAGATAGCGGAACCGGCCACAAAAGTATCGGCGCCCGCTTCGGCGATTTCACGGATATTGTCGACCTTGACGCCGCCATCAATTTCC
This sequence comes from Thiogranum longum, assembly GCF_004339085.1. Lineage (NCBI taxonomy): Bacteria > Pseudomonadati > Pseudomonadota > Gammaproteobacteria > Chromatiales > Ectothiorhodospiraceae > Thiogranum > Thiogranum longum. The sequence goes on along the minus strand of NZ_SMFX01000001.1, from coordinate 432,385 downwards.
AGACGGATGTCACGACCGGATGCATCGATGATCTTGCGCGCTTCACGCAGCTTGTCGAGCGTGGCCGGGATAAAGCTCTGGCCCCCGAAGCCCGGGTTAACGGACATCAGCAGCACCATATCGACCTTGTCCATCACGTAGGTCAGGTAGTCCAGCGGCGTTGCCGGATTGAACACCAGGCCAGACTTGCAGCCTTCACCCTTGATCAGTTGCAGGGTGCGGTCGATGTGCTCACTGGCTTCCGGGTGGAAGGTAATGTAACTGGCACCGGCCTTGGCAAAGTCCGGAATAATACGATCCACCGGCTTGACCATCAGGTGCACATCGATTTCGGCGCTGACGCCATGCTTGCGCAGGGCTTCACAGACCAGCGGACCGATGGTCAGGTTGGGCACATAATGGTTATCCATGACATCAAAGTGGACAATGTCGGCTCCGGACTTGAGGACGTTATCCACTTCCTCGCCCAAACGGGCGAAATCGGCTGACAAAATAGACGGTGCGATCTTGTAATCTGGCATAATCCGGGCCTCGTAAAGTGTTTGCTGCGCTGGTAATTCAGGATCGCGCACTTTACCGGAACCGCCGCATGATTTCAGCCCGGGAAATTGTGTCGGGAAACCAATCCTGTAGATGGAGGGGATATTGCTGTGCACCGTATACTTAAGTTGCTGGCTATACTAGCTTTTTCAGGAAGCCACACAACACTTGCCTTTGCTGCCTCCGACCAGCAAAAGGAAAAGCGCTGGGCTGAACAAATCGGTGACAGCCTGGTCGACGGGGAAACCTGCGAGCTGGATGCCGGCGGCACACCCTTCATGGGTATCTATACCGAGGCCAGCGACGGCTTTACCGGCCGCGCCGTCATAATTGCGCATGGCATGGGTGCACACCCGGATTGGGCAGACGTCATTTATCCCTTACGGACCGGACTGGCCGACCACGGCTGGGCTACGCTGTCCATACAAATGCCTGTACTGCCCAATGATGCTTCACTGCAGGATTATGTGCCTTTGTTTGATGAGGTCTCGCCACGCCTTGATGCCGCCGCCGCCATGCTACGCAAACGTGGCAACAAGACTATCGTGCTTATTGGCCACAGCCTCGGCGCCACCATGTCGGCCTGGTACGTTGCCAGCAAGAAAAAACCGCCTGTACAGGGTCTGGTGCTGGTCAGTGTCGGCGGCTCCACCATCGACGAGAAAACCAACAGCCTGCTGTCACTGGCAAAGATCACGTTACCGGTACTGGATATCTATGGAAGCCGCGACCTCGATACACTATTGGCAACACCTGAAGCACGCCGGAAAGCGGCCCGTAGCGCCGGTAACAAACTCTACCGCCAGACTGAAGTCGAAGGTGCGGATCATTTTTTCACCGGTATGCAAGATGCGTTGGTCCGCCGCGTCTACGGCTGGCTGAAAACCCATTACGTCAAGAAAAAGAGTAACTGACATGTCCCAGTACAGCATCGCTATCAGCCTGCACATCCTGTCTGCCGTCCTGTGGGTCGGCGGTATGTTTTTCGCACACCAGGTACTACGACCGGTTGCAGCTCAACTGTTAGAACCCCCGCAGCGCCTTAAGCTATGGGCACAGGTATTCAGCCGCTTCTTTCCCTGGGTGTGGCTGTTTGTCATCCTGCTGCCCGCCAGCGGTTACTGGCTGGTGTTCAGCCTGTACGGCGGCATGGGCGCCGTTGGCCTGCATATCCATATTATGCAGGGACTGGGATGGTTGATGATTCTGCTTTACATGCACCTTTACTTCGCGCCTTTCAGGCGCCTGAAAGAAGCTGTGATCACAGAGCAGTGGCCGGAAGCCGGCAAGCGCCTGAACCAGATTCGCCAGATCGTGGGCATCAACCTGCTGCTGGGCATACTGATTATTGCCGTCGCAGCAGGCGGTCGTTTTATCCAGGCACCCCTCTAGGGAACCTCTATTTAACGCCTTTTCCGTCATTCTGGCGTATGCCAGAATCCAGTGGTTTCAATGGCCTGGATACCGGCTTGCGCCGGTATGGCCGGGGGGGTTGCTAGCTGCGACGCGCTTTCCGGATCGTATCGTAGGCGCGACGAATTTCCTGACTCTTTTCGGTAGCCAGCTTTATCATTTCTTCAGGCAACCCTTTTGAAACCAGCTTGTCGGGATGGTGCTGGTTCATCAGGCGACGATAGGCTTTCTTGACTTCCGCATCGCTGGCGCTCTCATCAACACCAAGTACTTCGTACGCTTCGCGCAAGACATCACCCGGTGAAACACCCCCGCTCGCGAAGTGTTGTGCATTTCGCACCATCGCCTCGATGTGCTGGAAAGCCTGTTGTGTAAAGCCCAGCGATACACGCACCTGCTCCAGCAACTGACGTTCACTGGCGTGTAAATCACCATCGGCATATGCCGCGTGCATCAGAATTTCAACAAACATCTGCATCAGGTTGCGGCGACCATGACATTCCTGCCGAAACTGGCGTAGCACATCTTCAAGCGGGAAGTCAGGCTGCTTGCCCTGGTTGAACAGGTTGATAGCGACTTTGCGACGCTCATCATCAAGATTGAACTGCTGCATGATCTGGCGTGCCAGATCAATCTCGCTTTTTGAAACCTTGCCATCTGCCTTGGCAAGATGCCCCATCACAGAAAACACGGTGGTAAAAAACACCGTCTGTACTCGCTCCTGTGCACCAGGCGCGAAACCTTCCCCGATACGTCCCATGCCCTTATCGAAATTGTGCCCGAATGCCGCGCCAATCAATGCGCCCAGCGGGCCACCCAGCATGAAACCGAAAGCCCCGCCCAGTAACTTACCCCACCAACTCATACATTTTCCTCGTTTTTCACACCATTGGCGACGTAATGTTCAATCGCCTGCACTATACGATCGCACAGATCCTGCGCGTCTTCCTCATTGCTGCCATCAGCATCCAGAAAAGCCAAAAGTTCGACGCCTTGCTCAAGGGCCGCCGCCTGATCAAGCCGATGGCAGGCTTCACCCACCGTTATCAACAGACTCAAACGATGCATTTTTTTCAGTAATTCTCCGGAGATAGCAGACGCCATGACGACCACTACATCAGTTCGCCAACAGCGTTCTTCGATGCCTTCGGCATCCAGCCCCGGGTATTCTTCCCAGCTATATTTCGGAATTTTCAGCGGCGGAAACTCGACACCCTTTGCTAACTGCCCCGCATCCACCACTACGATCTCGATACTCATATATGATCCTCGAAGAGCGTCAAATTTCTCTCGTTGCAAACCTGTTTTTATGGGCATATAAATCAAGCAAGGTTCTTGGACCTTCATAACAAGCACCCGGAACGCCAAGTATCAGCAGTTTAAGCAAGGAGGTAAACCGCTATGGCAGTACAACCTTCACCGCAAATCGGCGATTGGTACAAATCCCCCGTCGGCGACGCTTTCGAAGTTGTCGCCAGTGACGACGATGACGACACACTGGAGCTTCAATATTTCGATGGCACCATCGAAGAACTGGATCGTGAGACCTGGGAAACATTGCATCCGCAACCCGTAGAGCCACCGGAAGATTGGAGCGGATCCATGGATATATCACCTGAAGATACCGAAGAGACTGATATCTGGGCAGAAACTGAAGACTGGATGAGACAGATCGAACGTATGGACTACCGCCTGACGTGACTGACTGAAAACGCAACTATACTGGATTTAGCGGTCTAACCCGGAGTAGCTGGCCGGTTAGGCCAATTCAGCCCGGTGCGGGACAGGAGGTGCAGCATGAGACGCAGACTCTATTTTCTTTTACCCAGCGTAGCGCGTGCACGGCAGGTTGTTGATGAACTTCTGCTGGCACGTATTGATGACCGTCATATTCACGTATTGGCAAAAGACGGCTTGTCACTGGGAGACCTCCCCAGGGCAAGCCTGCTGCAACGCAGCGACTTTATACATGGAATAGAAATAGGTCTGGGTGTCGGTGGCGCTACCGGTGTACTGGCAGGACTTATCGCCGTCGCCTTCCCGCCAGGTGGCATTGCGCTCGGCGGCTGGACCATTCTGGCGTGCGCTCTCGCAGGTGCAATTATCGGTGCCTGGGTGTCAGGCATGATCGGAACCGATGTACCCAACAGTCAGTTGAAGGAATTCCAGCATGCCGTTGAACAGGGACAGATCCTGATGATGATTGATGTACCGAAAGACCGGATCGAAACGGTCACCAACATGATCAAACGACACCACCCGGAAGCCGATATGCACGGCATTGAGCCCACTATCCCTGCGTTTCCCTAGCCATGAATCCTCTAACCTGCTGGATTCCGTGTGAAAATTTATCAGGGTTAATGTTTATATCCCGACGCCGATAGCCTTTATAACGGCTGCGTTATCAGCCATTACTATCGAGGGAGGTGGGCCATGGCATATTTCATGGATATGGCAAGTGGAACGGAATTTCCGGTTGAAGAACCATCGTGCAAGCTTGTATGCAAGGCTGAAAATTCGGCCTGTGACACGCCATGCGCGATCGAAGAGCCGCACCTGCAGCTCGCCATGGTCGAGGCCAGAACGCAAAGTGAAGCCCGTACACTTCCCGCCGCATCTGTTGAAGCCCTGATCAAGTCACTCGAAGACTGACGTACCAAGCAAACATTAAACCGGCAGCCCGTTAAACGCTGCCGGTTTTTTATTTTTCAGAAACAACATCCCTCATACAGACATCATTACCTTCCTGCTTGAGATCAATTGCTACCAGCGATTGTCCTGCGCAGGGTCCGGCCACACATACTCCATCATCAATACGAAACAGGGCGTCGTGTGTCGCACACTGGATCAAGCGACGATCCAGATCCAGAAACTGATCCGGCACCCAGTCGAGCGGGCCGCCCGTGTGCGGGCACTGGTTGAGATAGCCGCGAACTTCTCCGGATTTACGTACCAGGAAGATATCCGCCAATCCAGCCGAGGTTGAAATACAAAACCCACGGCTGCTATCTTCGGGTAGCGCTGACAAATCACAAATTTTCAGCCAATTCACCATGCACCGCAGATTAGGCAGTTACACGCACAATTTCAAATCACCAGGGCGTGACAGCGACTACCTCTTTATTCGCGCACTACGCGAAAGCCAAGGTTATCCAGTTGACTTTGTACATCCATCCGGTCACGCGCCGCACTGCGAAGCTGGGCTGAAGGACTGCTATATGCTCCACCGCGCACAACACGCCCGGCACAGCCACCCGTTTCAACAACTCGACCATCAATCGGTGCACGACTATAGTTCGGTGTGTAGCAATCCGCTACCCACTCGCGCACATTGCCGGCCATGTCACTCACACCCCAGGGGCTTGCCGCATAACTGGCCACCAGCGAGGTCTGTATCCCGCTATCCGTACTGCCACAATCAAAGCAGTTGGCATGGTTTTTACCAACGTCTTCACCCCACCAGTAGCGTGTGGACGAACCTGAACGCGCCACAAATTCCCATTCAGCCTCGCTCGGCAGACGATAAGACTTGCCGGTTTGTGCAGATAACCATTGCGCATAGGCCTTTGCATCCTCCCAGCTGACATTTATCACAGGGCGGTCACCACGCCCCCAGCCCTTGTCACCAGGCAACCGGCGGCCTGTTGTGCGCGCAAAAGTGTCATAGTCATTAAATGTCACTTCGTGGGCTGCAATCGAAAACGGCGCAAGTCTGACTTCATGCTGTGGGCGTTCATCAAACTGCTGGGAAATAGCGCTGCTTCCCATCAAAAAGTGATCCGCACGCAAGCGCACCATCAGCGGACCTGGTGAGCCATCACCCAGACGATCCCGGAAACGTCCTGCCGGTTGCTCAACCGCAGGTTGCACAAGCGGCTCCGCCGTTTCACCCGCATCCGGGCGTGATGTCATGGAAGTTATGTCTTCGCTGGCCTGCCCTGCTTTTTTCACCCTCTCGCCAGAAGAAGGATGCTGGCGGGTTGCAGTATCTTCCGTCGATGTTGATGCGCCGCGTGGCAGATCAGACATGCCACGCGCAAGCGGAAAAGACCTGGCCGCAGAGACAGACGGGGCAGGCTTTTCTGCCGCTGCACCAACTTTTTCTGAAACCACGGGCGCTTCCGGCAAGCGTTGCTTCACTTCGGCGGTCACTTTACTGGTCAAATGATCTCCGGCTTCCTGGTCAACGGCCGGTTCCGGTGCAACAAGCTGGCGATTTACAGCTCCGGATTGAGCGGCAGCCGACGTCCCTGCATCTGACTGCCACCAGAACAACCCGGCTCCTGCCACGACACCGATAACCAGACCGACCATCAACCCTTTGACCAGACCTGATTTTGGCACTGCGGCAGTATGTGGTTGCGCACTCGCCAGTTCTTCGTCCAGCAATACCGCCGGCGCAAGAACATCGTCCTCTTCGAATTCAGGCACATTCAGTAACATGGGATTCGAAGCCTGGGGGTCGCTGTTATCCAGTGACGGGATCGCACCATCCAGCATGGCGGGCTCAGATGCCGCGACTGCCTGGCTCAACCGGGTTTTGAGTTGTTCGACTTCCTCGCGCAGACTTTCACATTGTTCTTCCGCCTGGGCACGCAGGCGTACAGCTACCTCGACATTCTGTTTGGCCTGCTGCAAAGCTTCGTTTTCCTCACAATCACCACCTTCATCAGACAGCATACCCTCCAGGCCACGATGTACTTCGGCTTCTGCTCTCAACTGGTCGAGTTCATTCTTCAACACATCGACTGATGATTTCAGCTCATCACGTTCTGATCCGACAGCATCCAGCTGTACTTCCAGGTCAGCCAGCCGGGTAACAGCGTCTTCGTTACTTTCCAGAACCTGCTTCGACTGCTGGTAAGCATCACGCAGCTCCTCCAGCTCCTGGTTAATAACCGTGATGGTCTCCTGATGGGTATTGCGTTCTCTTTCCGAGGCTTCAAGGGCTTCGCGCAACCCATCCTGTATACCCTGTTCAGTGCCAAGACGAATTTCCATTTCATCATTGGCCAGGCGATTGGCCTCGACCAGCTGCTGCTCGGCAGCCTGGGCGCTCTGCCGGGCCAGCTTCAGTTGCTGCTCAAAATGCTCGACACGTGCCTGGCTATCTTCCAGCTGGGCACTACGCTCTCCAAGACTGACCTCAAGATCATCGCGCAATCGAGCACTTTCATTAACCTGCGCCTGCAATGCCTCCAGCTCGGCTGCCAGCCCTTCAGCCGAACCATCTGCAGCCTGTTTTAATTCCTTGTGTAACCGGTGGACCTCGGCCCCATGGTCCTGACGTTCACGTTCACGGGTCTCTTCGTTTTTGCGCAGACGATCGAGTAAACGCTGCTGCTCGCGTTTGAGGTTGTCCACCTCGGTTTGCGCCCGGGACATTGCCTCACGTGCGCTACCCAGATCAGATTCGAAATCACGCTCACTGGACGCAAGCTGCTTCTCAAGCTCGGAAATACGACCACTCAGCTGCTCCTCACGTTTGGCACTTTCCTCGAGCTGGCTGCTGGCCTCATCAAAAGCATTTTTTGTGCTGTCGAGTGACTCGCCAAGAGTGTCGAGCTCCTGTTGCAGCTGCGCACGAATACGCTGCTCTGCCCCATCGGCCTCTTGCCGGGCACTCTCCAGTGACACATTCAGAGCCTGCTCGTTTACCTGAGACTGCGTGAGCTGTTGCTCAACATCCGCCAGTTTTCCGGCAAGTGATTCATGTTCCCCTGTCTGGGCCACCAGTTTTTGTTGGTAGTCTTCGATACTGTGCTGCAGCACCTGCTGCTGCTGTTCAAGCTCCGCTTTTTCCGCCTGAAATGTTTCCTGTAGCTGCTCACTCTGCTCACTGGCCTGCTGCTTCAGTGTTTCGATCTGCTCAAGAAGACCGGTTTCCCGCTCTTCAGCCAGGCGCGTGGCTTTTTCCGCCCCGGCAAGCGCTGTTTCAAGCACACTACGCCTGTCCGCTTCTTCCTCCAGTACCTGGCTCTTTGCATCCAGCTGCGCCTGGACTACCTGAACCTGTTCACTGAGCTCACCCTGCTGACTATCCACCCGGGCCTGCAATGCTTCCAGCTCACTGCGCATTTTTTCCAGCTCACGGTTAGCCGCGTCCCGCTCACCGGCAACCGCGCTGGTGCGCTGCCCCAGCTGCTGATAGTCTTCGCGTACACGCTCCAGCTCAACTTCCAGCTGCGCCAGTTGTTTTTCAAACTTTTCATTCACCCCTTTGCCGGATTCGCGGGCCTGTTGCACTTCCTCCAGCTGCCGGTTCAGTTCACCGTATTTTTTTTCTGTTTCTTTCAGTGAGTCCTGTAACGATTCAACCTGCTCACGCAAGGTTTCAGCTTCAGCCTGCAATATTTCGCGTGCCGCCAGGCTGTCTTGAAGCTCCACCTCGAGAGGAGAGACAGTTTCAGCATCCTGGCACGACTCTGCGCTTGTACGTCCCTCTGCATCCCTTTCATTTTCGAAAGGGATAATGTCTGCGTCGTGACTGGCCGTATCCTCCTGCAACGGGGTGGAAGCTCCCTCCAGTTCCTCGACCGGAACATCCATCAGTCCATTTTTCAGCGTGTATACACTGAAGCCCCGCTGCCTCAGAATAAATGCACCCGAAGCGCTACGGCGACCTGTGTCGCAGCAGACAATGTAGCGTTTGTCAGCATCCAGACTGTCCGCCTGGTCTCTTAGTGCCGACAAGGGGAAATTCCGACTACTCCTGACATGTTGATTATCAAACTCACCCGGCAAACGCACATCGAGCCACTCGGCACCCTGCCCGGCGAGTTGTCCGGCCTGCGCAAAATCCACTTCATGCACCAGCGGTGCGCGCAGCAGTTCATCGAAATCGTCTTTGGAAAGTCGCATCAAAGAACCGTCTGTGAGCATGGTCACTGTTGCGTTACGGTGCGAGTCGGAAACCAGTGCCTCCTCTCCGAAACAGGCACCTTCCCCCAGCTCTGCCAGCAACACTTCCTTGCCACGTGCCGAGGCTTTTCGACTCACCGCCATCCGACCGGATTTGACGATGTAGAAGTAATCACCATCCTCATCCTGCCTGATGACCAGGTCGCCGGCCCGAAAACTGACCGACTCAAGGCGCATCAACAGTTGGTGAATATTTGACGGCGGAAGCTGGAGAAATGCCTGCGACTGCAACATACGCGTCATCCAGTCGCCATCATCATCTGCGCCGATCTCAACGACATCGTAGCCGGATGATTCGTCCCAGGTCAGCAATACGTCGAGCAGTCCCGAATCAATGCGCGCGACCGTCACTGCACCCGACGCACGGGCAGATAACTGGCGAGGCTGTTTATGCGCCAGCGGATGATGCGCTGCTTCGGAACCGCCTGTGATTGTAGCAACGACATTGCGACCCTCATCGACCAGCTCTATCTTGCCCTCCAGCAGGTAAACGGATTTCTGATCGCGTTCACCTGCCTTGAACACATAGCGCCCGGAGCGTACCGTTTCAATTCCGGCTTTTCGGGAAATTTCGTCAAGATGAACTGCAGATAATGCATTGAGCGGCACCAGATCCTTTAACGCCTTCTTGTCCAAGAGTTTTTTTACCGCTCCCATGGTCTGCCTGTCATCCTGTCGATAGAGTTTGCCGGTATCCGGAACGTACTTTTTCATTCGCCTGCGAGGTATGCGCTGCGCACCCCCTGCTATCGGCACAAAACATCGAAAACTTAGCCTGAACCACTGTCTTAAAATCGTGAAATTGCTCACAAATTCAGGTGCATTGCTTCACCCAAGAAGACTGGTACCATAGCCCGCCATATGTCCAAACCTGTCTTCCCCACACCCGAAGCTGCCGAGCAGGCCTTCTATGAGGCATTTGCCAATGCTGACCTGTCCGCCATGATGGCTGTATGGGCCGAACGCGAGTTCATCGAATGCATTCACCCCATGGGCGACCGTGTACAAGGTTATGACGCCGTGCAGGAAAGCTGGCGGGAAATTTTCGAAGGTGGACTGCGCGTGCGCTTCAAACTGTCCAACGTTCACCGCACCCAGGACGCACTGATTGCGGTACATATACTCTATGAACACCTCAGCACACCTGGTGACAATACGCACTGGCCACCGGTGATCGCGACCAACGTTTTTCAGCTGATCGATAACAGTTGGCGCATGACGCATCACCACGCTTCGCCCTGTCCGGACGAGAACGGGGACAACGAAGTTACCGACCTGACAACAGATGCCCACCAACTCCACTGAATTTTGACGCAGGGAAACCCCTCTATTTTCCTTGCATCATAGATGCCATCTTCATATGAGTCTGGAATAGCAGGTATAAAGTTAAAAAAGGGTTTCACTTTTTTTTCTTTGTGCTATGGTTGCGCCGTTAGTTCTCTGCCAACATTTTTATAGGAGCACATTGAATGGCCGTAAAGAAAAAAGCTGCCAAGAAAACCGCCAAGAAAAAGGCTGCTGCCAAGGCGGTAAAGAAGCCCACCACGAAAGCTGAAACGTTCACCTACATCGCAGACAAAACCGGCCTGACCAAGAAAGACGTTGGCGCCGTTTTCGAAACTCTCACCGCACTGATCAAACGTGACATCCGGCGCACGGGTCCTGGTGTTTACACCGTCCCCGGTCTGATGAAAGTCAAGGTTGTCCGCAAGCCAGCCACCAAAGCACGCAAGGGCGTTAACCCGTTCACAGGCGAGGCCATGACATTCAAGGCCAAGCCAGCTCGCAACGTGGTCAAGGTTCTTCCGCTTAAGGGTCTGAAAGATATGGTGTAATCAGGTAGATACCTGAATATTACATCAGGATGCATCTCCGTATCCGGGTTCAAGAGCCGGGTACGGAGAGCAGAATGGATTCAAAAAAGGCAGCTTACAGGGCTGCCTTTTTATTGCGCGTCCTGTGCCCGGTGGCGAGCCTGGATATACGCCCTGTGCGGGACATAAATCAGTTCGGAAATCTTGCGCACCAGCGCCTCCTCGTAACGATCTATACGCCCGTCAGCGAAAGCAACCTGCCACAACATCTCGACCACTCGCACTTTCTCCTCGGGTGAAAAGCGCTGGTTGATTATGTGAGTAAACTGGTGAAGTGATACGGAATCTTCGGATTCACATTGTGCAAGTCGGGCCAGTTCCCGGGTTTCTTCCTTGCTCAGCGCAAAAGTCTCCTGCAACACACGCTCCAGCACCTTGCGCTCGTCGTCGTGCTCTTCGAAATCGGCACGCTGCACCTCAAACAGTAATGCGGCAGTAGCCAGGTGCAGGCTATGCTCGTCATGCCCGCCGGCCGTGCCGGGATCGATGCGCCCCCTGAAGAAATCCTGAATTGCCCGTAACATATTGGTAGTCTAGCGGTTACGCCGCCTCAAACCAATTATTGCGGCCGCAGCAAGCCAGACCAGTAACGGATCGGTGCGATCTGCCACCCGCAACGCAACACAACCACCACCGCCGCCGCCACCGCCGCCGTTGCTGCTGCCAATTGTCGAACCACTAACAACAGACGCAGGGTCTGCCGCACCCGCCAGGGCAGCGCCGGCATCCACAAGACCCTGCCCACACCGATTGGCGTTACAACTGGAATCCGGGAAGCTGCGCGCCGTGGCACGCAGGATATCGCGCACTGTGTCGGGATCGAGCGTTCCGTTCACAGATAGCATCAGGGCAGCTACAGCCGATACCTCAGCGGCGGTGAAACTGGTTCCCTGTATAAAGGCCAGCGTATCAGCGCCCGCTGTTGTGGTACCTAGATTCCACAACGTCAACACATCGTCCCTGCCCATCGGGTCCGGACCGTCTCCACCCGGTCCCACCAGGTCCACTTCCTCACCCCGATTCGTGTAGGAAGCAATACTTCCATCGCGCGCCACCGCGCCTACAGTCACAACATTGGCGCAATTGGCGGGACTGAAGTTGGCTACGTCCATACCCTCATTGCCCGCCGCCACAATCACGACGGACCCGGCAGCAACAGCGTCATTGATTGCTGACTGCTCCTGCGCCGAACAGGCGCCGTCTCCCGCCAGACTGAGATTAATGACTTTTGCCGGGGTGGGATTATCCGGCACGCCCGCTACAGAAAGTCCGGCCGACCAGCGAATTGCATCGATGATGTCCGATACAAATCCACCACACTTGCCCAGCACCCTCACAGGAAGAATCCTGGCAGCAAAATCCATTCCCGCGACATCGTTACTATTATCGGATGTCGCAGCCATTACCCCCACAACTGACAATCCGTGCCAGGAACTCGGCTCATCAGTTGGCGGCTCACCCACATCGCACTCATTGGCCAGAACGGCATCGCCCGGGTCAGTCGGGTCGGCATCCCGGCCATCACCGTCATTGGCCGTCGGAATATCACTGATAAAATCATAGCCGGGTAAAATGCGGGCCGCATCCAGATCGATGTGCGACAAAATACCGCTATCTACGACGGCAATCACGACACCGGAAGAACCGGTACTCAGATCCCAGGCAGCCGGCATGCGCATGCCGGCCGTGTCCTCCGACAAATGCCACTGATTTACATACTGAGTATCATTTGGCACCAGGGCTGGATAAAGGCGCTTGTCCACCTGCGCTGCCAGCACCGCAGGCTCCTGCGTCAGCTGCGAAACCAGTGCATGCGCTTCTTCGGAGCTGACCCCTTCAGGTAACCGCACGACAAGGCTTCCATCGCTCATGGAACGTACATATGTGAGCTTCCGTCCATCAGGAAGACTCAGGTCCGGAACAGCCTCGCTGGAGCCGGCTGAGGCGCTTTTACGCACACCGCTATCCTGCAGCTTGATAATCAGCCGCTCGGCGGAAACATGTGAAATGTGCCTTTGCGCCTGAACAGATAGCCCGGCAAGACTTAAGCTGCCTGCCAGGCACGACAGAAGAAATTTTCTGAACATTGATTTTGACTGCCTGAATGTGATCCTACTGTGCACGAACCAGGAACCTGTCACCCTGCAATGACAACACGATGCCATCAGGTGTTATGGCGTCCAACAGTGGCCCTTCCTGTAATTGGTCGCCTTCCCGGTATTTTTGCAGATTGACCAGCACAAACCGATCCTCCGGCCTTTCACTGTACACGTGGACATCCAATCGCAGGCCACGGTTCAGTTTTTGCAGAATATAGTCCGGCACCTGGGGCCAGACCGGCAGATTACCGAATTGCCCTGAGGAAGGCCGGGTTGTGGCTGCAACGACAGGCTGCCGGGGTACGACGGGGACTTCAGCGGCCCGCACTGGCGGCTCGACCGTGGGCAGCTCAACCGCAACCGGTGGCTGAACAGCAGCCGCAGGAGGGGCCACCGTCAACGCACGATCAACAACCCTGTCGTTACGATTCTCTGGCCTGGTCACCGGTGTTACGGTCGCTTGTAACGCTGGCGCAGGCCCGGCAGCTTGCGGTGGTGGACTGGAAGGCTCTTCTGGCCAGAACAGCACCAGCAGCAGACCGGCATTAATAAGCAAAACCAGCACCACAACTATCACCCAGCGTGGTGACAAACCAGAGCTCGCTGGCTCGTGTTCACTGTCGATGCGCGGCACCTGCCCGATCTCGCGATCGTGTTCCGCCTTCTTCAGTGCCTCGAGTATGTATGACATGTGACCCTACTGCGCCGTTACAACACCCAGACGCGGCACTGTCGGCTGTCTGGAAAGGTTATTCAAGTGAATAAATGTCCTGGCACCAACTACGCCATCGGCATTCAACTCGTGGCTGCGCTGAAAATCCTGCACCAGGGTTTTCAGTCCTTCATCAAAAAACAATGGGTCGGGCGCAATGGAAGACAAACCGGTAGCCAGTTTGAGTTTTTCTCGCAGCCATTTCACAACCGGACTGCGGTCACCCGGACGAAGTACCGGGCTGCCTCCCGGTGGTGTTTTCCACAGCAAGCGGTATTCACCGAACCAGTGTCCCTCCATCGTGTCGAGCGGGACTTCGATTGGCTGCCCATCAATCTGCAGAAGTGCGTTGCCGCCACGAATTTCCTGCAACAGCACCGGCACCCTGCGTCCACCGGCACCCACCAGCAACAGGACAGCGGGCCGATCGAAATACTGCAATACCGTGCGGCTTCCACCGCCTTGCAGACATCGCAAACCGACCGCCGGAGCGGCCGCGCAGGCCTGGGCATCTGTATTGGCGGCAGATTGTACGCCCCATAACCTGAACAGGCCGGCCCAGGCCTTTGCCGCAGCAACCGGACTGGCATCTGCCAGTCGTTGCTCGAGTGTAGCGTTGCCGCCTGCATGCAGCCGGGCGGCATCCACCGCCACAACACCACCTGCCTCGCCTATGACATCGGGCCTACTTTTGCCGCTATTCGTTTCAGCCTGGTTGCTAACGCCTGGCCCGGGGTCTGGTTCCCGGGCTGCAACAACAGGTTCTGTCTGTGCAGAGCCCGCCGCCAGTGGTGCCCCGGCCGGGCCACCCACCGGATTATTGGTCACCATAACGGCATTTCGGGCCGGCTCCTGCCAGTAACCAATAACAAACGCCACCACAAATACAGCGGCAACTGCCGCCGCAAGCCAGCGCCACCACTCGTGGCCGGACGGTGCATCCAGCCCTTCTTCCGGTAACACTTCGCCCGCAGCACGGACAACAATCGCAACATCAACCTTGCGCTTGCCCTCTACATAGGCGCCCAGCATGGCACGGTCGCACATCACATTGATCAGGCGCGGCACACCACCGGAAAGTTTTTGCACCATGTCGATGGCTTCATCAGTGAAAATCGTTTCACTGGCGCCGCACACTTGTAAACGATGACGAATATATGCCGCTGTTTCATTGCGCTGTATCGGCTCCAGGTGATAACGCGCCGTGATCCGCTGGGACAACTGGCGCAACTCTTCGCGCGCCAGCAGACTGCGCAGTTCCGGCTGGCCGATGAGCACAATCTGTAGCAGCTTCTCGCGAGTGGTTTCCAGGTTGGTGAGCAGGCGAACCTGTTCCAGTGCATCGGCATCAAGATTCTGCGCCTCATCAATGATAAGCACTGTTCGCCGGCCTTGCGCATGCATTTCAAGCAAGTGGGCATTCAGCAGGTCAGTCAATGCCTTGATACTGTCCGTGTCCCGCGCAAAATTGATGCCCAGCTCATCGCACAGACTGGCCAGCAACTCTATGGCGCTGACGCGTGGATTGAGGATCAGAGCTACATCGACATGGTCCGGTACCTGCTCCAGCAGGCATCGGCAAATAGTGGTCTTGCCGGTACCTACCTCACCGGTCAGCTGCACAAACCCGCCGCCTTCACCAACACCATATAACAGATGTGCAAGCGCCTCACGATGCTGCTGACTCATATAGAGAAAACGCGGATCGGGCGCGATGGAAAACGGGCGTTCTGTGAGACCGAAATGTTGTTCGTACATAGGACTTTTTTTGCCGCCGGACAGGCGATTGGACAATTATGCCCTTTCTGCGCGCCGCCGTCCTCCCACCACACCACCGGTCTGCCTTAAACCGGCAAATCACCCGCCACCGGCGCTACCGGTGATTAAGCCTGGCCGGGGTTCGAACAGCCACAAACCCGATAGATGTCGGGATTGCTTACACAACACCTGACCCGCGCAAGATTTTATAAATATATTTTAATATCAACAGGATGTACCCAGGCATTGGACGCATATACTGGCCGTACTGTTG
The DNA here is from genome assembly GCF_004339085.1 of Thiogranum longum. NCBI lineage: Bacteria > Pseudomonadati > Pseudomonadota > Gammaproteobacteria > Chromatiales > Ectothiorhodospiraceae > Thiogranum > Thiogranum longum. The sequence continues at coordinate 416,794 of NZ_SMFX01000001.1, read as the reverse complement.
GGTTTCTTTACGCTGAACACTGAAGGTGCTCACAAGGAATAAAACCCCGCTCCAGGTCATCTATACAATTCAAGGTATTATCGTAATTGGCATATGGCTTGCTGGATTTTTAATGCAAAACAACAAGAATGGTGCTGTATGAACGCAAAAGTCGAAAAGAAAATCAACGGTGTTACCGTCAGTGCTAACCCGGTATTCAAGGGCGGTAATCTTCCCGCATACTGGGCATGCAGTATCGATGAGCGGATTATCACCAAGACATTCAGTTCCGCTTCAGATGTTTTCCGGTTCGCGAAAAACGTCCCGCACCACTGAAAATCGATCTCTTTAGATAATATTCAGGTAGTGGGCGCTGCTCGCAGCACGATGTTGCGCAGATCATTCAGCCGCCCATGAAAAAAGTGGCCCGCACCTTCTACACAAACGATCTCTGGCACAAGCGCCTGTTGAGCCAACCAGGCGTCAACAGCTGACCAGGGCACAATGTCGTCCGCATCGCCATGGATCAGCAGCCAGTTGATGTCTGAAAGCGCTACCGGCTGGTCTGGAAAATAATTTACTGCCGGTGCAACCGTCACCAACCAGTCAGGCTTCAATGATTGCGCTGCTTCCAGCGCAATGAATCCCCCAAAGGAAAACCCCGCCAGCCACAGCGGTAACCCGGGCCAGCGCGCCTTCGCCCACGCGACGACTGCCAGCAAGTCCGCTTTCTCACCCCGCCCGTCGTCGTAAACACCTTCGCTCTTGCCCACACCACGGAAATTGAAGCGCACACTGACAGCCCCCGACTCGACAAAACTCTTTGCCAGCTGGTGAACAACCTTGTTGTCCAGTGTCCCGCCGTGCAATGGATGAGGATGACAAATGATAGCAAGCGCTCCCGGAGAGGCTCCAGGTTCGGTCAGCTGCACCTGGAGTTGTCCGGCCGGGCCGTCTACAAACAGGGTGTCGCGCACAGGAAACGATGATACATATCCGTCACTCGACGCATATACCCTGGCCCGTCGACAGGTTCATGAAGGCTTGCCTGAATCACGCTGGCCACGGGTGCGGCGGCGCTCGATACCCGGCGAATGCAGCGTGAGATCCAGCCGGTACCAGCCGTTAATATCAACGGTTTGGCGTTTACCGTTAATATTCTCCAGCACTACCCGCCTTGGCTCATCTGCCTCGTGCAGTACCACGCGCACCTGCTGCAATTGCCCAAGAATATTGGTGTACCAGTAACCCGGTATCGCTTGATGTGCCAACATATCTCTTCTCAGTTGATAGTCTTTATCGAGCAGGTTCATCGACAGGTTTCCCGCACTAAAACTAGCCGCACTTCGATTCACCGCAATTAAGGCAGGTCAGGCAACCGTCCATCTGAATAGCCGCCCTGGTATTGCATTTCACACAGAGCTGGGCGCCTTCCGGGAAATCACCGGCATCTTCCGGTTTGCTCGACTTGTTGGCCTGTTCAAACTGCTCGCGCTTTTCCGCCAGCATTTTTTTCTGGTGATCGTCCAGGTCGTCATCCTTGAGCATACCGATCATGCGCAGGTGACATTCGATAGCATCACCGATCTCGGCCACCAGTGAGGGCATGTACTTCCCTCCTTTCTTGAAGTAACCACCACGCGGATCAAAAACCGAGCGCAATTCCTCTACCAGGAAGGTAACGTCACCACCCTTGCGGAACACAGCGGAAATAATCCGGGTCAATGCAACAATCCACTGGAAGTGATCCATATTCTTCGAGTTGATAAAGATCTCGAAGGGTCGGCGCAATTCATGCGGTGTACCGGGATTAAGGATCACGTCGTTAATCGTGATATACAGCGCATGTTCCGTCAGTGGCGTCTTCACCTTGTAGGTGGAACCCAGCAACATCTCCGGGCGCTCCAGCTTTTCGTGCAGGTGAACGACCTTTTCCTCTTCCCTGGCCGGCGCGACCACCGCTTCGGGCTCGGCGGGCGCATCTTTCTTCAACACTTCATAGTCAATAATTTTCTGTTCGATCTTTCTGGTCATATGCGTAACTCCTCTGACGCCTTCGCTTCGCCTAGAATTTTCCGTAGTAGCCTTCTTTCAGGGCATCGTACAGGTTGGCGGCGGTATGAATTTCTCCGTCGTATTCGATTTCTTCGTTCCCACTCAGCTGCATCTTGCTGCCATCTTCGAGCGTGAACTGGTAGGTGGTGTTCTCCAGATCTTTTTCTTTTACCAACACACCCTGGAACGCCTCCGGGTTGAAACGGAAGGTCGTACAGCCCTTAAGTCCCTGTTCGTAGGCGTACAGGTAAATATCCTTGAACTCGTCGAACGGGTAATCCGTTGGTACGTTGGCCGTCTTGGAAATGGATGAGTCCACCCATTTCTGCGCCGCCGCCTGGATATCGACGTGCTGTTTTGGCGTCACATCGTCTGCCGCTATAAAGTACTCCGGCAACTGTTTGGCAGGGTCTTCGCTACCCTGTTCTGCCTGAGGATTCACCCGCGAACGATACGCCAGCAATTCAAACGAAAACACATCCACCTTTTCCTTGGTCTTGCGTCCCTCGCGAATGACATTACGGAAATAATGATGCGCAAAACTCGGCTCGATACCATTGCTGGCGTTATTGGCCAGCGACAGGGAAATTGTACCGGTCGGCGCGATCGACGAATGGTGAGTAAAGCGTGCGCCTGTCTCGGCCAGCCGCTCGACCAGGTCCGGGGCAATCTCGCTGACCTGTTGCATGTAGCGGCTGTAACGCGCGTGCAACAATTTGCCCTTTACGCGATCACCGATTTCATAACCGTCGAGCTTCATCTCCGGACGCTTGCGCAGCATCTCGGCAGTCACCTCAAAGTCTTCTTCGAGAATGGGAGCAGGACCTTTCTCTTCCGCCAGCTCCAGCGCCGTCTGCCAGCCGGTCAGCGCCAGTTCACGGCTGACTTTTTCTGTGAAGGCCACCGAATCCTTTTCACCGTACTTCATGCGCAGCATCGTACTGGTCGAACCCAGGCCGAGGAACCCCATACCATGGCGGCGCTTGCGCAGAATTTCATCGCGCTGCTGCTCCAGAGGCAGGCCGTTGATCTCAACTACATTGTCGAGCATGCGGGTAAAGACAGAAATCACCTTGCGGAACTCGTCCCAGTCAAAATGCGCATTTTCGGTAAAGGGTTCGCGTACAAACTTCGTCAGGTTGACTGAACCCAGCAGGCAGGAGCCATAGGGGGGCAACGGCTGTTCGCCACAGGGGTTGGTCGCACGGACATTTTCATCGAACCAGTTGTTGTTCATCTCATTGACCTTGTCGATGAGAATGAAACCCGGCTCGGCAAAGTCATAGGTGGACGCCATGATCATGTCCCACAGCCTGCGTGCGCGGATAGTGCGATACACCTTGCACGCTACCAGCCCGTTTTCATTACTGACGTAGCCTTCACTGATCGGCCACTCACGCCAAACCACATGACTGGCGTCGTACAGATCGATGCTTTCTTCACTGACTTCCTGCTCTGTTAGCGGGAATGCCAGCTTCCATTCACCGTCATGGCTGACTGCCTCCATGAACTCACGTGTAATCAGCAGCGACAGATTGAACTGACGCAAACGACCGTCCTCGCGCTTGGCGCGCACGAAATCCATCACATCGGGATGGCCGACATCGAAAGTCGCCATCTGCGCACCCCGGCGACCACCGGCCGACGACACGGTGAAACACATCTTGTCGTAGATATCCATGAACGACAGCGGGCCGGAGGTATAGGCGCCGGCGCCAGAAACGTAGGCGCCTTTCGGGCGCAGTGTGGAGAATTCATAGCCGATGCCACAGCCCGCCTTGAGCGTCAGTCCGGCCTCGTGCACCCGTTCCAGAATATCGTTCATGGAATCCTTGACGGTGCCGGACACGGTGCAGTTGATCGTGGAGGTGGCCGGCTTGTGTTGCAGCGCGCCGGCGTTGGAGGTAATGCGGCCGGCCGGAATCGCACCATGGCGTAATGCCCAGACGAACTGCTCATACCAGTGATCCTGCTTCTCTGGCGTCACTTCCACCTCGGCGAGGGCGCGCGCCACGCGCTTGTAGGTGTCGTCGATGGTTTCATCGACCGCGACACCGTCCTTACGCTTTAACCGGTACTTCTTGTCCCAGATATCCATCGAGGCATCCTGCAGGGGGATATCGGCTACACCGGTCGAAACAGACTTCAGCTGAACTGATTTCATTGCGACTCCTGACTCCTTGTATTTGATTTTATTTGTGATTTTTTATGGCTTAAAGGCGACCCCGAGATGTTGGGGTAACTTATCGGCATAACCACAAGATGTTGTGCGAACAGACAGCTAGGTTATGTCCGTCGGAGCTCCCTGTCAAGCCCCTGATAGTGACTATGGAATACATTTATTTTGGTTAGCTAACAGTCGGTTACACATAAATCCTGTTTATGAATATGAACCAATACGGGACTCGCACTGAACAGGTCGAACAAACAGCAAAACACTATATATTGTGGTACTGATATACGGCGAACTGGCCGTATTTTCCTCACGAAACAGGGGTAATGTCTGCGAACGCGTCACGATGGATACCGCGTAACAGGATTTTTCAGGTCACCAGGGAAGCCGCATTGAATGGACAGATCATCAAGGCAAAACAATTGGAAGAAATTACCGTCAAGTAACGTCTAACAGGTGACAGGCTCTTCAGGGCCGGTCTCCTCCAAAACATCCAGCCCCTTTCACGAGGGGCTTTTTTTGCCCCTAATACCAGGTCTGTTGATACAACTCATTGCATTGCCCTTAAAAAGATCTGCATGCCCCTGGCCGGTTGACGCAAACTATTCCCGGGCCTATGTTTAAAAAGATATGGATCATCGCTTACATCCCCGAAGCACACCATCCACTCAGGAATGGGATGGAAGGGACCTATGCGAAGGCCTGATTATCTTTTCCGCGGGGGAGTCTGTCGTCGAATTGTCAGAGTGGATGCGTCTGACTTCACTGGTCTGCAACCAGTACCGGCAGTGCGCTCGTGGGCACTGCTTTTCACGAAACCGGAAGCGATAGAGATGCAGATCTGGCTGCTCGCGGGGAAATACAGTGAGTTTACTTACATGGAGTGATGATCGGCTGCTCGGCATCGACAGTCTGGATGATCAGCACAAGACCCTGGTCGACTGCATCAACAAACTGGTTACCGAGTGCCGAAAAACCGAGACTGACGGGCCAGGGCCAAGCGGAGAAAAGCTGAAAAAGCTTGCGCGGCTGTTTGATGACTTGTACACAACAACCAAAGCACACTTCAGCCACGAAGAAGCCATGATGCGTGACATGGCTTACCCGGGCTACACAGCACATGCCCGAGAACATGTCATGCTGATTGCGGAACTGAAAACCAGCTTTGCCAAAGCACTGACACAGCAACAGTGCAGCCTTACCCCGGAACTCCTGCAGGCACTGAAATCCTGGTTGATTGCCCACGTTTCACACAGCGACAGGGATTTTGCAAAATTCTTCCATGAGAAACACCACACTACACCACTGCCTGAAAGTGAAAGCCCCCGCTGACTTGCCGCGGGCTCCCCACGCTTCATCGGCCTACTCAACCAGTGAAAGCCCACTGGGTACAGACGTGGGCATGTCAGCACGCAGGTCGATACTGTCCGGATCGGTCAGCGCATTCAGGAAATCGAGCAAATAGCCCACCTGGCGAGCATTCAGCCTGACAGCACGATAATCAGCCGCAGCCGCAGCAATGTCTGCGATCCTTGAAGGGTCATCCATCACAACAAAGTCCTGAGCATCCAGATCATCACGTGATGGCAGCACGGCCTGACTACGATCATAGTCATACAGCGCCGCTACCGGATCGAGGTGATGACGGACAACTGCTTCAAGGCTGTTGTAAGCACCCGCGTGTCCCCAGGGCCCGGTCAGGACAACATTACGCAATGTGGGTGTACGAAACTTGTACCGATCAATCACCAGCCCGGTCACCTGGGCGCGCCCGAAATCATCGTGCCCGTCAAAACCGTCACCGCGGCCGGGGCCAATTTGCGGCATTGCAATAGCGTGAAAATCCATATCGGTCTGAAACGTACCACTGTGACAACCCGAACAGTTCGCCTTGCCGTAAAACAGCTTCATGCCGCGAACGGCTGACTTGCTCATAGCACCGCGCTCACCACGCAGAAAACGGTCGAAGGGGCTGTTGGTTGCACGCCAGGCATCACTTTCGAAGGCTGCAATGGCATTGGCCGCATGCGCGAAGGTAATATCGTCTGCGACATCGACATCGTCATAGGCAGCAACAAACTGGTCGACATAGCCAGGAATGGCCTGCAATCGCCGTGCAATCTGTGCCCAGACACCGTTCACACCTGCGAGGTCACCTGCAGCAGCGGCATCAGCGACTGTGTTCTCACCGGCTTGCCCCGCCATTTCGGCAGCCGATGTCACCGGGAACATGGCCTGCGCAGCCAGCACACTGTCCAGGCCTTCCGGCAAATCCAGGCCCGCCGGACTGGCTATACCACTCGGGAATGAAGCGTTCACCTCAACCCGGCCATCGTGGAACATTCGCGTGAATTCTGCCGCCCCCAGGTTGAATACCGGAGGCGCATTTCGCGGCACACGCTCATGGACGGCATCGTCACCCGAACCGGTGTCTCTTGTAACACCAAGACCCGATCCACCCTCGCCTACCGGCAGGGAAAGACCATCTCCGGTATCCGTCAACACGTGGTGACAGGTGGCACAGGACGTGTTGCGGTTGCCGCTCAGCACCTTGTCAAAGAACAGCTGGCGACCCAGCTCAACCTTTACTCCGGAAAAGTCCTGAAAGTCGCTATCACTAACCGGTGCCGGTAATCGCCCCCCTTTACCAGCCAGCGAAACGCTCGAGAACACTGCTATAACGAACCCCAACAACACGCGATTTTGCCTGAACATAACGACTGCTTCCCCCTGCGACACCTAAATGTGATTACCTGCCAGGCAGCTAACACCCTGCCCGGCCAGGCGACAAAGTAGCAGTCGATAGTTGCACAACAAAGTGGCAAATTGTCGCACCCAACACAGGCATGATTCGTTATGATGTCCCCATGACACAACAACACACCGGACACCCCTACGAAAAACTGACGCCCGACCTCATCCTCAATGCCCTGGATGACCGCGGCTTCGTTACCGATGGGCGTCTGCTCGCTCTTAACAGCTATGAAAACCGCGTCTACCAGATTGGTATTGAAGACGCTGACCCCGTGATTGCCAAATTTTACCGCCCCGGACGCTGGTCGCGGGAAGCTATCCAGGAAGAACATAACTTCGCGCTTGAACTGGCTGCCCGGGAGATCCCGGTCATCGCGCCCATCCAGGACGAACACAGCGAAACCCTGCATGAGTACCACGGCTTCCTGTTTGGCGTATCGCCCCGCTGCGGGGGACACTGGCCCGACCTCGATACACGCGAGCAGCGCGAACACATGGGACGTTTCCTTGGACGGATGCACGCCGTCGGCGCGACACAGCAATTTGAACACCGCACCCGGATCAACATCGAACGTCTCGGTGACGCCTCGCGTGACTTCATCATCGAACAAAGCTTTCTGCCCGACTACCTGCGCGAAGCCTACAGCAGCCTCACTGGTGACCTGCTTGGCAAAATACGCAACCTGTTTGAAGTTGTCGGTCCCGTCGGCTACATCCGCCTGCATGGCGACTGCCACAAAAGCAATATCCTGTGGCGCGACGATGGCCCTCACTTTGTCGATCTCGATGACAGCTGTAGCGGACCCGCCATCCAGGATCTGTGGATGCTGCTGTCCGGTGACCGCGAGGAAATGCGAACCCAGATGGAAGACCTGCTGACCGGTTACCGCATGTTCCGGGACTTTGATGAAGCCAGTGCGCTGCTTATCGAACCATTGCGCACCCTGCGCATCATGCACTACGCCGCATGGATAGCACGCCGCTGGGAAGACCCCGCCTTCCCCATCGCCTTCCCCTGGTTCGATTCACCGCGCTACTGGGAAGACCATATCCTGAGCCTGCGCGAACAAGCCAGCGCACTGGATGAGCCATCCATCCTGTAACGACAAGCACAAGTAATGGCACGATCAGCGGATATCAGCATGCGGGAGAGAAAAAATTCGCCGGTATATGTACTTCAATATCAAGGCATAGCCAACATTTAACTGACGTTTCATGTTGTTATAACGCTGCGTATGCAACGAAAAAAGGCAGGATATAAGGCGTGCGCCGCCTATCTGCCTAAAACATCAATATCACAGCGCATGCATCCTAGTACGGCTTGCCTTGAAACTCGCCGATAGTTTGTATACAAGTAACAACGAGATACGGGGGATCTGAACATGTTCAACCAGGTCGTGATAGACGGAAAACGCCGTATAGCCACCCGAATGGGTGAACTATATAGTCTGCGCCGCATGTTTCCGGATATACGGCAGAAGCCGTCTAGCAGTAGTCAGCTGTATTCGATTCATCTCTTCCGATCAACATAAAGGAAACAGAATAATGGTAAAACTTATAATGTGTTGCACTCGTCGTCCAGACATGAGTCGCGAAGAGTTTCAAGATTATTGGCTAAATAAACATGCTCCTTTTTTTATGGGAAGTGCGTCAAAAATGAGGGCTAAAAAGTATATCCAGTCTCACACTATTGACACACCATTAAATGATGGCTTAAAAGAATCGAGAGGAATGCAACCTGCATATGATGGCGTTGCGGAAGTGTGGTTCGAATCTGAAGAAGACTTGATGGCTGCTATGAGCTCTCCTGAATTTCAGGAGATAGCACCATCATTAATGGAAGATGAAAACAAGTTTATAGATCACTCAAAATCTACAGCATTTATTGTAAACGAAATTGAGCTATAAACAGCTAACAAAAATCTCCAGCTGACAATTGCGGCTGGGCTAAAACGTTATACGTAAAATTTAATTTATGAGCTTAGTTTTATCAAACGAAATATTAGAGCCAAAATTAAAGGTGGCTCCACCGAAAATCGTTATTTGGATTTTCGGTATTATTCTGTCGATAGCCATTGTCTTGGTGATTTATTCGCCAATTGCGAGTGTTTCGATCAAAGGTGCAATAGCTGCAGTAATAGCTCTCATATTGTTTGGAATTGTTAAAAATCAAAAGAAGGGAAATTATTTAGCGACAATGCAGGCAAATAATGCAGGGCTGTATTTCCAGACCGACGAGCAGAATCTATATTACTACGTTCCATGGAAATACATAGGTGTAATAGAAAAGGCGGTCTTCCCGCTAAATAGTCGTGGTTTGAGAATTGAAGTGATAGAGGAAGAGAGTAAAAAGTTAAAGGACATGAACCAGGTTGGAAATATTAGAGAAGAAAATGGTCGTACCTATATTTATACGATTCCACAGCTACTTGACCGAGATAAGCTGCTTAACGATCTCATGAAGTTTAAAGAATCAGCCTAGTTGTCGCCAAATGATATATACGTATAACAAATGCATTAAGTTGCTCGCTTCTCTCACTTGGACGCAGCAGCGCTGCGCCACTTATGCAAACCGTTATGGCTCAAACATAGCAAGATTCGGGTCGCAGAAGAGTACTTGAACCTCCATACTTTGCACGAAGTGGCACAAATTCCTGTCACTGCGAGAATTAATTTATGAGAGGAATGACAATGCATATAAAAAGCGAACCGCCGATATTGTATCTTGGCACACCTGTCGTCCTGGTCAGCACCGTGAATGAAGATGGAAGCTACAACCTCGCGCCGATGTCCTCGGCATTCTGGCTGGGGTGGCGCTGCCTGCTCGGGCTGACTGCATTCTCGAAAACCACGCAGAACATGATCCGCACCGGTGAGTGCGTCCTCAACCTCCCCTCAGTGAATGAGGTGGCAGCGGTAAATCGTCTGGCGCTGACCACTGGCTCCGATCCGGTACCGGAGTTCAAATTGAGAAAGGGCTACCGACATGAAGCTGATAAATTCGGGCTTGCAGGGCTGACGCCGATGGCTTCGGAAACGGTGGCGCCGCCGCGCGTGCGAGAGTGCCCGGTGCAACTCGAAGCACGCGTTACGAGTTCGCACGGTGTCGGCGAGGACAACCCGCTACAACGGGGATTTGTTCTATGCATCGAGACCCGCATTCAGCGCGTGCATGCGGAGACGTCAATCATGATGAGTGGAGAAGAGAATCGGATCGACCCGGACAAATGGCGGCCTCTCATTATGAGCTTTCAGCAATTTTACGGGCTCGGGCCCCGGCTTCAGGATTCAACTCTCGGGACGATTCCTGAGGATATGTACCGCAGCCCGGATATGGAACTGGCGCGGATCCGCATAGCGGAGTGATTGACGCAATCTGCCGTTGGGATATACGCATGACAGACTATGATCGCATCGCCGACGCTATCGATTTCATTGCCCGCAGGGTCGATAGCCAGCCGACGCTGAATGAAATTGCGGCGCACTTACATCTGAGCCCTTATCATTTCCAGCGCCTGTTCTGCCGATGGGCCGGTGTAACGCCCAAGAGATTCCTGCAGGTTCTTACCCTGGAGCGCGCCAAGCAATTACTGAGTGAATCGAGACCCCTGCTTGAAGTTACCGATTCCGTGGGGTTGAGCAGCGGCTCGCGTTTGTACGACCACTTCGTTCATCTGGAAGCGGTCACGCCTGGCGAATACAAAACAGGAGGTGCAGGCTTAACCATTGAGTATGCAGTGCATGACACCCCGTTTGGAAAAACCTTTATTGCCATTACGCCGAAAGGCATCTGTAATTTTTCATTCCTGAATAGTGAGCAAGTCGATGAGCATTTGACCCGCTTACACAAGAAATGGCCAAACGCGACGGTGCACGAAAATCGTCAACAGACGCTCGCTGTGATCCAGGCCATGTTTGATAAAAAAAAGAACCACGATCACCTAACCCCGATTTCTTTGCACGTTTTCGGGACGAACTTTCAAATCAGTGTGTGGAGGGCCTTGTTGCAGATAGCCCCGGCAAGGGTGGCTAGCTATTCTCAGGTTGCCACCGCAATAGGCTATCCGGGTTCTGCGAGAGCCGTGGGGCAAGCGGTAGGCGTAAATCCTGTCGCGTTCCTGATTCCTTGCCACCGCGTCATTCAGAAAAGCGGTAAACTGGGTGGGTACCACTGGGGCGAAACCCGGAAACAGGCAATCCATGCATGGGAATCCGCAAGATATGAGCCACCCGAGGCATAACATGGCGTTCGAGAGGGACGCAGCAGAGCTGCGCCGCTTATCGTGGTCGTTATGAGCCAACCAAAAGATTAAGAATAGATAATATTCCACCAATATATTTTTATGAGGACATATAGCAATGCCGCAATACATTTTCGTTTACGTGGGTGGTGTGCCACCATCTGACCCGGAAGAAGGGCAAAAGCATTTCACCAAATATCAAAAATGGCTGTCATCATTGGGCGATGCGGTCGTCAGTCCTGCAATTCCGTTCAAGGACACTCATACCGTGCATCCTGACGGTACATTTGAACCCGGCACCACAACAGCAATGTCGGGGCTTAGCATCATCAAAATGCCTTCAATGGAAGCAGCATTGAAGGTGGCGCAATCCTGTCCGTTTCTTGAGATCAACGGCACCCTGGAGATTTCTGAGATGATTGAAATGTCGAGCAAAGAGCACTAGCTGCGTAGACTCTCACCCACTGTTTCACTGGAGAGACCAGAGTCTATGGAATTATTGTAAGGGCAGTGTTTTCATTTCCAGGTGGTCGCCATTTTAACCTTACAGAGCCAAATGGTAATGATATGCGGTTTGGTCGGACATAATCACATGAATAAGAAATGTTTTGGAATTGTTGCGATTCTTTTGCTGGTTATTGCAGGTGGAATTTATAAATTTATTTTCCAGGGCAGTGTTTCTATCAATGCCGATGGGCGGACGGCCATACACCTGAATCCTGAGGAAAGGGACCTTGTTTTGGCGGAAATGCGGGCATTTTTAACCAGCGTTCAGAAAATCACCGAAGGAATTTCCGAGAATGATATGCAGCTGGTAGCAGACTATGCTCGTAAAGCTGGCAGAGCTGCGCAAGCTGAAGTTCCAGGCACTTTAATGGCAAAACTTCCCATCCAATTCAAGCAATCAGGATTTGACACGCATTCAGGATTTGATCAATTAGCGATGGATGCCGAGGATCTGGGTGATAGTAACGATGCTTTGTCACAGCTATCGCTCCTGATGCAAAATTGTGTCAGCTGCCATGCAGCATATCGCATTGATAGTTCAGGGAAGTAACGGACCCATCAGGATTACTCATTAACACCACCAACAGGCTTAAGCGTCTTTAGATATTCTGCAATCTTTTGCGCCTCTTTACTCGTCAACCAATCCGGAGATTTTTTCTGCATGCGGCTCACAATGTGCATCCAGGCAGTGGCAGGATCTTCCTCCAGCTTTAGATAGACGCGTTCGAGTGTGTGACACGCCGAGCAACGGTGACGGAAAAGTGCAGCAGGACCATCACCCGCCTCATTCTCACTAGCCGGTCCTGCCCTGGGTATTTCTCCCGGTGCCTTGTTACCGACCTTTCCAAGGTACTCGAGAATTTCATGTGCCTCGTCATTTGTGATCCAGTCCTGTGCGCGCTCCTGCATACGCTTGACAATATGTGCACGCGATTCGTCCGTTAACGGAATGCGAAAAACCCGGTCGATGGTATGACACAGGCTACATTTTTTTTCGAATACCTGCTGTTCCTGCGCGAAGGAAACCATACTACTGGCGCCTTTCTCATGGTTCTGCAGAAATTCAAGCACAGCGGCCTTTTCCTTCCCACTCAATCCGGCATTCGGTGCCATCAGGTCGAGTCGCTCCTTCCAGTGCCCTTTACCCTCTGGTGGCGGTTTGTCGGGATCCGGCAGTTCATGGCACATACCGCACCGGTCTTCGTATATTTTTTCTCCATCCTGAGCTGCAAGGGCGGACCAGGAAAGCATTTCTGCACAAAGGCCAAACAGCAACAACACCCAGGCCAACCGATTCTGTATGCGTCTCATAAGCAATCCTCAGCATGGAACTCCGAACAAGGCAGCGGCACCCCGTTGGTACCGCTGCTCGTCTCTCGCCAATACCTAGAACGCTGCTTCCAGTTGCAGAGTGTATCGCTGCTCTTCATCGACACCTGAAGGCGTGTCGAACTGGTCACTGAACTCGGCAAAGCCCTTGATATTCTGGGTGAAGTAATAACCCAGGTTCAGCGTATAGGACTTGTACTCATCACTGCCATCATTCATTTCGTAACTGTCGACACGCACCAGGGGGACTATGCTTGGCCGACCATCGTCCTTGACGACATACATGCCCTGCAGATACCAGGCATCATTCTCATCTTCACCATTACCGGCTGCAGTATCGTCCTTGCCACGGATGAATACGCCTGTCAGACGTCCGTCGCCTACATCAACCTGGGTATCAACCGCGTAGCGTTTGAAATCCCGATCTGTCGCAGGCGTGCAGTCCGAGGTGTTGGTCTCACACTTGCCCGACATGGCCATACCACCAACCATCACCTTGGGCGTAATATCGAACGCAACACGTCCGAAGTATGTTCTTGAGTTTGTGCCCTCGGTGTCCTTTGCAAGCCCACCAACGCCCAGATTGTAGTACAGCTGTTTAACTGGCCGCCCATAGACCGACACTATCTGGCGCTGGTCACGGAATCGTCCTCCGTCACCACCATGAGCTACCACATTATCAGCGCCACCAAATGATGAGTTCAGTGCCGCTGCGTGTGATGCGGTCAGCCTGCGCATGTCGCTAAATGTATCGTAGGAATCCGCAAACAATGTCGCTCCGTACGTGACCTGGGCATTCACCGCATCACTCATATTGTAAGTCATAGCGGCATGCGCCAACTGGGTATTGAAACCATCCTCGTCTTCCATTTCGAGCTCAAAAAATCCGGAGACGTTTTTATACAACCGTCCCGCTGAAAACAATTCGAGTTCGTGTATTGCAGCCTGGTTTGTATCGCTTTTTCCATTACTGGAATTATCAAAGGGACGCGAGATAAACGCTGCTGAAACAGGAAACACCTTGTCCCAATGCAGGAAATCAGACACTGACTCCTCACCCTTGAGTTTGGGGAATCGATAACCTGCTTCCTTGAACTTCCGACCGGCAGTATTAAGTGCGGGATACGCCGTATGACATGAACTGCAGTTGGTTTGATACTTTCTTGCAAATGCAGGGATCGCATTGGCGCTTGTGGCTGCAGACAACATGGCCACAACTCCAAAAGCGGACAAGACAGTTTTGGTATCCATCATGGTGCCCTCCTCAGACTGATATACGTTGCGCAAGTACAACACTGGTATTTACGTTGGCAAATTAGCTTCGCCTCACCAATTAAGATAGCAAAGGATCAGGATATATCCATTGATCTATATCAGTTGTTTTCAAGTTGTACTACATCTGCGTTGTTGTCATTTTTTTACCACACTCGCATTTATTTTATTGTTGCTGCCTTATGCAACGTCAGTGTACGCAGTTGTTCAACCGGGACATCCAGACTCTGACCTATTGTCAGGTGAATTGTTAACGTTTTGTTAATAAGCCGTCCGCGCATGCGGTCGCCACTCAATAATTCCAGTTCACCCTGTTGCTTGCTCTCTCCCTCGATACCAAGGACACGTATTTCACTCCTCTTTATCTCAAGTACGCCATAGTCTGTCTGCCAGATAATCGGTGTTGTTGTGACTCTGCCGGTAAGCATGTCGCCATTCGTCATACCCAGCACGTCGCTGTCGTCCTGCACAGCAGGATTCAATGAAGACTCATTGTTATCCACATGTTGCACGATGACATCGGCCTCACTATCGACCTCGGACGCTTCATCACAGTGTTCTATCTGCGATACGGCATCTACAGAAACCTGTTTCACATCTCCCCTGGCACGGTAAAATATATTCAGGTTCATGTCGCGATTATCTGACCGCTCCTCCATCACTGTGGAAGCTGGCAGGCGCTTTTTTTTGCCCACGGTACGGTAAAAAACCGGCAGCCCTGTTTTCAGTGTGCTGACCCTGCCGTCCGTAAACCTGATCTGTGCACTTGTATCGCTATTCTTTAGCCAGGCGCCCCAGCCACCTGCTTCTGCCTCCTGATAAACAATTGACTGAATCTCACTAACGGGTATTTGTTGATCTTCACCATCAATCTGACCGAGTAAAAAGCTCTGCGGCGAATCCTCAAGCTTGCTGCTTAAATTCCAGAAGTCTGTTGCTTTGATCCGGGTGCCATCCCGCAGATCGATCTGCCAGCAGGCCGCAAATGCAGGCCGCACATTTATCAGCGTCATAAACAGTACGGCATAAACCGCCAGCATTCTTTTATTCATTACTTGTCACCTTCCGGGTATCGTTCGCGAATACTTTATTACTATAGCCGTCAACTCAAAATATACAAAGCGACTTCATGCCACATTTCTCCGGACAATAAAAAAGGGCGGCCAACGCCGCCCTTTTCCGGTTTACTGGCAGTTCAGCTATCAGTTAACACGTACATCCAGTTCGCCGGACTCATAACGCGCAACCATATGCTCCAGTCTGATCGGATTGATTTTTGAAGCATGGCCGGCACAACCGAAGGCTTCGTAACGCGCCTTGCAGATATCCTTCATGGCTTCTGTAGAGGCCTTGAGGAATTTGCGAGGATCGAAGTTGGACTTGTTTTCCGCCAGGTGCTTGCGAATCGCACCGGTGGAAGCCATGCGCAGGTCGGTGTCGATGTTGACCTTGCGTACACCGTTCTTGATGCCTTCACAGATTTCTTCAACCGGTACGCCATAGGTTTCACCCATGTCGCCACCGAAATCGTTGATGATCTTCAGCCACTCCTGCGGCACGGAAGACGAACCGTGCACCACCAGGTGAGTGTTGGGCAGGCGCGCATGGATTTCCTTGATGCGGTTGATGGCCAGGATGTCACCGGTTGGCGGGCGCGTGAACTTGTAGGCGCCGTGGCTGGTGCCAATGGCAATTGCCAGTGCATCAACACCGGTTTCTTTTACGAAGTTGGCTGCCTCTTCGGGATCGGTCAGCAGCTGGTCCATAGACAGCTTGCCTTCTGCACCGTGGCCATCTTCCTCACCCATTTCGCCGGTTTCCAGCGATCCCAGACAACCCAGCTCACCCTCAACGGATACGCCACCGGCGTGGGCCATTTCCACGACCTTGCGGGTCACGTCGACGTTGTACTCGAAGGTAGACGGGGTTTTCATGTCGGCCATCAATGAGCCGTCCATCATTACCGATGTGAAACCGGACTGTATGGAGCGCAGGCAAACAGCAGGTTCTGAACCGTGATCCTGGTGCATGACGATCGGAATGTGCGGGTACATCTCGGTCGCGGCAGTAATCAGGTGACGCAGGAAGGGTTCGCCCGCGTAGGAACGCGCACCGGCGGAACCCTGCATGATCACGGGGCTGTCGGTTTCATCGGCAGCCTGCATGATGGCATGTACCTGCTCCATGTTGTTCACGTTGAAAGCCGGCATACCGAAATCATTTTCGGCAGCATAATCGAGTAGTTGTCGCAGGGATATCAAGGCCATGACGGACTCCTTGGTGTATTTAGGTATTTAGGGTTGTATGTGTGTTCGGGGATACATGCAGGCACATCACTCGACGTTAACTACATGTTCTCCTACACGAATTATTTTCATGGCATTACTGCCACCATGTACTCCCATCAAATCACCCTTGGTGATGATGACGAGATCACCGTCGCGAACCGCGCCGCGCCGCATCAGTTCATCAATCGCTTCGCGATTGACCTGTGCGTGATCGGTGGTCGTGACGTCAAAACTGACGGGGTAGACGCCACGATAAAGTGTAACCTTTCTACGCGTCTCGACATGACGCGTCAAGGCGTAGATCGGGATGCCAGAGCTGATACGGGACATCCATAGCGGTGTCGCGCCGGATTCGGTCAGCGCAGCAATTGCCTTAACGCCTGTGTGGTTTGCGGTATACATGGCCGCCTTGGCGATTGCTTCGTCGATCGCTTTGAAGTGCATGGCGCTGCGCCGCTCGGCAGCGTTGTCCATACGTTGGGTCTCGGCGCCGCGGCAGATACGATCCATGGCTTCGATTACCTTGGCAACATGCTTGCCAGTGGCAGTTTCGGCAGAAAGCATAACCGCATCGGTACCATCAATGACGGCATTGGCAACATCAAAAACCTCGGCCCGGGTCGGGATCGGACTTTCGATCATCGACTGCATCATCTGTGTTGCTGTGATGGTTACACGATCCATACTGCGGGCAACGCGAATGATCCGCTTCTGCACCGCCGGAAGTTCGGCATCTCCGATCTCAACACCGAGATCACCGCGCGCTATCATGACAGCGTCAGTCGCTTCGATAATTTCTTCCAGCGCATTCATCGCTTCGGCACGCTCGATCTTGGCAACAATACCGCCATGCCCGCCGGCCTTGCGCAACAGGTCACGTGCTTCGTGTATATCATTGGCATGGCGCGGGAAGGACACGGCGATGTAGTCTGCCTGCATTTCGGCGGCCACCTTGATGTCGGCGCGATCCTTGTCTGTAATGGCCGTCGCAGACAATCCTCCGCCCTGGCGATTGATACCCTTGTTGTTGGACAGGGTGCCACCAACGACAACGCGCGTATCAATTTCGCTGCCTTTGACTTCCTCCACCCATAACACGACCGCACCATCATCGAGTAGCAGCGTGTCACCGCGATTAACGTCATCGACCAGCGCCTTGTAGGCGATGCCGACACGCTCGACGGTACCGGAATCCGGGTCCAGCGCCGCGTCGAGGATAAAGCGCTCGCCTTCCTTGAGTTCGACCTTGCCTTCCTTGAAACGGTCGATGCGGATTTTTGGCCCTTGCAGGTCGACGAATACGCCCACTTGCCGGCCATGTGCACGCGCCCGGTTTCGTACTGCTTCGGCGCGTTTTTTGTGCTCTTCCGCCGATCCATGTGAAAAGTTCAGGCGCACAACATCCACGCCAGCCTGGATCATGGCATCCAGTACCTTGGGGTCGTCGGTCGACGGCCCGAGTGTTGCGACTATCTTTGTTCTACGCTGCATATTGGGCTACTTGTTTCCCAGAGTGTTGTACCGTTAACCGCGGGCACGTTCTTCCAGCATGGCGACAGCCGGGAGCGTCTTGCCTTCGAGGTACTCGAGGAACGCGCCGCCGGCGGTAGAAATGTAGGAAACCTTGTCGTAAATATCGTATTTCTGGATTGCAGCGATAGTATCGCCGCCACCGGCCAGACTGAAGCCCTTTGAGTTGGCAATTGCCATGGCAACCGTTTTGGTGCCTTCGCCGAACTGGTCAAATTCAAACACGCCGACCGGACCGTTCCAGACGATGGTACCGGCCTTCTCGATAATGTCTGCCAGTTCCTGTGCGGATTTCGGCCCGATGTCGAAGATCATGTCGTCGTCTTCTACCTTGTCGGCATCCTTGATCACAGCGGGTTCGTTTTCATCAAACTTTTTGCCACACACCACGTCCACGGCAATCGGGATGTTGGCGCCGCGGGCTTTCATTTTTTCGATGAGCGCATTGGCTGTGTCCACCAGGTCATCTTCGCACAACGACTTGCCTACGTTGCAACCGACAGCCTTGAGGAAGGTGTTGGCAATACCGCCACCGACAACCAGCTGATCGACTTTTTCAGACAGGGCTTCCAGCACGGTCAGCTTGGTCGATACCTTGGAACCACCAACGATGGCTACCATCGGGCGCGCCGGGTTGGCCAGTGCCTTGGCGAGGCACTCCAGTTCGCTGGCCAGCAGCAGACCGGCGCAGGCGACTGGGGCGAATTTACCTACGCCGTGGGTGGACGCCTGGGCGCGATGCGCGGTACCGAAGGCATCCATTACGAACACGTCACACAGGGCCGCGTATTTCTTTGCCAGCGTCTCGTCGTCTTTCTTCTCGCCAACGTTGAAGCGGACGTTTTCCAGCAGTACGACCTCACCCTCGTCAACATCAAAACCACCATCGAGGTAGTCCTTGATCAGGCGCACGTCCTTGCCGAGCTTTTCGGCCAGGTTGGCCGCGATCGGCGCCATGGAGTTCTCTTCGTCAGGCTTGCCCTCTTCCGGACGTCCGCGGTGTGACATGACCATCACTTTCGCACCGGCTTTTGCACAGTGTTCGATGGTCGGCATGGAGGCGGTGATACGTGCGTCGGACGTCACTTTGCCATCTTTGACAGGAACGTTGAGATCAGCGCGAATCAACACACGCTTGCCGGCAAGATCGAGATCGGTCAGCTTGATAAAAGACATGATGGAACTCCGTTATTTTTTCAGAAACTTTTGCCAAACAGCGGTGCTTGGCAAAAGCCTCTGATTAACCCGTCACTGCGAGTCAACCTGTCATTGCGATGCCTTGACCCGCAAGGGTAAGGCATCGCAATGACGGGAATATTCTCGCAATGACGCGGGTGGTTCAGTTAATCAGGGCCTGCTATCCAACCGGTTAGTTGGCCGCAACGTGCTGCACAAAACGCAGCATGTTGCAGGTGTAACCGTATTCGTTGTCATACCAGGAAACGAGCTTGACGAAGGTGCCGTCCAGCGCGATACCAGCTTCTGAATCGAAGATGGAAGACTTGCCACAGCCACGGAAGTCAGTGGATACCACTTTTTCGTCGGTGTAGCCCAGCGTCTTGCTCATGTCGCCGATTTCAGAAGCCGCCTTCATGGCAGCACAGATTTCTTCGTAGGAAGCATCTTTTTCCAGCTCAACCGTCAGGTCAACTACGGACACGTCAGAGGTTGGTACGCGGAACGCCATACCGGTCAGCTTGCCGTTCAGTTCAGGCAGCACGACACCCACGGCCTTGGCGGCACCGGTGGAAGACGGGATGATGTTTTCCAGGATGCCGCGACCACCGCGCCAGTCTTTCATGGATGGACCATCAACGGTTTTCTGTGTTGCAGTTGCAGCATGAACAGTGGTCATCAGGCCACGCTTGATGCCCCACTTGTCATTCAGCACTTTGGCAACAGGTGCCAGGCAGTTGGTGGTGCAGGAGGCCGCAGAAACAATCGCCTGGCCGGCATAGGTGTCGTGGTTGACGCCGTACACGAACATCGGGGTGCCGTCCTTGGAAGGTGCGCTCTGCACAACTTTCTTTGCGCCGGCGTCGATGTGCTTCTGGCAGGTTTCTTCGGTGAGGAAGAAGCCGGTACACTCGATAATCAGGTCAGCGCCGATGTCGCCCCACTTCAGGTCGGACGGGTCACGCTCGGCGGTCAGGCGGATGGTCTTGCCGTTTACCACCAGATTGTTGCCGTCAACGGAAATGTCGCCGTCAAAGTTACCGTGTACGGAATCGTACTTGAGCATGTAGGCCAGGTAGTCTGCTTCCAGCAGGTCGTTGATGCCGACCACTTCGATGTCGCTGAAGTCTTTGGCGATTGCGCGGAATGCCATACGACCGATACGGCCGAAACCATTAATACCGACTTTGATTGTCATATTACTCTCTCCGTAATTCTCTTGGTGTTAACTGTAATAAAATTTCAACCATCCCTGTCATTGCGATACCTTGACCCGCAAGGGTAAGGTACCCGTAATGAAGCCCGCAGGGCTTCTATGGGCAAAGCGCGGCAACCTCTTTGGTCTGCTGCCAGGTTGCTGGAGATTGCTTCGCTTTGCTCGCAATGACGGGGCGTTATAAAAAAACCTACAGTACGTCTTCTACGGCCTTGGCCACGTTCTCCGTGGTGAAGCCGAAGTACTTGAACAGCTCACTGGCCGGTGCAGACTCGCCGAAGCGGTTGATACCGACCACCTTGCCGTCCAGACCTACGTACTTGATCCAGCCATCGGTCACGCCGGCTTCGACTGCCACGCGCGCCTTCACGGAAGACGGCAGCACCGATTCACGGTAAGCATCGTCCTGGGCATCGAATACATTGGTGGAAGGCATGGAAACCACGCGGATCTTCTTGCCGCTGAGCTGTTCCGCCGCATTCATGGCCAGCTCTACTTCGGAACCGGTGGCGATGATGATGGCGTCCGGCGTACCGTCGCAGTCCCTGAGGATATAACCCCCGCGTTCAATGGCGGCAATCTGGTCGGCACTGCGATTCTGGTGGGCCAGAGGCTGGCGCGAGAAGATCAGGCTGCTCGGGCCGTCCTTGCGTTCGATGGCAGCCTTCCAGCACACCGCAGATTCAACCGCGTCACACGGGCGCCAGACCTGCATATTCGGAATCATGCGCAGTGTTGCAGTCTGCTCTACCGGCTGGTGCGTGGGGCCATCTTCGCCCAGGCCAATGGAGTCGTGGGTATAAACGAAAATACTCTGGATCTTCATCAGTGCCGCCATACGCAGGGCGTTACGGGCATACTCGGAGAACATCAGGAAGGTAGCGCCGTAAGGAATGAAGCCACCGTGCAGTGAAGCGCCATTCATGATGGCGGACATACCGAACTCACGCACACCGTAGTAAATGTAGTTACCGTCAGATACCGTATTGCTGATGCCTTTGGAGCCGGACCAGATGGTCAGGTTGGAGCCGGCCAGATCAGCCGAACCGCCGAGGAATTCCGGCAGCAGCGGACCGAAGCCGTTGAGTGCATTCTGTGAAGCCTTGCGCGAAGCAATGGTCTCGGCTTTCTCGTTGACTTCGTTTATGAACTTCGCAGCACCTTCCGTCCAGTTGGCCGGCAGGTCGCCTGCCATGCGACGTTCGAACTCGGCGGCCAGATCCGGATAAGCCGCTTTGTAGGCCGAAAACTTTTCGTTCCACTCCGCTTCGGCAGCCGCACCCTTGTCCTTTGCATTCCAGCCGGCATAGATGTCTTCGGGAATTTCGAAGGGCGGATGATTCCAGCCCAGGTTCTCACGGGTGGCCTTGATTTCGTCATCACCCAGTGGTGCGCCGTGGCAGTCGTGACTGCCGCACAGGTTCGGCGCGCCATAACCGATGACGGTCTTGGTGCAGACCAGTGTGGGCTTGTCATTGACTGACTTGGCTTCATGAATCGCCTTGTCGATGGCCGCAGCATCGTGACCGTCGACGTCGCGGATCACGTGCCAGCCGTAGGCTTCGAAACGCTTGGGCGTATCATCGCTGAACCAGCCTTCGACGTGACCATCGATAGAAATACCATTGTCATCCCAGAAAGCAATCAGCTTGCCGAGACCCAGGGTGCCGGCCAGCGAGCAGGATTCGTGGGAGATACCTTCCATCATGCAGCCGTCGCCCATGAACACAAAGGTGTTGTGATCGACGATGTGATGGCCGTCGCGATTGAACTGTCCGGCCATGACCTTTTCAGCAATCGCCATACCGACACCATTGGTGATGCCCTGACCCAGCGGACCGGTGGTGGTTTCGACACCCGGTGCATAACCGTACTCCGGGTGACCCGGGGTCCTGGAGTGCAGCTGACGGAAGTTCTTCAGGTCATCGATTGACAGGTCGTAGCCGGTCAGGTGCAGCAGGGAGTAGATCAGCATGGAGCCGTGACCGTTGGACAGGATAAACCGGTCGCGGTCGACCCACTTGGGATTGTTGGGGTTGTGGTGCATGTGATCGTTCCACAGCACTTCGGCGATGTCCGCCATGCCCATGGGCGCACCGGGGTGGCCGGATTTGGCTTTTTGTACCGCGTCCATGCTCAAGGCACGAATCGCATTCGCTAGTTCTCTACGCGAGGCCATCGCTGTCTCCTGTTTCAGTGTCTTAAAAACCGGTTGCCGCCAGAATCGAAAAGCAGCGAAGCCGCCACACCCGCACGGGTGCGACCGACTGTGAATGTATTCTCTGCCAAGCCGTGCGCTGTACCTGACCGCGCATCTGGCGTCGCATCCGGCGCGTGGCGCAAACCTGCGCGTCGGCCATCTGGCCGGGTCGGATCGAGCGCGACATTCTCCAACAGATGGGGAGCGGGGGCAACCGTTGATTTATACAGGCGACGATTCATTGACGCCCACACCTTCGGAACGCAAAGTTACCCTTATAAAGGTATAAATATTACTCAGCCAGACTCAGGCGGCGTCATTCTTCCATTTTATGGAACAACCCATGCTCGGCACCTGCTCCTCCGGCCCCTTACCGGTATGGGCCACCTGCGCCATGGCCTCGAACAGGTCGCGGCGGGCATCGGCTGACGCGGCTTCCTTGCGACTGGCGTCGAGGCGACCCCGGTACTGCAGTTCCAGGTCGGCGTTGTAGCCGAAGAAATCCGGCGTACAGACCGCCCCATAGGCGCGGGCGACGTCCTGGGTTTCATCTATAAGGTAAGGGAAGGGAAAATTTTCCCGCTCGGCGACTGCTTTCATGTTTTCAAACGAGTCCTCGGCATACTCGGCCGGATCATTGGACATGATGGCCACGCTGTTTACCCCCAGATCCCTGAGCTCGCGGGTGTCCCTTACCAGGCGGTCCAGAATGGCTTTTACATAGGGGCAATGGTTACAGATAAACATGACCAGCAGGCCTTTCTCGCCCTTGCACTGGTCCAGCGTCCAGACCTTGCCATCGACGCCGGGCAAGGCGAAATCAATGACCGGCGTACCGAAATCACAAACTGGTGTTTTCAATGAAACCATAACTACTTGCCCCTGATGATCCTGAACATAACCAGACTTGCCGTAACCTGCTCTACCGCAGCAACATGATCAGCGCGCGCATGTTCACCCGGACTTTACAGAAGACTGTCTTGATTTTCGACAATGAACGAACGACTACCTCCCGGTCAACGACAGAACCTATTTAACTGATAAATATGTCTTTTTAATGACTAGTCACGCCAAAGGAGATTAACACCACTGTCGGATACTTTAACGAAAAATTCATCCTCAATAATGCTCAAACATGTAATGATTTGTTTATCCTGACTATTTTAACTTGGGAATAAATATTGCTTACGTGTTTGGCGTGTCTTTGCGTATAAGCAGGGTTATCCCTGTAAAAATCAAGCCGCGAAGCCGGAATAACTAAAAACGGGCGAGAAAGCAGGATGTCTTGCTCGACAAAGGTTGGCACCCCATGCGGGTTGCCTGACACTTTGGAAAATATTACTAAAAGACAAGCTCTCGGAGGAGTCGAAAATAATGATACGGAAAACAGCACACAGGAAGCTTGTGCTTCCACTGGTCGGCATGGGGTTATTGCTGGCCTCGACTGCCAGTCATTCTGCCGCTATCACACTGGATGGAGACCTGACCGACCTGATCGCAACCGTCAACGCAGCGCCAAACCAGTCAGGCAGCGTAGTTGATCCCGGCGATGATGCTGAAAACAATGGTTTCGACATCACAAACGCCTACTTCACCTACGATATCGCCTCCGACACCTTTTACCTCGGCTTCCAGACTTTCGGGGCTTTCGGTACTGCCGGTGGCAACGAAGGCGTTGGTTTCCCCAGCTGCAACCTGGACCAGCCCGGAGGTAACAGTGGTGCAGCCGGCCTGTTTGACGGGTGCGAGAACGTGGGCTTCTCAATCGATCTGGGCAGTGACGGCAGCTCTGGCGGCATCATTGAGTTCCAGTTCGACGTAAAAGGCGATGCCATTGTGGACAGTGGACTTAACAGCGAACAATCGCCAATACTTGGGGCCGATAACACTGCAGGCGCAACCGTCAACTGGATTGCGAGCGAAGCCAACGACGGCGTTGAATTCAGCGTCACCGGCCTGGGGCCACTGGGCTTCTCTTTTGCCAACCCGCTGGATCTCACTGTCGAATTCCTTGCCGGCACAGGCAACAACTTCGGCCCGGAGGATTTCGCCACGATCAACACTCAACTGGTACCCGTACCCGCAGCCGTCTGGCTGTTCGGTTCCGGCCTGCTCGGCCTGGTTGGCCTGGGTCGGCGACGCCCGGCCTGAACCACACGGGGCAACAAGACCCAGGGTGCGGAAAAAGCATGCGCACCACTAAGAATACTTACTGACACTGGAATCAGGAAAGGATGATCCAGCGTCCTTCAAGGAGCCAAGCATGAAGATAATAACACCAATCAAGTCGGCTTTACTGTCCGCAGCACTGGCGCTAACCACCAGCTTTTCAGCGACTGCAGCCAACACCTACACCATTCTGGACGCTAACGAACTGGCATTTCCGAGCGGGTATGACATCAAGGAAATTACCTTTACCCTGAACGCAGACTTTTCCCTGACCGCAGAAATCTTCCCTACGGGCATCCCGGGTGACACCGATGGCGATGGTGACCCTAACGCTTCCAGCTCCACCATCCCGGATGAACCCGGGGTTGGCTCGCTCGAGTATCTCGAAATCGATATGGAGTGCGGCGCGACAGACCAGGGCACAGGGACCTGCGTACCGAACGTTGTCTTCATCTACACGAACAACACGTTGACGGTCGCTCCGACCGACAGCCAGATCACCGGTCTTGATCAGTATGTTACGTTTGACGTACTGCTCGACCGCTATGTTTTGACCATTACTGACCTGATGGCATTCAAAACCGCACTGGGCGTTTCCACAACCTCGGTGAACTTTGGTGCCTTCAGCTTCATTGCCAGTTTCGCCGATGGACAGCCGGATGACTTGGTACCGGATAATGCGGTCTGTGAATTTGTCACACTGGATCCGCCCCTGGTCACACAGTGTGGCCTGACGCTGGAAAAGGTTGCGAATGTCAGCACAGTCGGACCGATAGACGCCATGATATCCGACCAGATCGGCGAACATAATGACAGTGACAGTGGCGATGACAAGGATGGCAGCGGTGACTCGGACGACAGCGACGTTGACCCCGCCAGCCTGACCTGTGGCTGTAAGGGCAAGGTGACAGATCTCGAACTGATGTACACGGGCGCAGGCACTGTCAACGTGGATGTCAATCGCGTCGGGCCGTTTGCCTCCGACCTGTTCGACGGTACCGTACAGAACGGTGTGCCTTTCACCGTTTCCGGCATCGACTTTGGACCCAAGGGTTTCAAAGGCACCCTGGGTGTTGCCATCAGCCTTAGCGTCGATGGTGGCGAGCCCGTCGAACTGCACACCAGTTGCTCGGAACCGATTGGACCCGGCAAGGTCGTAGGGGACTTCGTGGTGCTTTCCGGCAACAGTCGCAAGCTCACGCAACCACTCTGCCCCATGGATCCGACAGCCTGTCCGGTTAACCAGCAGGTGACATACACCTACACGGTGATCAACAGCGGCACTGATGTCACCGGCCTGGTCGTAACTGACGACAAGATGGTTGACCCGGTCGGTGGGCCAGTTGACCTGCTAGCGAACAGCAGTGCCTCCTTCACGGCTGATGCCTGCTTGTTCGAGACAACAACCAACATCGCTAATGCCTCGGGCCTGCTGGCTGACGGCCAGACCTGCAGCTCCAACACAGCAACGGTCACCGTCGAAATGTTGCAACCACCAGAACCTGACCCTTGCATGGGTTCGGTCGACAGTGACAGCGACAGTGGCTATGACGGCAACGCCAACGGTGACTCGGATGACAGTGATGCCGACAGCGGTGACCTCGACTGCGATGGTGACAGCGACACGATGCCGCCCACACCGATTATCTACGAAGGTTGCGGCCCGTCCTTCTGGAAGAAGAATAGCAACATCGGCGCATGGACAGCCTACTCACCGGGTGACCGCTTTGACTCGATCTTCGGTGTCGATGCGGCAGGCAACAAGAGCCTGAAACGTACCCTGAAGAGCAAGGGCAAGAAAAGCCAGGGTCTGGGACGCCACGCCACGGCAGCCATGCTCAATGCCGCCAATCCGGACGTGAACTACATGTACACGACCGGCGAGGTTATCTCGATAGTCGTAGACGCTTACGCAACCGGTGATTACGACACGGCGAAGAACATCCTGAAGGAACAGAACAAGAAAGGATGCCCGATTAACAACTGAACCGGGTGGTCCGGGAGAACCGGATCATCACCCGAAAGCCCCGCCACCCGGCGGGGCTTTTTTATGTGCGCTCTTCTGGCGCGAAACATCCAGACCTACCTTACCGCCCACAGGACTTGTTACACTAGGGTTATGTCGAACTCACTGGAATCCCTGTCTTTCAGGCAAAGCCTATGATCGAGGGTAACGCACACCGGTACACCGCCACCCTGCTGTTTATTCTGATAACCGGCACCTACGTCACGCTGGCCATTTATTACCCGGTGGACTATATCCGTGCCACCTATGAAGACATGTATGGAGAATGGACGCAGACTTTTCTGTTCGCGACTGCGTTTGTCCTGTCACTTCTGCTGACGACCTCCCCGAACCGTCGCCAGAGACCTTTCTTTATTCTGCTGTCCATTGCGCTCTTCTATGTCGTAATGGAAGAAATCTCCTGGGGCCAGCGGCTGTTCGGTTTCGAAACACCCGACTTCTTCCGGCGCTACAACCTGCAGGATGAAACGAACATCCACAATCTGCTGGTCGGGCCGGTCAGCACGCTGACAAAACAATTCATCGAATACGCGCTTGCCAGCGCACTGACACTGTACGGCCTGGTCTACCCCCTCCTGATCAGGGCCAGGTGGCAGCCGGCCCTGACCCTGGAATCATCAGGTCTTGTAGCACCCCCTCTCTACCTCTGGCCGTTTTTTGTTACTGCGGCATTCCTGGAGCTTGGACAACTGAATTTCAATGAAGCCGAAATCGCCGAAGTTCTGATTGCATTTGCGCTGGCCGCGATGAGCGCCCACTACTGGCTGCTTCGGCACCAGCCGGAAACGCTTGGGAATTCAATCCCTTCGTGGAAAATTGCCCTGCTGATGACTGGTATCCTCGGCGGAGCAATAGCCCTTGCCACAGTAACAACCAATTCCATGTTATCTGACCCGGGGAAAGCGCCAAGAATTCAAGGGCGCTTGCTAAACGGCTACGAGAAATTCGCCCATCGTTACGAGCGCTACGACCAGTGGCAGACAGCCCTGAAACTTTATCTCGCCGTACACCGGAAAGAACCTGCGCGTACCTCCATCATGCGAAAAATCGCCAATTGCTATCAGCAGACCGGCAACCGTGCACTGTTCCTCCGCTACAACCAGATGGCGATCGATACCGCCCTGAAGATCTATGCCCGCAACCCCGGAAAAGTCTCCACCAACCTGTCACTGGCGAGAAGTTACCGGCAACGAGGCGATGAAGCCCGCGCCCGACAACATCTGCAGCGTGCGCTCCGCACAGCGCGCAGCCGCGTGGAAAAAAACCCTGGCAGTGCACATGCGGCCTACTGGCTGGCCAAAACCTACCGTGACATGCGTCAGTACAACCAGGCGCTGTCAGAATACCAAAGAGCTGTCGAGCTTGACCCAGGCTCGACCAAATACCTGAAAGCCTATACATATATGCGAACACGCATGGGTAAAGCTGCACGTACTACCGTAGCACCATGATTTTAAACGGGTTCGGCAACCACGCCGGACTCTGCCCGGAGAGGATTTGACCCACACCGGAATTTCCACCACAATACTTTAAAGCGCCGATTTGAAATCAGATTGCGGGCGCTCTATAAATTCGGCTAAAGCGAGGAAAACAAAGCATTTCCAGAACCCGCTTGAGCTGATGCCAGGCGGGTTTTTTGTTTTTGGGAGATCAATATAATGAGCGAACACCTTTTTACCTCGGAATCCGTATCCGAAGGCCACCCGGATAAAATGTCAGACCAGGTGTCGGACGCCGTTCTCGACGCCATCCTCGCCGAAGACCCGCATGCGCGTGTCGCCTGCGAGACGTTGTTCAAAACCGGTATGGTCTTGATTGCAGGTGAAATTACCACCACCGCCAAGCCGGATTACGAGCACATCATGCGCGACACCATCAAGCAGATCGGCTACACCAGCTCCGAGATGGGTTTTGATTATGAAACCTGTGCTGTCATGACGGCGCTGGGCGTTCAGTCTCCGGATATCAATCAGGGTGTTGACCGCGCAAAACCGGAAGACCAGGGTGCAGGCGACCAGGGCCTGATGTTCGGCTATGCCACCAACGAAACCGATGTGTTGATGCCGGCACCAATCACCTACGCGCACCGTCTGGTTCACCGCCAGTCGGAAATGCGCCACAAGGGCATCCTTGCCTGGTTGCGCCCGGATGCCAAGAGCCAGGTCACGTTCCGCTACAAGGATGGCAAACCCGTCGCCATCGACGCCGTTGTGCTGTCTACCCAGCACGCACCGGACATCGACCATGTGGAGCTGGAAGAAGCCGTGATGGAACACATCATCAAGCCGGTACTGCCGAGCGAATGGCTGACGGCTGATACGCAATATCACATTAACCCGACCGGCGCCTTCGTGATTGGCGGCCCGATGGGCGATGCCGGCCTGACGGGACGCAAGATCATTGTCGATACCTATGGGGGCGCCGCACGTCACGGTGGTGGCGCATTCTCGGGCAAGGACCCCTCCAAGGTGGACCGTTCCGCCGCTTATGCCGGGCGCTATGTCGCCAAGAATATTGTCGCGGCCGGGCTGGCAGATCGCTGCGAGATCCAGGTGTCCTATGCCATTGGTGTAGCGAACCCGACGTCAATCATGGTCGAGACGTTTGGCACCGGCAAGATCAGCGACGAGCGCATCACTGAGCTGGTGCGCGAGCACTTTGATCTGCGACCCTATGGCATTCTCACCATGCTTGATCTGCTCAATACCGACCAGATCAAGTACCGCAAGACTGCGGCCTACGGACATTTTGGCCGTGAGCATGAGGGCTTTACCTGGGAGAACACGGACAAGGCGGAAGACCTGCGGGCGGATGCCGGCATCTAAAACGCCTGTGTTTACAGGGGACAGATTTGAAATCTGTCCCCACTAATCTATAATTGCAGACCTTCAAATTTGGCTGTGTTCCCCGAGGGGCGCTGCAGCGGGCGATGCCCGCCAGGCTCGGGGAAACCAGCATCTCAAAACAACGGCGCTCGACCTTAAGCAACCTTTAAGGGAGAGGCACCATGAACGCTGTACTCAATTCAAGTAACGATTATAAAGTCGCCGATATTTCACTGGCCGACTGGGGCCGCAAGGAAATTCTCATTGCGGAAGTCGAAATGCCCGGCCTGATGGCACTGCGCGAAGAGTTTGGCGCACAAAAACCACTGAAGGGCGCGCGCATCACCGGCAGCCTGCACATGACCATCCAGACGGCCGTGTTGATCGAAACATTGATCGACCTGGGCGCCGAAGTACGCTGGGCATCCTGCAACATCTATTCAACCCAGGATCAGGCCGCGGCGGCGATTGCCGCTGCCGGCATACCGGTCTTCGCCTGGAAAGGCGAAACTATCGAAGAATACTGGTGGTGTACCGAACAGGCACTGAACTGGCCCGACGGTCAGATGCCCAACATGATCCTCGACGATGGCGGCGATGCCACCCTGCTGATCCACAAGGGTGTCGAATTCGAAAAGGCCGGTGCTGTTCCGGAAACCAAAGCCGACGACAACGAGGAATGGAAAGCCATTCTGGATGTGCTGCGCCGCAATCTGGCAAGTGAGCCGGGCAAGTGGCAGAAGATGGCTGAGAGTATCAGGGGCGTTACCGAGGAAACCACTACCGGCGTTCACCGCCTGTACCAGATGCAGGAAGCCGGTGAGCTGCTGTTCCCCGCCATGAACGTCAACGACTCGGTCACCAAGTCCAAGTTCGACAACCTGTACGGCTGCCGTGAATCACTGCTCGACGGCATCAAGCGCGCCACTGATGTGATGATTGCCGGCAAGATCTGCGTGGTGCTGGGTTACGGAGATGTTGGCAAGGGTTGCGCACAGGCCTATCGCGGCATGGGTGCCACTGTAATGGTGACAGAAATCGATCCTATCTGCGCCTTGCAGGCCGCGATGGAAGGCTATCGTGTCGTGACCATGGAAGACGCCGCCGCCATCGGCGACATCTTTGTCACCACTACCGGCAACATGAGCGTGATTACACACGACCATATGGCGGCGATGAAGAATGAAGCCATCGTCTGCAACATCGGACACTTCGATTCTGAAATCGATATCGCCTCACTGGAAAAATACCAGTGGGAAGAAATCAAGCCGCAGGTGGATCACGTAATCTTCCCGGATGGCAAGAAAATCATCATTCTTGCCAAGGGTCGCCTGGTAAACCTGGGTTGTGCGACCGGTCACCCGAGTTTTGTGATGTCAGCATCCTTCACCAACCAGGTGATGGCGCAGATGGAACTGTTCAATAACGGTGAAAGCTACGAGAACAACGTTTTCGTTCTGCCCAAACACCTGGACGAAAAGGTTGCACGCCTGCATCTGCAGAAAATCGGTGCACAATTGACCAGTCTGTCGCCGGAACAGGCCGAGTACCTGGGCATTCCGGTGGAAGGCCCGTACAAGCCGAACCATTACCGCTACTGAGCCGGGTTGCGGTCGTCCCGCCACAGGGGACGGCCGGCCTGATTGAACTTTTCCTGTCATTGCGATGCCCTGCCTTCGGGTCAGGGCATCGCAATGACGGGGGAAATTTTCAGGTGTACTTAAGTTCTATCAATCCATGCCGGAGTGATCGACACTCATGGAATCACAAAAAAAATATCCCCGCGTATACAGTTTCGAGTTCTTTCCACCCAAAACCGACGAGGGTGCCGCCAAACTGCGCGCCACACGTAATGAGCTGGCGAAACTCAAACCGCGTTTTTTTTCCGTTACGTTTGGTGCCGGTGGTTCAACACGCGAGCGTACGTTTGATACTGTCAGCGAGATACAACACGACTCGGACATCGAGGCGGCCCCACACCTGTCCTGTGTCGGATCGACAAAAGATAATATCCGCGAGATTCTTGATCTTTACCGGAAAGAGAACATTCGCCATATTGTCGCGCTGCGTGGCGACCTGCCTTCGGGCATGGGGCAACCCGGCGAATTCCGCTATGCCAACGAGCTTGTAGCATTTATTCGCGCCGAAACCGGCGACCATTTTCATATCGAAGTCGCAGCCTACCCGGAGTTTCACCCACAGGCCGCGAATGCAGATGTTGATATCGATAATTTCAAACGTAAGGTCGAAGCCGGTGCAGACAGCGCGATTACACAATACTTCTTCAACGCGGATGCCTATTTTGGTTTTGTCGATGCCTGCGAGGAACGCGGTATCGACATCCCTGTTGTTCCCGGCATTATGCCGATAACCAACTACACACAACTTGCGCGTTTCTCCGATATGTGTGGCGCGGAAATTCCGCGCTGGATTCGCAAGCGGCTGGAGGCCTGCGGCGATGACCGTGACGCCATCCGTGCGTTCGGCGCTGATGTCGTAACGGATATGTGCCAGCGCCTGCTGGATGCCGGCGCTCCGGGCCTGCACTTCTACA
The DNA here is from genome assembly GCF_004339085.1 of Thiogranum longum. NCBI lineage: Bacteria > Pseudomonadati > Pseudomonadota > Gammaproteobacteria > Chromatiales > Ectothiorhodospiraceae > Thiogranum > Thiogranum longum. The sequence goes on along the minus strand of NZ_SMFX01000001.1, from coordinate 384,500 downwards.
CCATGAATCAGGCCGGACCGACACGCCAAATCTGGGAACGACTCAACCTCGGCTGAGTATCCATGAACCGGCCCATACAACATAATGCCGACCTCGCTGCACGCGACCTTTCCGTTGTGTGGCATCCCTGCACACAGATGAAGGACCATGAGTCGCTGCCGATGATCCCTATCCGTCGTGGCGAGGGTATCTGGCTGGAAGATTTCGAAGGCAACCGTTACATGGATGCCATCAGCTCATGGTGGGTCAATCTGTTCGGGCACTGTAACCCGCACATCAATGCCGCCCTGACAGAACAGCTCAATACACTGGAGCACACCCTGCTGGCCGGCTTTACTCACCCGGCCGCAATCGAACTGGCGGAGAAACTGGTATCGGTTACGCCCCCCGGACTGGATCGCTGTTTTTTTGCCGACAACGGCTCATCGGCCATCGAAGTTGCACTGAAGATGAGCTTTCACTACTGGCTCAACCAGGGCGAGCCTGGCAGGACAAAATTCATTACGCTGGAAAACAGTTACCACGGCGAAACCCTGGGCGCGCTCGCCGTCGGCAATGTGGAATTGTACCGCGATACGTACGGCCCGTTACTGATGGAAACCATTCGCGTACCTTCACCGGACTGCTTCCTGCGCGAGCAGGGTGAGTCGTGCGCCGACTATAGCCGGCGTGCATTTTCGCATATGGAAAATGCCCTCGAAAAACATGCCGGCGTAGTCTGCGCTGTTATCGTTGAACCACTGGTGCAGTGCGCCGGTTCCATGCGCATGTATGACCCGGTATACCTCAGCCTGCTGCGTGAAGCCTGCGACCGCCACAATGTTCACCTTATCGCCGACGAGATTGCCGTCGGCTTTGGGCGGACCGGGACGCTGTTCGCCTGCGAACAGGCAGGCATCAGCCCGGATTTTATGTGCTTGTCCAAAGGGCTTACCGGGGGTTACCTTCCACTGTCTACTGTGCTGACACGGGACGTGGTTTACCAGGCCTTCTACGATGACTACGAAAAACTGTCGGCTTTCCTGCACTCGCACAGCTACACCGGCAATGCACTCGCCTGCCGCGCCGCACTCGCCACACTGGAGATATTTTCCGGACAGGATGTCATCGGGCAAAACCATGAACTTGCACGGTATATGGCAAACGCCACCGCGCATTTCCAGGAACATCCCAACGTCGCCGAAGTTCGCCAGACGGGCATGATACTGGCAATCGAACTGGTAAAAGACCGGAAAACCCGAGAGCCCTATGCCTGGCAGGAAAGACGGGGACTGAAAGTCTATCGTCACGGCCTGGAGTGTGGCGTACTGCTTCGCCCACTCGGAAACGTGGTGTATTTTATGCCGCCGTATGTCATCAGCAAGGATGAAATCGATACCCTGGCCAGGGTTGCCTGGGAAGGCATTCTGAAAGCCGTCACTGACTGATGCGCCTGTCCCGCCTTTATACTGACCAAGCCATGGATGAGGGCATTCAGCTCACTCTGGATAAAAACAGCAGCCACTACCTGCTGCACGTACTCCGACTCAAACCCGGCAATGCACTGATCATGTTCAACGGGAATGGCTTTGAGTACAACGCCCGGCTTGAGCAGGCAACAAAAAAGCAGGCTGTGGTCAGCATACTTGAACGCATGGCACCACAACGTGAATCCCCCCTGCATATCGAAATCGGTCAGGGTATCGCGCGAGGTGAACGCATGGATTTTGTCCTTCAGAAATCGGTGGAACTCGGCGCCAGTGTTATTTCTCCACTATGGACGCAGCATTCTCAGGTACGACTGGATGAAAAGCGACTGGAAAAGCGACTGGAGCACTGGAAGGGTGTGGTGGTTTCAGCCTGTGAGCAGTCCGGTCGCCTCACGCTGCCCGAAATCAGACCACCCTCCGATCTTGCCAGCTGGCTTGAGGCACCGACAGACAGCCTGGACCTGGTGCTCTCCCCCTGCTCGGGAAAGACACTGAAGGATTTACAACCCGCAAGCGATATTCGCATACTGATTGGCCCTGAAGGTGGACTGCAGGAAGATGAAATACGCGCAGCCGAAGCAAACGGTTTTCAGGCCATCCGCCTCGGCCCGCGGATTTTACGTACAGAAACGGCCGCCCTGGCAACACTCACAGCTCTGCAAGTACTGTGGGGCGATCTTTCTGCTTAACCGCGAGAAACCTGATCAGACAGGCCTTTCCAGACTTCGGAGACCACAGTCTGCACCACTTCCAGGTTCGGAATAAGTGCCTGCTCACTACCGATCTGGACACTGTCAGCCACGGTTTCAGGGAGATTGTTTGTTGCCATCAGGGAAGGCCCGAGCGCATCCTCATCTGCACTGAACAAGCGAGGGATACCGGTTGTTACCATTGCATAAAAAGAAAGCTCTGATTCCGGCATAACTGAATTCATGATGGAGATGCGTGCACCCCGCCCGCCCTGCGGGAGACTGAAACCACATAAACGCTCCATGGAAATAATCGGGATCTGTTTCTCACGCCAGAGCAATCCACCCAGCAGCCAGTCAGGTCCCGACTGGATCATGTCCAGTGGCTGGTAATTGATAACTTCAGCAATAGCGACATTGGGAAGCAACAGGTTTACACCTTCCAGTGGTACCCACAGGCTTCTTACCGATTCAACAACTGCATTCATAATCTACTACTCCCTGTCAAAATTCAGTTTATGCCGGGTTGTGCCGGCTGGCAGCGCAGCGCCAGTTGTCTGGCCAGCTGTGCCGGCGTACCGCTGAACTCTACCCGACAACTCCGTCCTGCAGCATCGGGGAGGTTGGATATCGTGCAGCTTTCGGCACTTTGCGTCCACACGAAGCCACCAACGCCGGATATGGTCGTGCAACCCCGCGACCCATCCTCTCCCAGACCACTGAACAGTATGACGCCGCAGCGCCCAGCCCATGCACCTGCAACCTGTTCCAGCAACGCATCAATATCTGGCTGGTAAATCGAGTCCCAGGCATGGCCAGATCGAATCACCCTGGCCTGGTCATCAAGTTCAACGGCACTTTCGGCGGGAACCATCCAGACCTGCCCGGCTTCAAGCGTTTGTTCATCACCCACCAGGGCAACCGGCCAGCTTCCGCAGCGATCAAGCTGCTCGGCCAGCAAGTCCTGGTAGGATTCCGAGATATGCTGGGCTACAAGCAGCACTACGGGAAGCTGCTCCGGCAGCGCTTCGAGAAATTGTGCCAGCGCCCTGGGGCCGCCAATCGATCCACCCAATACAACGAGCCATGGGCTGGAGTTGTCGGGTAATGTTCCTGAATCCCTGACCACCCGTAGTTCAGGCCGATTGTCTTGAACAGCATCCACCCAGGCATGGGGAAGTGCGCGGCGTGCCAGCGTATGTAATTTGTCGATCAGGCGCCTGCTCCATATTTCACTGGCGCCGATACCACCATGATTGAGCAGAACAGGGACAGGGGATTGCTGCAGGACACCTTGCACCTTTGTCCTGTCGACCTGCTCACCCTCCATGGCGACCAGCAGCACATCCGCACCGTTCCAGGTGGCAGGCAGTGGCAATTCCAGTGCCCCGTCGAGAACAACCTCCAACCCTTCACCCTCGAGCACGTTGCGAAAACTGCCTCGCTCATGCTCGCCTGCCAATACAGCAACGCGCAGAACATCCTCTGGCATATCGTCCATCTGGAATCTATTCCTCGAGCAATTCCGTTATATTTTCCATCAGGTCACTTTCCTGGAAGGGTTTACCCAGGTAGCGATTTACACCAATCTGCATGGCGCGCTGGCGATGCTTGTCGCCCGTACGTGACGTAATCATGATGATCGGAATATCGCGCAGGCGTGCTTCATTGCGAATATGTGTTGCAAGCTCAAAACCATCCATGCGTGGCATTTCGATATCGAGCAGCATTATATCAGGGATATTTTCCTGTAGCTTGGAAACGGCATCGACACCATCTTTTGCCGATATGACATTCATATCGTTGCGCTCGAGCAGACGGGTGGTTACCTTGCGCACCGTAATCGAATCATCGACAACCATGACTGTCACACCCTGCCGCTCTGCCGGCCGTTGCATGAGCTCTTCAACCTGCTCCATCATACCACTGCCAGACCCGACACTACGCAACATGGCAACCACATCAAGAATCATGACCACACGCCCGTCACCCAGGATGGTTGCACCGGACACGCCCCGAACTGTGCTGATCTGCGGGCCGACTGACTTGACGACAATTTCACGACTACCCAGAAGATTCTCGACATGGAAAGCCACTCCATGATCACCGGTTCGTGCAAGCAGCACCGGTAATCGCTTCTGCGCGCTGCCCAGGTGTGGCGCTCCGGTTCCCAATACACTGCCCAGGTGGCGTACTTCGTACTCGTAACCACCGTATTCGAAACGAGACTCGGGATCATCGTAGTAAGCTTTCAGATCCTCACGGCGCATACGCACGATACCCTCAATGCTTGACAGCGGAACTGCGTAGGTATCTTCACCAACTTCGATGAGCAAAGCCTGGTTCAATGCCAGGGTAAAGGGCAGACGGACAGTGAAAGTCGTACCTTCACCCTGCCTGGAATCAATATGCAGTGAGCCACCAAGCTGTTTGACTTCACTGTTCACCACATCCATACCGACACCACGCCCGGAAACCTGCGTGACCTTATCTGCGGTACTGAAGCCGGTCTCGAGAATAAACTGAAGCACTTCGTTATCACTTAGTACGGCATTTTTTTCCATCAGCCCACGCTCAATCGCCTTGTCACGGATTGCGTCCAGGCTGATACCTGCACCGTCGTCTGACATCCTGAGCACCACGTCAGAGGATTCACGCTCGAAAGTAATACGTATCGTTCCGGCTTCCGGCTTGCCCGCCTTGAGACGCTGCTCGGGTGTCTCGATACCGTGGGATATTGCATTACGCAACATGTGTTCCACTGGCGCAATAATCCGGTCAACCACTGCACGGTCCATTTCGCCTTCAGCGCCGGACAGTTCCAGCTCTGCCTGCTTGCCCAGTTCCTGGCAAGTCTGGCGAACGATCCGACGCATGCGTGGCGCAAGCCCGAGGAACGGCACCATGCGGGTACGCATCAGCCCTTCCTGTAATTCTGTATTAACCCGTGATTGCTGTAACAATAATGTTTCTGATTCGCGGGTTATGTTATCAAGCAGACCCTGCAAGCTGCCCAGATCGCTGCAACTTTCCACAAGAGAGCGGGACAGCTGCTGCATATGGGAATAGCGATCCATTTCCAGTGGATCGAACTCCTGCTCACCGTCATTTTCCTCTGCCTCGCGCTCATAGCGGAACAATACCTGCGCCTCGGTCTCAATCTCCAGCTTGCGCAACTGTTCGCGCACACGCGAAACTGTTTGCTCCAGTTCGACCAGGTTGAAGCGGTAAGCACCAACCTGTTGCTCGAGACGTGAGCGATAAATACTCACCTCACCGGCATAGTTTACGAGATTATCAAGCAAGGAAGCCTTTACCCTGACCAGCTCCTGGCTGGATCTGGAATGGACCCGACGCTCCTCAGTCTCAACATCTTTCTCGACAACCATTGGCTGTACAGCAGGTTCCACCTTTGCAGGTTTCCGCTTTTTACGCTTGGCGGGCTTTCTCCCCTCGCGAAGCGCTTCGAGCTCGGCAACAAGCTCTGGCGTGTCGGCAACCGGCTTGTGCTCTGCAACATCTGCCACCATGCCAGCCAGCACATCGTGTACTTCCTGCAACAACCCGAATACCTGCGGGGTCGCCTCAGCCTCTCCGGCACCAACTTTCTCTACAAGCGACTCCACAGCGTGCGAAATATCACCAATGGCAGTGATGTCCGCCATACGGGAACCACCTTTCAGCGTGTGCAGTTCACGCTGGAATTCCGCCATTAATTCACGGTTTTCAGTATCATCTTTCCAGTTCTGAAGCGTCTCTTCACTGTGTTCGAGTATGTCTGCCGCTTCCTCAAGGAACACTTCAAGCAGCTCAGGGTCTGTTTCAGCATAGGGGTCATTGGCAACCGGGAGTTCTTCTGCCGGCGATTCAGGTTCTTCTACCGGGCTTCCATCATCATGACTCCTGGACAGCACGCTTTCGCGCAATGCCTGGAGTTCCTCGATCAGTTCGTTCTGCGTGCTCAGCGGCCTGTTTCCACGCACCTCGTCAAGCATGCCGACCAGGGCATCCTGGGCACTCTGCACACCATGCAAAGCCTGTTCGTTTTCGCCGCTACCACAGTCATTAACAGTAATAATCAGGGATTCAACTGCATGAGCGAGGTCACCTACCGGACCAAGGTCAGCCATCCGCGCACCACCCTTTACGGTGTGTAACGCGCGCTGCAGCTCGGCCAGTGCCTCACGATCATTGCTGTCCATACGCCACCGGTTCAGTGCAGCATCACTTGTTTCCAGGTTTTCGTCACTCTCTTCCAGGAAGATTTCCAGCAGCTCCGGGTCTATGTCAACGTAAAGCCGGCTTTCCCCGACAGATTCCGGCTCAGCATCACTGTCGATTCCGGCTTCTGCTTCATGAATGTCCTCCGGATGCTCTGCCACTGCCTGCACAGACGGTGCAGATTCACGCAATGCCGTGATACGCGACAGAATCTCATCAAAACCTTCCGGCGCGCGGTGCTCCCCGGGGAGTACGTCGAGCATACTCTGGATCTGCGACACACTTTCCTGTAGTGCGGCACAACCCGGCTCAGGCATACCTTCCTGGGCCATGAACAACCGCCTGGTATACTGCTCCAGCTCACCCGAAAGATCTGCAATCGGGTCACTTCCCGCCATGTGCGCACTGCCATGCAGCGTATGCAGGGCACGTATCAAGGTATCATCAATACAGGAATCGCCATTGTCGACCCTGGAAAGGAATTGGCGAATAACTTCCAGGTGACCGCGCGATTCCGAGTTGAATATTTCGTACAGCATCGGGTCCATTACACTGTCGACAATAAGGTCGTCATCGCCCGCCGCCAGTTCAGCCGGTTCGTCGGCCTGATCCTGATAATCCGTTTCTACAAGCTCAGGTGCCACATCTTCCAGCACGGGCTCTTGCAGTGTGATTGATTCCGGCGTTGTATCTACCTCCACATCAGGTACTGCGGCCTGAGCGAGGGGTTCCGGTGCTATCGGAAGTTCCTCTCCCTTACTGATAGCATCCGCAGCCTTCATCAGCCAACCAACGGGCCTGGTTACAGGAGAACCGTTCTTTACCTGCCCTGCAAGGTCAACAAGTGCATCGAGCGCGCGTTCCAGGATATCCGTCATCGGAGCATTTACTTCGATGGTCCCGTCAATGGCCCGGTTAAGCATATTCTCGTAAGCCCAGGCGAATTCTCCGATACGCATGGCGCCGACCAGCCGACCACTGCCTTTCAGCGTATGGAATGAACGTCGAATCGTATCCAGGGAATCACGGTCTTCATTATTCTGAATCCACATCGGTAGGCGGGTACCGAGACTCTCGATTTCTTCCTCGGCTTCCTCGATAAAGATCTCCAGGATTTCTTCATCGACCTCGTCACCAATGATGGCGAGGCCATCATCTTCTTCCTCGATTGATGAGACCTCTTCATCAGCTGACAGCCCAGACTCATCAACGTGCTCCGCAACTTCAGGACCTTCTTCAGCTACAGCACTATTTTCCCGCTGTTCCGCCGCCGGCAGCTCAACAACATCCCTATCAGGCAAGTCCGGCAAGTCGCTAATCGCAACAGCTTCTTTATCACTGGCCTGTACATCGACGTCAATATCCGCCTGCCCGGCATCTTCAATTGTATCGTCAGTTCCGGCTGCTTCCGATTCTCTGCCCGGATCCGGATCAAAGGGTTCCAGCACATCGTTAAACTCAGCCTGACCTTCCGGGCTATCCTCCGGCTGTCCGGCTTCATCACCCTGAATAGAGTAGCCGAGTGTCTCGACACCTTTCTCGGCCACATTCATCGCTGAATGACCATACATGCGGTTTTCGCGGCGACTTTCCAGATAATACTCCAGGCCACAAATCGCATCCGCAAGTGAATCCAGTTCCTGCGTCGCTACTTCTGCATCACCGGGGATAAGCTTGTCTTCTATATATCTTGCGGCGGCATCAATAATCGACGCGGCGCGTGTCTCTTCCAGTAACAGCAGCCCACCCTTGACCTGGTTGAACCACTGGGGAACTTCACCAAGGTCACCGGCATCCTCACCACCCTTGGTAAAACCAACTATCGCTTCCTTGGCACGCGCAAGATCCGCGATTGCTTCCTGGAGGACAACATCCATAACCTGGTTGAATTCAGACTTCGCCAGGTGCTCATCGACAGTTTCTTCCGATACGTCAATAGCACGCCCGGAACCCATGGACTCAACAGAGGACTCGACAAACAGCAGAGTACTGGCAGCATCCATCAATACCGTGTCCGGCGGTGCCTCACCTGCATTCTGGTACGATTTTATTTCGTCAACCTTGGAAACAACTGCAGCACGCGCCTCACCAAGGCTCAACATACCCAACGTATCGCCCAGGGAACCCAGTGTCTGCACCATTTCACCAAGTGCATCGGAGTCTTCACATCCACCGCGCAGCGCAACATCCAGCTGGTCTTTCAGACGCGCCAGCTCTTCCTTGACTGCGACAGCAACGGTTTCGAACAAATCGGTATTTGCGCCAGACAGACTCTCCCTGGCGGATGCCATCTCTTCCTCACCGGGCAGGAGCTCTTGTAACTGATAGGTCGCCTGTATGGCCTCGGCGCGCTCACCGGCCCCGCTGGACTGCGCAACATAAAACAGTAGATTTTTAGCAAGATCAGTGGCCGGTTCTTTCGCAAGTGCAGCTTCGCCCTGATCAACAAGTCGTTTGATCTGCCTGTCAACCTGACCCATAAGGCGCTTTACTGACACACCGCCTTCAAGGCTGCCTGCCTGTACCGCATCGATCACACCCGCTGCAATCCACCAGAGGCGTGTGACAGATACATCGCCACCCAGACCATGAAGTTTGTCAAGCACCTCGGACAGGGAATCCAGCGACTTCTGTTCATTTGCTCCAGCACGGAACCAGCCAAGCAGACCAATCTGGAACCGATGGCGCAATTGTTTGGCATCAGCAACCAGGTCCCCTTCGACGGTATAAGACGCAACATCTCCAGGTAATGCTGCACCCAGATCAGGGGAGAACATAACATTTTCGGAAAGCAGGTTTGCCCCCCTGACGGCGCGTAAATCATTCAGGATCGGCAGCAGCACCAGAGGTATGTCCTGGCTACCTGAAATCAGACGATCAAGATAATCGGGCAATTGCAGAATTGCACGCATAAGCACATTGCAAGCATCATCCTGTTGAGCAACCTTGCCATCGGCCAGCGCCACTGCAACCTGCTCCATCTCCTCTGCCAGTAATGCAGCGCCGTATAACTCGACCATTTGCAGGGTCCCGTAGACCTGGTGCAAATGCGCCGAAAGGAAGCCCAGCCGGGCAACATCCGACGTGTCTTCAACGTATGCCTCGAGTGACTGGCGCGCCTCTTTAAGCGTTTCGTCCAGCTCGTTCTTAACCCACGTCAGTGTACTGAAGTCGATTACCTGATTCATTTGAGTTCCTTCCATCCTGCACCAAGTGCTTTTAGTCCGTGCGGCGATACGCAAGCGTATCCTGGTAACGCACTTTCTCCATATGTGGATGTTGCCAATTCAGCAATTCCCCCGGCCCCAGCACCAACACCCCCCCCGGTCTGAGGCAATCCGACAGGCTGTTAACAATTTCCAGCCGCCGTTCCCGATCGTAATAAATCAAAAGATTCTGACAAAAAACAAGGTCCATATCTGCCATCGGCGCAGAAGCTACATCTCGAAGATTCAGCTGCGCAAAACAGACTCGTTCACGCAACTCTTTCTCCACCTCGAACCGGCGTTGTATTACCGGGGTACAATATCTTTCCCGAAAATCTTCGGGGATATCTTTGAGGCGTCGATCCATATAGGCCCCGGTTCTTGCCTGCTGCAGGGCTGGAAGACTGATATCTGTTCCAGTCACACCAAACCGCCTGGCTGTACTGTTACCTGCATAAAAATGGTCAATCAGCATTGCAAGACTGTAGGCTTCCTCGCCCGTTGAACAGGCAACACTCCATGCATTGAAGGTCGTCATGCTTGCAGAATGCTCCGGCAAAACCACTTTTTCTACCAGGCGCATAGATGGTGCGTGGCGGAAAAAGCAAGTCTCATGAACCGTAAGCTGATCAACCAGCAGCGGCCATTCCCTTGCCTGCATGGCAGGTGATGAAAGAAGCTGATAATACTCAGCGAGATCCTCACACCCGGTTTCACGCATCCTTGCCCTGAGCCCACTTGCCAGGAAGGACTTTCGCTCCGGGGCAATAAACAGCCCTGCGCGTCCTTCAAGCAGCCGTGTCCATCTGGCAAACTGGCGATCATCAATATGCTGTGAACACCCGGCTTGTTGCCGGGGTTCGCATACTGCACCGGATTGTCCGGCCGGATCTGACACGATCGCTCCGTTTCCTCTCCGTTATTCCGGAAGCTTGAAGCCGGCGACTGATCCGCCCATCTCGTCTGCAAGACCTGCCAGATTACCGATGGATGCTGCCGTTTCGTTGGTACCGGCAGATGTCTGGGTCGTGATCTCCTGAATAACATGCATGGTTTCGGAGATATTCGCTGCCGCTTTGGACTGCTGGCGGGCAGATGCAGAGATGTTCTGGATCAGGGAAGAAAGGTCATCAGACACATTCATGATCTCATCCAGCGCTTCCCCGGACTCCTCGGCCAGTCGTGCACCGTTTACCACACCCGCAGTACTCTGCTCCATGGAGATAACCGCTTCATTGGTATCGGTCTGGATGGTTTTAACGAGTGCTTCAATCTGCTTGGTAGCATTACCTGAACGCTCAGCGAGACGCTGGACTTCATCAGCAACCACCGCGAAACCACGGCCTGCTTCACCAGCCATTGCCGCCTGGATAGCGGCGTTCAATGCCAGGATGTTGGTCTGCTCTGCGATGTCGTTGATCAGTTCAACGATATCACCGATTTCCTGGGAGCTTTCGCCCAGGCGCTTGATACGTTTCGACGTTTCCTGGATGTTTTCACGAATGCGATCCATACCTTCGATGTTACGACGAACGGTGTCACCACCCTTACCGGCGAATTCAACCGATTTCACCGCCATCTGTTCCGTGTCCTCGGCATTGCGGGACACTTCGTCGATCGATACGGCCATCTCGTTAATCGCTGTTGTGGCAGTGGTGATCTCTTCTGCCTGGTGACTACTGGCTTCTGTCAGGTGCTGCGCAGTTTCCTGCGTCTGCCTGGCTGCCGCCGATACCTGGCCGGATGTTTCATTGATGGTCGTCACCATGTCACGCAGGGCGTCGATGGTATAGTTGACCGAGTCAGCAATAGCGCCGGTAAAATCCTCGGTCACAGTAGCATAAGTTGTCAAATCACCATCGGCCAGGTTGCCCATTTCATCAAGAAGACGAAGAATAGCTTCCTGGTTGTCGGTGTTTTCTTTCTCTGCCTGTTTACGACGGGTTTCCTGATCGCGATACACCTGCATACCCAGCAGGAACAGCACCAGGAGACTGACTACACCAAAGACGTATGCCATCTCGGGCTGAACTGTGCGCAGGTCTGCTGCCAACGAATAGGCATTCTGCAAGCGCAGCGCACCGGCAAACAGCTCGTCAGACTGGGATGCTATGCTCCTGGCTGATTTCTGAATCTCCAGCAGATCTTCAGACATGTCGAGCAACTCTTCAACATAATCCGAGACAATGGTAAACAGCATCGACGTTTCAAACAGTTTGGTCTGTACGTCTTCGTTCTTGACCATCTTCATGGTGTCGTTACCACGAACCATGCCATCCAGCACCGTGCCGTACGCTTCGACGTCCTCGGAGAACCGCTCAATCGCCGTCTCCACACCTTCACCGCTCAGTGCGTGGTTGATGTTGTTTGCTATACGCTGACTCAGCATAAGCTGGCGTGTTGCGATGTTAATGGTTTCGCGACTGGCCTTGCTGTTCATCAGGATATCCACGATCTCTTCATCGTAGGCCTGCAGCTTTGGCATGATTTCATTTATGACCTTACTGGCCTCGGAAACGACTGCCACGCTTTCCTTTCCGTCCACAACGAAGTCAATACTTTCACGGAACTTCGACCAGGACGCTTTCATCGCCTCCAGGTCATCCTTGATGGCCTCGCTACTCGGAGGAAGCCCGGTAACCACGTTACCATTTTCCTCGTAACCAAGAATCTGCTCAAATCGATCACGGTACTGGACCAGCTGGTCGAATGCACTGTCCACGCCCGAAGATGCCTCCAGCGCGTACTTCGCAATCTGCTGGGAAAGCACCTGCTGTTCACTGGTGTACCCGATGTACTCCTTGTCATAGTTGGCCTGAATGCCAACGTACCAGAATACGCTGACCATGGCGCCCAATGACAGCAGAAGTGCTGCAATCAGATACATCGTCCTTTTATGTGAGCCCACCTTTACGTGGGACTGTGTCGCTGTACTCATGCTTCGTCTCCTGACCTATTCAGCTGATCGTCTTCCCCAATTGGATTACTACAAAGAACTAACCTTTTCCTGACCACTAGACTGCGGCCTGCAAAAACTGTGGCCTTTCAGCCAGATCGTACATACTGAACACACCCCAGTGCTCGGCACCCGAACGGAATCCATGCTTCAGATACGGATAAATCTTCTCATCATCGCCCGGCAATTCATCACAACGCTGGTCTTCCCTGAAGTGTCGGAGCCCCAGCACCGCGTCGACAACCAGTCCCGAATAGACCCCGTTGTGATTTACAACAAGAATTCGACTACGCCGGTTCAATACTGCCGGCCTGTCGTGAAGATAGCCCTGAAGATCCATAATCGGCATCAGGTTCCCGCGAACATTTGCAATACCACAGACCCATGCTTTGGTCCGCGGCACTTTTGACAAAGAGGGCGGCGTGAGAATCTCTGCAACCTCACCCAACGGTGCAACAAGATCAAGACCCCCTAGACGGAATCCAATTCCGATCCATTCATCATCACCTTCTTCCTGCTGAGGGAGGCCGTGCGCATGGTTCAGACAACATCTTTCCAGGTGAACCAGCCATTCCAGTGGTGTGTCGAAATCTTGTGCAGACATATCCCTGATCCTCAGGCAGCCGCCAGAATCGCGTTGATTTTTTCCATCAGTGTTTTTTCAGCAACCGGCTTGGTCAGGAAGTCCTTTGCGCCCTGGCGCAGACCCCAGACACGATCCGTCTCCTGGTCCTTAGTCGTCACGATGATCACCGGGATATCAGCTGTCTCTGTATTCTTCGTCAGCTGACGCGTCGCCTGGAACCCGTTCAATCCCGGCATCACGACATCCATCAGGATGAGATCCGGTTTCAGCTCCTTGGCGCGCTCGATACCTTCAGTACCGTTCTCGGCCGTTTCGATTTCGAAACCGTTCTTCTCGAGCATGCCTTTCAGAATGTGGGCTTCGGTCGGTGAATCATCTACAATCAAAATTTGTGCCATTTCTTTCTTCCCCTAGAGTTGGTTACTGCTCCACAACGGGTACGCCGCTGGCGGCGTGATCCCGGGACCGTTCCGTCATGTCATGACGTGCTCACGGATCGCTCCCAGCAATTCATCTTTGGTAAACGGTTTGGTGAGATACTGGTCAGAACCCACAATGCGACCGCGTGCGCGATCAAACAGCCCGTCCTTGCTCGACAACATAACGACCGGGGTATCCCGGAACACCTGGTTGTTCTTGATCAATGCGCAGGTCTGGTAGCCATCCAGCCGCGGCATCATGATATCGACAAAAATAATGCGGGGTTTTTCGTCGGCAATCTTGGCCAGCGCCTCGAAACCATCGGTTGCCGTCACAACATCACATCCAGCTTTTTTGAGCAGGGTTTCAGCCGTTCGGCGAATCGTCTTTGAGTCATCAATGACCATGACCTTCAGACCCGCAAACCCGTCATCACTGGCGGCTTCTTTGCTGGATTTCGCTTTCTCGTCTACGGTTTCCATCTTTTCTGCTTCTATCGAATCCATAACGGTTTCCATACGACTCCCACCTTGCGCTTCTATACTTCGCCCGGTTTATCGCCTGCGCCTCCCTCTGGTGATGCGCAACAAGCTCCAAGCGACCGATTTGCCGACATAATTACGATACAATCGCGGCTACTGGCATCTATCGTCCATTGCCAAGTAAACTTTACAAACCTGAATCCGTTCACAATCTGAGCGATTGATCAGATCGCAGCAGGAACCCCGATGACGATCCGCCTGGGCATCGTGATGGACCCGATCCAGTCCATCAAAACGTATAAAGACAGCAGCTTCGCGATGTTACTGGCCGCACAACGACGCGGCTGGCAGCTTTTTTACATGGAACAATCTGACCTGTACCAGCACGACGGCCAGGTTTCCGCCAGCATGCAATCACTGCAGGTTTTTGACCGCGACCACGACTGGTTCGAACTGTCAGATATGGCAGATCAGCCTGTCAGCTCTCTGGATGTCGTACTGATGCGCAAGGATCCCCCCCTGAACATGGAGTTCCTGTACACCACCTACTTACTTGAACTGGCCGCAGAGCATGGCGTTCTTGTCGTAAATCGCGCCGATTCGCTGCGAAATTGTAACGAAAAGCTGTTTACTGGCTGGTTTCCGCAATGCTGCGCGCCCAGCCTGGTCAGTCGGAAACCATCCCGACTGCGCGGCTTTCTCGATGAGCATGGGGATATCATTCTGAAACCCCTTGATGGCATGGGTGGTGCGTCGATTTTCCGGGTAACCCGCGAAGACCCCAATATCAGCGTCATTCTGGAAACCCTCACCAAGCTGGGCCAGCGAACTGCCATGGCGCAAAAATTCATTTCCGAGATCAGCGCCGGCGACAAGCGCATTCTGATGATTGATGGCGAGCCTGTGCCCTGGGCACTTGCGCGTATCCCGGCGAAAGGCGAGACCCGCGGAAATCTGGCCGCCGGCGGGCGTGGCGAGGGTGTGGCGCTTGGCGAGCGCGACCGCTGGATCTGTGCACAGGTCGGGCCTGAACTGCGTCGACGTGGCCTGATGTTTGTCGGCCTTGACGTCATTGGTGACTACCTGACAGAAATCAATGTCACCAGCCCAACCTGTATCCGCGAGCTGGATTCGATCTACGGGCTGGATATCGCCTCTGAGCTGATGGACGCTATCGAAAATCAGCTAAACGCACGCCATTGAGCATACGCGCTGTTTCTTTTCTGGCTCTGGCGCTGCTGCTGGCAACCGCTTGTCAACCACAGCCGGAGGTCGTCTACCGGCAGCAATTATTTGCCTTTGGCACACTGATCGACATCACAACACAGGGTGTCGATGCGGCACAGTCGCGCGCTGCCGTGCAGGCTGTAGACGCGATGTATCAGCAACAACACCGCGACTGGCACGCCTGGCAACGCGGCGCCCTCGACGATCTGAATAATGCCATCGCCGCCGGTAAATCCTGGCAAACCGACAGCTCCATTGTGAAATTGATTCGCATGGGGCAAAACTTTGAGCGCCTGAGCGGCGGTCTGTTCAACCCGGCGATTGGTGAACTGTTGGCGTTGTGGGGCTTCCAGCAGGACGAGCCTGAAGGGCCTCCACCTTCACCACAGCGGATAAACGCGTGGCTATCACACAAGCCGTCAAGCCTTCAGCTCACCATTGACGGTAATATTGTCAGTAGCCAAAACCCGCATGTTCGACTGGATTTTGGCGGGTTTGCCAAGGGCTACTCTGTCGGCAAGGCCGTGGAACTACTGGAAGGTCGGGGCATCCACAACCTGATTATCAATGCCGGCGGTGATCTTTGTCTGCGTGGAAATCGTGGCGGCAACAAGCCCTGGCGCATCGGTATCCGCCACCCGCGCAATACAGGGACTCTCGCCACGCTGGAATTACAGGGTGCTGCCTGTGTCTTCACCTCCGGTGATTACGAACGCTATTATATTTACCAGGGCCGGCGCTACCACCATATCCTTGACCCACGCAGCGGCTACCCGGCTACCGCTACCCGCTCGGTAACTGTAATTGCCGACGACCCGGCACTGGCTGATGCTGCCGCTACTGCACTGCTGATCGCCGGCGCGGAACACTGGCAATCAGTTGCGGTCAATATGGGCGTCACCGATGTACTGCGTATAGACGATCAGGACGTTGCGTGGGTTACACCACGGCTGGCAAAACAGATTGTATTCGATCCGGCGTGGAAGTCTGTCAGGGTCGTTTCGTTAAAACACTGACCGGGACACACCGGTATGAATACTGCATACTGCGATGCATGAACACCAGCACAGCAAAATCATGACAACCCTGGACCAACCGGCACTCGAAGCGCCGACGACTGATCGGCTGGCATTGACCCTGTTTGTCGCCACCGCCTTTCATGCACTGATTATCCTGGGCATCAGTTTTGATGCCTTTGATCGCGACTCGCAGGATGACTACCTGCCGACACTGGACATTACCGTGGTCAATCCCGGCAAGGAACTACCACCGGAAGACTACGATTACCTTGCCGAGTCCAGCCAGCAGGGCGCCGGCAATACTACAGAGAAGGTCAAGGTCCGCCAGCAGATGCAGGCACAGGTAAAAACTGCTGCCAGCCCGGAAAAACAGCCTGAGAAAACACGCCTGCTCACCAGCGATAACAACATTCGCAAGACACCGGACAGCCGCGATCCACAGGAAAAACAGGAGCGGCCCAATGCTGCAGACATTATTAACCGCAGCAAGGAAATGCTCTCACTGAATGAGAGTATCCAGCAAAATGCGCTGGTTTATTCGAAACGCCTGGCCGGCGCCTACATTACTGCAAGTACCCGGGAAGCCCGCTACGCCAGCTATATGCGCGACTGGGTGCACAAGGTAGAGCGGGTTGGCCAGCTCAACTACCCCGATGCCGCCCGCCGCCAGGGCATGTCCGGGAAATTGATGGTTGAGGTGGCTGTCTACCCGGATGGCAGTGTGCGCAACATAACCATACTGAAGCCGTCCGGGCACAAAATCCTCGATGATGCCGCAGTACGCATCGTTAAACTCGCAGCACCCTTCGCTCCATTTCCGGAAAATATCCGCAAGGACAACGACATTCTCTACATAACCCGCACCTGGATCTTTTCCAGCAGCAACAAGCTCACCACACGGCCCTGATCTCGTTCGCGACACACCATCACTTGTACTCTGTGGTTCGCTACAGGATACTAGCGGTATGACTGGATCGCTCCTCACCAACCAGTTTCTGATTGCCATGCCAGGGTTGGAAGACCCCAATTTCTTCCATTCCGTCACCTACATTTGCGAACACAACGAAGAAGGCGCCATGGGGCTGGTTATTAACCGGCCAATGAATATGCAACTCGGCGAAATCCTGGAGCACATTGAAATCAGGGATGCCTCTGTCGAGGCACGACACATCCCCATCTACCTCGGCGGCCCGGTCCAGCAGGAGCGCGGCTTCGTACTGCACAGTCCACTGGGCGAGTGGGAAGCCACCATGCAGGTCACCGACCGTATTGGTGTCACCTCATCACTGGATATTCTGCAGGCAATTGCGCACGACGAAGGCCCTGAAAAGATACTTGTCACACTGGGATACGCAGGCTGGGGCGCCGGCCAGCTGGAGCAGGAACTGGCCGACAATGCCTGGCTCAGCGGGCCTGCCGACCCTGACATTCTGTTTAACAAACCGGATGATGAGCGCTGGAAAGCTGCGGCTGCATCACTTGGCGTGGATCTCGACCTGCTTTCCGGAGATACCGGTCACGCCTGATGCCGGAGAGTGAAGCCAGCCAACCCCTGCTCGGCTTCGACTACGGACGCCGGCGTATCGGTGTCGCCGTTGGCCAGCGGCTGACGCGGTCGGCAACACCACTGACCACTGTCCGCGCACGCGACGGCAAACCGGACTGGGCTGCAGTGAGTCACCTGATAGAGGAATGGAAACCGGGCGCACTGGTGGTCGGAATCCCGTATCATATGGATGGCGCCGAGCAGGACATGACCCACGCGGCCAAACGCTTTTGTCGCCAGCTTGAAGGCCGCTTCCGCCTGCCGGTACACCAGGCGGAAGAAAGACTCAGCTCGTGGGTGGTGGAAAACAGGCTCAGTGCGCGCGAGCAGGCAAACACAGACATCGACGCGATGTCCGCACAGGTCATTCTGCAGGACTGGTTACAGCAAGAGCCAAACGATTGAACAAAACAAGCGATATTTCAGCCCTGATCGGCAACATGGCCGACGAACTGCGTGAGCGCGTGCTGATCGACGAGCAGACCGCCATGGTCGGAATTCATACTGGCGGTGTCTGGGTCGCACAACAACTGTACCCGCTGCTGGACATCAGGGAACCGCTCGGCGAACTGGACATCTCTTTCTACCGGGACGATTTCACCCGTATCGGAATGAACCCGCAGGTTCGTCCCTCGCAACTGCCTTTTTCCGTCGATGACAGGCACATTATTCTTGTTGATGACGTACTGCACACCGGGCGCACCATTCGCGCCGCCATGAATGAACTGTTCGATTACGGCCGCCCGGCCTCAATTACACTCGCCGTGCTGGTCGAGCGCGACGGTCGCGAACTCCCGATAGAAGCCGCTGTCACAGGGCAGCACATGGAACTCGGTGAACAGGATCACGTCAAACTGACCGGTCCGGAACCACTGCAACTGGAGGTTAAACGCGCACCATGAGCGCCAACCTGCAAATTGGTGAAGACGGCAGGCTGCGCCATTTCCTTTCTATCGAAGGACTGAACCGTGGTCTGTTGACAGAAATCCTCGATACCGCAGAGTCCTTTGCCGGCGTTACCGAGCAATCCGTGAAAAAGGTTCCGCTGCTGCGCGGCAAAACCATCGTCAACCTGTTTTTTGAAGCCAGCACACGCACACGCACCACTTTCGAGCTGGCCGCCAAACGGCTTTCGGCTGATGTACTCAACATCAATATCAATGCTTCCAGTGCCGTGAAAGGTGAAACATTGCTGGACACGCTGCGCAACCTGGAAGCGATGCATATCGATATGTTTGTGGTACGTCATACCGACAGCGGCACTGCAAACTTCATCGCCAGCCACGTGCAGCCACACGTCAGTGTGATCAATGCCGGTGATGGCCGCCATTCGCACCCGACCCAGGCCATGCTGGACATGTTCACGATCCGCCGCGAAAAAGGCCCCGACTTTGGCCGCCTGACAGTCGCTATTGTCGGTGACATTGCCCATTCACGCGTCGCGCGCTCGCAAATTCATGCACTCAACCTGCTAAATGTGGGTGACCTGCGAGTTGTGGCACCACGTACCCTGATACCGGCCCACGTGGAATCACTTGGTGTACGGGTATTCCATGATCTGCAAGAAGGTCTGCGTGATGCCGACGTAATCATTATGCTGCGCCTGCAACGTGAACGCATGCAAGGCGCCATGCTGCCAAGCGAGCACGAATACTACCGTCTCTACGGCCTGACCCGGGAGCGCCTGACGAATGCGAAACCGGATGTCACGGTCATGCACCCCGGCCCCATCAACCGTGGTGTGGAAATGGACTCGCAGGTGGCTGACGGACCACGCTCGGTGATTCTCGAACAGGTTACCTACGGCATTGCCACCCGAATGGCAGTGATGTCCATGGCCATGCATCCCGTATCCAGTCAGGAAAACCATGGCTGAGCCCAACATCCATATCCGTGGCGGGCACCTGGTCGATCCAACCAACGGGATCGATGACACAACCGACCTGTATATTGCCGGCAGTCGTATCGCCGCCATTGGTGAAGCGCCGGACGGCTTCAGTGCTGACATCACGCTGGAAGCCAGCGGCCTGCACGTTATCCCGGGGCTGGTTGACCTGTGCGCGCGTTTGCGTGATCCCGGCCAGGAACACAAAGCAACTATCGATAGCGAATGCCGCGCCGCAGCCGCCAGCGGTATCACCACCCTGTGCTGCCCGCCCGATACCACGCCCGTCGTCGATACCCCCGCTGTGGTTGAGCTCATCCGTCACCGTGCCAGCCAGCTTGACGCGACACGCGTTGTCACGCTGGGCGCCCTGACGCGCGGCCTCCAGGGAACACACCTTAGCGAAATGGCGGCATTGAAGCAGGCCGGCTGTGTCGGTGTCAGCAATGCACTGAAACCCCTGGCCTCGACACAGATCGAGCGCCGTGCCTTCGAGTACGCGGCAACCTTCGACCTGACAGTCTTCCTGCATGCAGATGACCCGGCACTTTCTGTTGATGGTTGCCTGCACGAAGGCCAGGTATCCACTCGCCTTGGTCTGCGCGGCATTCCCGAGGCAGCTGAGACTGTCGCCGTGGCGCGCGACCTTGCACTGATTCAGCAGACCGGCGTGCGCGCCCACTTTTGCCGGCTCACCACCGAGCGTGCAGTACGCATGGTGGCGCGTGCACAGTTCGATGGCCTGCCGGTCAGCGCCGATACTGCTATCCCATACCTGTACCTGACTGACCTGGATGCCTCGGAATTCAATCCCGATTTCCACTTCATCCCGCCTCTGCGCACCCAGAATGATCGCGCAGGACTGATTACCGGGCTGCGGGACGGCACGCTCGGCGCGCTCTGCTCGGACCACCAGCCGCACGAGGCCGATGCCAAGCTGGCGCCGTTCCCGGCTACCGAGCCAGGGGCATCCGGTATCGACACCCTGCTACCGCTGACCCTCAAACTCGCGCAGGACGAACAGCTCACACTGAGCGAGGCTATCGCCCGCGTGACCTGCGGCCCTGCCGCCATTCTCAACCTGCCCTGTGGCGAACTCGGTGTTGGCCGGGTCGCAGATATCTGTATTTTTGATGCCGGCGCACACTGGCGGATCACCCCGGACAACCTGCTTAGCCAGGGCAAGAATACGCCGTTCAACGGCTGGGAAATGCCTGCACAGGTACACTATACCCTGCGCGATGGCCGGATTATTTTTACCCGCGAGGCCTGATGAAACACCCTGATCACCGCGAAACCATTGCCCTGGAAGCGGCCGAAGTCATCTCACACCAGGCTTTCGATGGCGACCAGTACATCCTGCGCTTGCAAGCACCGGAATGTGCCACACTCGCTCAACCCGGCCAGTTCGCGCACCTGAGCTGTGATCCCATGCTGGCCATGCGCAGGCCGTTATCCATCATGCGGGTCGATGCAGAAAAAGGCTGGGTAGACTTTCTCTACAAGGCCGTCGGTCGTGGTACACGCCTGCTCGCTAACCGTGAAGCCGGGGAAACACTGAGCCTGCTGGGGCCGATCGGTAAACCCTTCACCTTCGATCCGTCCCGCCCACGCGCACTGCTGCTGGGAGGGGGTGTCGGTATCCCGCCAATGGTTTTCTTCGCCGAGCATTTGAAAAACTCCCGTGACAGCCAGCCACTGGTGCTGATGGGGTCTGAAGTGCCTTTCCCGTTCACCGGGCGCCCGTCCCGGATCATGGTTCCCGGCATGCCGGACGGTGTGATTGCTGCCATGCCTCTGCTGGATGACTGGGGTGTCGCCAGTCGCCTGGCCAGCCTGCAAGGCTATAGCGGTTGCTTTGAGGGCTATATCACAGACCTGGCACGCCGCTGGCTGGACGAGCAGAATGATGAGCAACGCAGGCAGATCAGTGTGTATGCCTGCGGCCCTCACCCGATGCTGGCGGCCGTGGCAAAACTGGCAAATGACTACAAGCTGTCCTGCCAGGTGTCACTGGAAGAATATATGGCCTGCGCGGTCGGAGGCTGTGCCGGCTGCGTGGTCAAGGTACAAACTCCGGAAGGGGCAGCCATGAAACGGGTTTGTGTGGATGGCCCGGTATTCGAGGCAAGCACGGTTTTCTGACTCGCACACGATAACGGGGCATGGGCAGCACACGCCCACACCCCGCTACTGACAGCAACAAATCAGGGTGTTTCTACCAGCGTCACACCGTCCAGTGCACTGGAAGCTTCGACCTCGCTGTCCTTCAGCTTGATCATCAAACGCACTTCGTTGGCCGAATCGGCATAGTGGATGGCATCGTCCTGGGTAATTTGGCCTTCACGGTACAATTCGTACAGGGCCTGGTCAAAGGTCTTCATACCCTGCTGGTTGGAGCTCTTCATCAGATCCTTGAGCTTGTGCACTTCACCCTTGCGTATCATATCCGATGCCAGGGGTGTATTGATCAACACCTCAACTGCCACCCGACGCCCCTTGCCGTCCGGGGTAGGTATCAACTGCTGCGCCAGGATGGCTTTCAGGTTCAGCGACAGATCCATCAACAACTGCCCACGGCGGTCTTCCGGGAAGAAGTTGATAATACGGTCCATGGCCTGGTTGGCATTATTGGCGTGCAGTGTCGCCAGGCACAGGTGACCGGTCTCGGCGAACGCAATAGCGTGATCCATGGTTTCGCGGGTACGTATCTCGCCAATCAGAATCACATCAGGTGCCTGACGCAAGGTGTTCTTCAGCGCAGTATCAAACGATTCAGTATCAATACCCACTTCACGCTGAGTTACGATACAACCGTTGTGCTGATGCACATATTCGATAGGGTCCTCGATGGTAATAATATGCCCGGTACTGTTGGCATTCCGGTAACCGATCATGGATGCCAGTGAAGTTGACTTACCGGTACCCGTGGCACCAACAAATATAATCAGGCCACGCTTGGTCATGGCCAGGCTCTTGATCACCGACGGAAGCGTCAGCTCATCGAGGGTGGGGATGGTCGTTTCGATCCGACGTAATACCATGCCGCAATGATTCCGCTGGTAAAACGCACTGACGCGAAAACGACCGACACCGGCAGCACTGATGGCAAAGTTACATTCAAGGTTTTCGTCGAAATCCTTGCGCTGCGCCTCAGTCATCACACTCAGGACAACCTCGCGCGCCTGGTCCGGTGTCAGTGACGACTGCGAGACCGGCTTGATGTGTCCATTGACCTTCATGCTCGGCGGCATACCAGCCGTGATAAACAAGTCGGATGCCTGCTTGTGCACCATAAGCTTTAGCAGTGAATTAAAATCCATTATGCGCCCCGTTAGCGAAAGAGTTCTTTGTTCATGGCCTTGGAACGTGCATCAAGCCGGCTTATCAGGCCACGCTGCACCAGTTCCTGAAGATTCTGGTCGAGTGTCTGCATACCCACTGCCTGACCGGTCTGGATCGCAGAATACATCTGCGCCACCTTGTCTTCACGGATCAGGTTACGAATCGCCGGTGTACCGATCATGATTTCGTGAGCGGCAACACGTCCGCCACCGGTCTTTTTCAACAGGGTCTGCGAAATGACCGCACGCAGTGATTCGGAAAGCATGGAGCGCACCATGGTCTTCTCGGCCGCCGGGAACACATCGATAATACGGTCGATGGTTTTGGCTGCAGAACTGGTATGCAGGGTACCGAACACAAGGTGACCGGTTTCGGCCGCGGTAAGTGCCAGGCGTATGGTTTCCAGGTCGCGTAATTCGCCGACCAGAATAATGTCCGGATCTTCACGCAGGGCTGAACGCAGGGCTTCGTTGAAACCGTGAGTATCTCGATGAACCTCGCGCTGGTTGACCAGGCACTTTTTACTTTCATGCACAAACTCGATGGGATCCTCGATGGTGAGGATGTGCTCGAATCGCTCATTGTTCACATGGTCCATCATGGCCGCCAGCGTGGTCGACTTGCCGGAACCGGTTGGTCCGGTTACCAGCACGATGCCGCGTGGCTGGTCAGCGATATCCTTGAAGCTCATGGGGGCACCCAGCTCTTCGAGCGAGAGAATGGTCGAGGGGATAGTACGAAATACCCCGCCTGCGCCACGATTATGGTTGAATGCATTGACACGGAAACGCGCCAGGTTGGGGATTTCGAAAGAGAAATCCGTCTCCAGGAATTCCTCGAAATCCTTGCGCTGCTTGTCGTTCATGATGTCGTAGATCAGGCTGTGCACGGTCTTGTGATCCAGTGCAGGTACGTTGATCCGGCGAATATCGCCATCGACGCGTATCATGGGCGGCAGGCCCGCGGAAATGTGTAAATCGGATGCGTTATTCTTAACGCTAAAGGCGAGTAACTCAGCAATATCCATGCTCTTCCCCAACTGTGGTTCTGGCTTTCCTTATCGTCACGCCGGGCCATAACTTGACCTTGCGCCCCTGCCCGGCGCCTGCAAGTATAGCGGCTTGGCAGGTTTCCGCGCCGACTCCGGGTTTTCCGCTTGAATCAGACATTTGGGGTGATGTATGGTCTGCGCCATGAAGAAAACACCACTTGCTTTCATCGGTGCCGGCAACATGGCACGCAGCCTCATCGGCGGCCTGATTGCCGATGGCTGGGATCCAGCCAGTATATCGGTATCCGACCCCGACCCGGATCAGCTGGCCGCCGTGGGCCGGTTATTCGGAACCCGCAGCGCCAAGGACAACACGTCCGCGGTCGAACAAAGCGAGCTGGTTGTACTGGCTGTCAAACCACAGGTTATGCATGACGTTGCCTGTGAACTGGCCGCCACCGTACAAGCCCGACATCCCCTGGTTATTTCCATTGCAGCCGGGATTTGCAGCAATGACCTGGAACGCTGGCTGGGTGGCAATTGTGCGTTAGTACGCTGCATGCCGAATACACCTGCGCTCGTACAAAGCGGCGCCACTGCCCTGTTTGCCAATTCGGCGGCAAGTGATGACCAGAAAGCGCTGGCCGAAAGCATCTTGCGGGCAGTCGGTCTGACACTGTGGATTGAAGATGAGTCACTGCTGGACGCAGTTACCGCACTTTCCGGCAGCGGACCTGCCTATTTCTTCCTTGTTATCGAGGCCCTGCAGGAAGCCGGACAATCACTCGGGCTCGACGACAAGACGGCGCGCCTGCTGGCCGTGCAAACTGCATTTGGCGCCGCAAAAATGGCGCTGGAAAGCCGCGATGATGCCGCCACACTGCGCCAAAAAGTCACTTCACCGGGCGGCACCACTGAAAAAGCGCTGGCGGTTCTGGAGGAAGGTGGTTTACGCACCTTGTTCAATGACGCCCTCAAGGCCGCCCGTGACCGCTCACGCGAACTGGCCAAACAGTTCGGAGAAAAGTCGTAATGGGTACAAGCTACGTAACCAACCCGGTTGAATTCCTGATTAACACGTTGTTTGGCCTGTATATCCTGATGGTCATGTTACGTTTCCTGCTGGCAGCTGTGCGTGCGGATTTCTACAACCCGGTCTGCCAGTTTCTGGTCAAGGTCACTAATCCGCCTTTGCTTGCCCTGCGGCGTTTCATCCCCAGCACAGGGAAAGTCGATACCAGCGCGCTGGTGCTGATGCTGCTCCTGCAACTCCTGTCCTTTACACTCATAGGACTGCTACGTGGCGGTCCGCTGGCTGTGTGGCCGTTACTGGTCTTGTCGCTCCGTGAGCTGACCGAACTGGCGCTCAATGTTTTCCTGTTTTCAATTTTCGTCCAGGTCATTATCAGCTGGGTGAACCCTGGCACCTATAACCCCGTGGTATCCCTGCTATACAGCATCACCGAGCCGGTATTGCGCCCCTGTCGTCGATTGATACCGCCGATTTCCGGACTGGACCTTTCACCGCTGGTGGCACTGATTGCCATTCAGCTCGCCAAATATCTGATTCTACCCCTCTTTTTGGTTTTTCTATAACCGCGCGGATGACGGAACCCTGTTATCGATGGCAAGATGATGACCTGATTCTGTCCATCAGGGTACAGCCCAGGGCCAGCCGGGATGAAATTGTCGGAGTGTATGGCGACCAGCTGAAAATTCGTCTCACCGCACCGCCAGTCGACGGCAAGGCCAACCAGCACCTGCTACGATTTCTTGCGCACTATTGCCAGGTACCGCGCATACAGGTTGAGTTGATCAGTGGCCAGAACGGGCGCACAAAAAAGGTGCGCATCAACCACCCCAACCGTTTACCCGAACCGGTTTCCCCGCGAAATCATGGTTAAGCGCCACCGACTGATAGCCACAATCCCGCTAAGCCTATAAAAAACAGACTAAAGTCCTCCTCACCTTGGCCGTTACCCGTAGCAAGATACGCCTCTAGCGTAAAGTCGACCACGCCTGCCAAACAGGCCCAATAATTTACAGCGGGAAACTATGCATGCAGCAGGATCAACTTGACCGCCGTCTAAAAAATTACACGCAATGGCGCGAAAAACTGATTCACAATGTCCAGGCATTTCAGGAATGGCTCGAAATCCATCAGCTGGCCTCGAGCGAACAGGAATTCCGGATATTTGAAACCCTAGAGGCCCTGCGCAAGGATCGCCTGACGATTGCTTTTGTTGCTGAATTTTCACGCGGCAAGACAGAGCTCATCAACGCACTGTTTTTTGCTCACTTCGGTCAGCGTCTGCTTCCGTCCGAGGCCGGCCGCACGACCATGTGTCCGACCGAACTGTTCTATGATCACGACGCCCCTGATGCCTATATCCGCCTGCTGCCGATTGAAACACGGCTCCAGGACAAGAGCATTGCGGATTTTAAACTCGAACCCATTCACTGGAACCATACGCCGCTGAATACCAGTGACCCGGAGCAGGTTGCCCAGGCGTTGCACGAGGTCATTCGAACTCGACAGGTCCCGCTGGAAAAGGCCCGTAAACTTGGCCTTTACGATGAAGCAACAGACCCGGGCTTCAAAGCCACTGGCAAAGTGCCGACCCAGGTCGAGATTCCCTGCTGGCGACATGCGCTGGTCAACTTCCCGCATGACTTGCTCAAACAGGGCCTGGTAGTACTGGATACACCTGGTCTGAATGCCATGGGCAGCGAGCCTGAATTGACCCTTAGTATGTTACCGGCTGCGCAGGCAATACTCTTTCTGCTTGGTGCAGACACCGGCGTCACACGCAGCGATATGGAAATGTGGGAGCATCATGTCAGCGCGGTTCGTGGTAAAGCCGGCCACAACCGGCTTGTGGTACTCAACAAGATTGATACTTTGTGGGACGAACTGAAAGCCTCGGCTGCTGTGAACGCCAGCATCGAGTCGCAGCGACTTTCCACAGCAGAACAACTGGACATTTCGCCTGACCTGGTATTCCCGATATCTGCCCAGAAAGCCCTTCTGGCAAAAATCCGCGGCGACAAGAAACTGCTCAACAACAGTCGCATACCCGAACTGGAAGACTACATCGCCAACACAATATTACCGGGCAAGCAGGAAATCATCCGTAACAACCTTGTTGAGCATGTTGGCGGAATGGTCGATGAAAACCTCGCCATTCTGGAAAGCCGTAAAAGCGAAACCACCAAACAACTCGCCGAGCTACGCTCATTACGTGGCAAGAATGCCGATGTCATCATGCACCTCATGAGCAAGTCCCGGGAGGAGCAGGCTGCCTACCTGCGCAATGTAGAGAGTTTCCAGAACAGTCGGAGACTGCTACAAAACCAGGCACGCAGCATGCTTGATGCATTGAGCATGGAAACGCTGGACAGGCTCATCAACAAAACACGCGAAACCATGACTCACAGCTGGACAACCGGCGGCCTTAAACGCGGCATGGAAACTTTCTTCGATGGCGCCCGTGACACCATGGACCAGGTCACCACCCACTCGGAACAGACACGTATGCTGATCCGTGCGACCTACAAAAAATTCCATGAAGAGCACGGCTTGCCGCAAATTATGCCCAAGCAATTCTCGACAGCACGCTTTTCATCTGACCTGGAACGCCTTTACCAGGAAGCGGAAAGCTTCCGGCGTAGCCCGGTTACAGCCGCCACCGGACAGTCCTTTGTGGTCAAGAAATTCTTCATCTCACTGGTCAGCCATACCCGCAGCCTGTTCTACAAGGCCAACCAGGATGCCAATGCCTGGCTCAAGGAGGTCATGAACCCGCTGGTCAGGCAGATCAAGGAGCACAAGGCAACCATGGAGAAGCGACTGGAGACCCTTCGCCGCATCAGCGAATCACGTGATACCCTGGATGTACGCATCAAGGAACTGGACACCGGCCTGCGTGCAACCAAGCGACAAATTGATGCACTGCAACAGATTCGCCACACTATATACACCCCGGAAACAGATTCGTCGAAGGCTTCAGTTGCCATAACACAAACAGCTGAAGAGGCGATTATTTAGCACCTGCGCACATCCAGGAAACCTTATCGACCCGGTTTGGTCTATAGTTCCATTGTACAAACCATAAAATCGAAGGAGAATCCGGATGCTCAAGAATACGTTGTTGCCCTTCCTGTTTGGTGCACTGATCACCCTGTCGGGTGTAGCCAGTGCGGAAAACTCCCAGGACTTTGGTGACTATGTTGTCCATTTCAATGCTCTGAACACCAACTATCTTCCACCTTCTGTGACGCGTGAATATGGCCTCAAGCGCAGCAAGAACCGTGGCATGGTCAATGTGGCTGTACTGCGTAAGGTGATGGGTACGGCGGGGAAGCCGGTAGCCGCCAAAATTACCGCCAGCGCCACCAACCTGGCAGGGCAGAAGCGCGACATCGCACTGCGGGAAGTACGTGAGGGTAACGCCATTTACTACATCGGAGACTTTCCGATTTCACACGAAGAAACCTTGCGCTTTACGCTACACGTCAAGCCGGGGGACAACGCGGACGCAAACGAGGTCAAATTCATCCACCAGTTCTTCACAGAATAATGTGGTAGAGCGTATACAGCCCGAACCCACACACCAGCAGCCCTGCCAGTCGCCGGATGCGCACATCGCGCACCTGCGCGGCGAGCCGGTCTGCGGCTACGCCCATCAACAACAGGTTCGGCAAGGTTCCCAACCCGAAACTCAATAGTAATACCGCCCCCCGGGCGGGGCTTCCTGCCGATATTGCCCATACCAGCACACTGTACACCAGGCCACAGGGTAACCAGCCCCAGAGGGTGCCCAGCAACAACGCCTGACCACCGCTGCGCACCGGCAGGAATCGCCGGCCAAGTGGTTCTATCCTTTGCCAGACGACACCACCCAGCCGTTCTATATACGTCAATCCGTTCCACCATCCACCGAGATACAGGCCGAGGGCGAGCATAAATAATGCTGCCACCAACTGCAGGCCCAGCTGCGCCTGGTGGATACCACTCCAGTGCGATGCCAGCCACCCGATCCCGCCAAACAGCCCGCCGGCAACGCTGTAACTGAAAATCCGTCCCACATTATAGAAAAGCTGGTAGCGCCAGCGAGCGGCATGCTCATCCGGCGACAGACCCAGTGACAGGGCAGTCACAATACCACCGCACATTCCGACGCAATGCACGCCGCCCAGCAGCCCGACCAGGAATGCAGACAATAGCGATACATCAGTCAGCACGCCCTGCCTCCCCGAGCCAGCCCCTGAAACGGGTGAGTAGCAACAGCCCCGGTATTGCGATCAAGGTACAAAATACAAAAAAGCCGACCCAGCCAAGTCCTTCTGCCATGTAACCGGTTGGCGCTGCGACAATCACCCTGGGAATACCCATAAGGCTGGTCAACAATGCGTACTGAGTAGCCGTGAAGCGGCGATTGGTCAGGCTGGCCATGAAAGCGACAAACGCCGCCGTTCCCATGCCACCACTCAGATTTTCAAATGCAATTACAGCAGCCAGCATGGGCAGGCTGTAACCGGTGAGGGCAAGCAGTGCAAAGCCGGCCGTCGATACTGCCTGCAGAATGCCAAACCCCCATAGCGACCGGTAGATGCCTGCCCGGAGCATGACAATACCCCCCAGCAATCCTCCGGCAAGTGTCGCCCAGAAGCCGAACAGCTTTACCACGGCGCCGATTTCACTCTTGCTGAAGCCGATATCCAGGTAAAACGGTATTGTCATGTTGCTGGCCATGATATCGCCAACCTTGAACAGCAGAATAAATAACAGAATAAGCCAGGCGTGCTGATGTTTGAAGAAATCCACGAAGGGGTGAATGACCGCCTCGCCCAACGAGGCAGGCAAGCCTTGCGCCGCCACCGGCTCGGGCGCAAACAGGGTTGTCCCGATACCGATCAACATGACGATTGCCATCAACTGGTAAACCTGCGGGAAGGGGATAAAATCGGCCAGAATCAGACCACCCCCCGAAGCCAGCAACATACCGATGCGGTAGCCATTCACGTACAACGATGCACCCAGCCCGAGCTCTCTGTCAGCCAGCGCCTCGCGCCGGTAGGCATCGATGACGATGTCCTGGCTCGCCGAAAAAAACGTCACCAGCAAAGCTGCCAGTGCGACCGGCAGAACATGTTGTGCCGGGTGCGTCCAGCCAAGTGCCGCAATGGCCAGCATCAGACATAACTGGGTCAACAACAGCCAGCCGCGACGCCTGCCAAGTAAAGGCAACGCATAACGATCGACCACAGGGGCCCACAGGAATTTAAGCGTGTATGGCAGACCCACCAGCGCAAACAGGCCGATAGTGCCCAGGTCAACCCCTTCATCCGTCATCCACGCCTGTAACACGGAGCCGGTCAGCAATAACGGCAGGCCGGAGGAAAAGCCCATCAGCAACGCGACCAGCATGCGACCGGACAGGACGACTTTTACCGTGTCATTCATAACGGGTAGTCGTAATCCATAATAAGTGGAGCATGATCGGAGAAGCGCCTGTCCTTGTAGATCCGTGCCTTCTTTACCCGTTTCGCCAGGCCCGGTGTCACCACCTGGTAATCAATTCGCCAGCCCACATTTTTCTCCCAGGCACGGCCACGGTTCGACCACCAGGTGTACTGGTCCGGCCGCTGATCGACCACCCGAAAGGCATCCACAAATCCGGCCGGGCCAAACAACTCATCCATCCATGCCCGCTCTTCGGGCAGGAAACCGGAATTCTTCTGGTTACCGCGCCAGTTTTTCAGATCGATCTCGCGATGGGCGATATTCCAGTCGCCACAAATGACATATTCGCGCCGGCTGCGCCGCAACTTGCGCAGATGAGGCATGAAGCGCTCCAGCATTTCAAATTTTTTCTGCTGGCGCGCTTCGCTGGACGACCCGGAGTGCATATAAAGTGACACGATGCCCAGCGAACCAAAACGCACCTCAAGATAGCGGCCTTCGCTATCAACATCCGGCCAGCCCAGCCCGCTGATCACCTTGTCCGGCTCGCGACGGCAGTAAATTGCCACGCCGCTGTAGCCCTTTTTCTCTGCATCGTGGAAATATGCGTGCCAGCCGCGCGGCCAGAACACCGGGTCCTGCAACTGGTGAACCTGCGCCTTGGTCTCCTGAATGCACACCACATCCGCACGTTGCCGCACCATCCAGCTGAAAAAGCCCTTGCGGGCCGCCGACCGAATTCCGTTAACATTGACGGTGATAATGCGCATGCGTTCTCCTGTTAGCGTTGCGCGTGTATCATACCGGAGCTTTTTCGTTCCCGGTGGAGTCCCATGCAATCCTATAAAAAAGAATTTCTCGAGTTTGCCATCGAAGCCGGTGTTTTGCGCTTTGGTGAGTTCACGCTGAAATCCGGTCGCGTCAGCCCGTATTTTTTCAACGCTGGCCTGTTTAACTGTGGCAGCCATCTGGCACGACTCGGGCGCTTCTATGCACAGACCATTCTCGACTCCGGCATTGACTTCGATGTCCTGTTTGGCCCGGCCTACAAGGGTATCCCGCTGGCCGCCGCTGCCAGCATCGCCCTCGCCGACCACCACCACACGGACACGCCCTGGTGTTTCAACCGCAAGGAAGCCAAGGCGCACGGTGAAGGCGGCAACCTGGTCGGCGCCCCGCTGCAAGGCCGCGTACTGATTATCGATGACGTAATCACCGCCGGTACCGCCATCCGTGAATCCCTGCAGATCATCGATGCCGCAGGCGCCAGTGCAGCCGGCGTGGTGATTGCCCTGGACCGCCAGGAGCGTGGCCAGGACGAGCGCTCCGCCATTCAGGAAGTCGAGCAGGATCTGGGGCTGAAAGTGGCCAGTATCGTCACACTGGCCGAGTTACAGACCTTTCTGCACGGTCGGTCCGAGTACGCCGAAGCACTCGAGGCCATTGCCCGCTACCGCGCGAAATATGGCATTACCGCCTGACCAGGCTGTTTCCGGCGGACATCCTGCGGGCAACATTTGTGGTTGTTTCCGTTCCGGGCGGGTTGGCTTTCTTGCCGGCGGCGACTTGCCCGCTACGCGGGTACCCTGCGCTTCTCGACGTTTTGCGCGCTCGCTAAACTCGCCATCCACGCTAACGCGTGAATCGCTCAAACAACGCTCGCTCAATCGCAAAACGCCTGCGATGCTCGGCTGCGTCGATGCCGGCAAGAAAGCCAACCCGCCCGGAACTTACTTTGTATAAACCATAATCTTTGAGTACTACCGAACGTTCAGTGCCGGTGTGTCGGGGTTTCCCGGTGATTCGTTGCAGCCGAGCGCCGCATTACGCGAGAAGCGCAGGGGACCCGCGCAGCGGGCAAACCGTTGAGCCGGGAAACCCCGACACACCGGCACCTCCTGACACCTGCCCCAAACCATTCAACACAGTAATCTATCCCAAAATCAACTTGACCCCTATCACCAGCGTCACCAGCTCAAACGCCCGCTTGACCCAACGGTTCCCCTGGCGGATCGCCAGATGCGCGCCAAAATACCCCCCCAGCAGTGACCCCAGCAACAGGGCCGGCAGCCAGTCCCAGCGGATCTCCGCGATCAGACCCAGTGTCAACGCACCAGCACCGTTCCAGAACACCCCGACCAGCACCAGCGTATAGGCTATTGCACGTTTGTACTCAAAGCCGAACCAGCGCACCAGCCAGAGGGTGACAAACAGACCCGTGCCTGAAGTGAGCGAGCCATTCAGTGCACCGATCAAAAACAGGCCTGCTCCACCGATGATGAAACCACGCCTGTCACGGTGTATGAGGCTTTCTGTCTGCCCCAGGGCAGGACGCCGCCAGGAGTACAAACCCAGCCCTGCGGTCAGCATTCCAAGCGCCACTTCAGCAATACGGCCCGGGATATCGACTATCAGGTTGGCGCCCACGACAACACCGGGCAAACCGGTCGCAAGTATAAACAGGGCAAGCCGTTTTTCGAGGCCTCTCTCTCTCAAGTGACGCACTGTCGCGCCGATACCAAGGGCAACACTGGCAACCTTGTGGGTAGCCAACGCAATCACGAATGGCAAACCCAGAAAGATCAGTGCCGGCAACTGGATCAAACCGGCGCCGCCACCTGAAAAGGCTGACAGCAGGTTTGCCAGCAGAGAAATGATAAACAGCACAAACTGATCTAGTAATTCCACTTGCCGCGTACTCGCAAATTTGGACAGATAAACATGAAAATGCTTACTCGCATCAAAAAATTCTCGACCATCGGATTATGCGCCATTGTGGCGCTGTCGGTCGTCCCGGCCCAGGCTGCCAAACTGAAAAAATGGGTCGATGAGAATGGCCAGGTGCAGTACGGAGATCACATTCCGCCACAGTACGCCAGGAAAAGCAGTCAGACGCTGAATAACCAGGGCGTCATCGTGCAAACACGCGCGGCGGCAAAAACGCCGCAGCAAATTGCCGAAGAAGAACGCCTGGCTGAACTCAAGGCGGAACAGGAACTCAAGCGCCAGGAACAGGCTCGTAAAGACCGTATCCTGCTTGACACCTTTACCAATGAAGACGAAATGATTCTGACCCGCGATGGCAAAATAGAGGCCATCGAAGCCATTATCCGCGTGACCAATGGTCGTATCCAGAAAATGCGTCAACGACTGGCGACACAGAAAAAACGTGCCGCAGTTCTGGAGCGCTCGGGCAAACCCGTGCCGGAATCGATCGCACAACAGATAAACGAAGCGCGTGACCAGATCAGGCACAATATTGAATACATTGAAAACCGGCGAGTTGCGCAACAGACTATTCGGGACAAGTACGAACTCGATATCAGGCGCTTCCGGGAGCTGCAGGCCGCAAGGCAGGATGAATCTCTCGAGACGGCAGGTAAATAGGCTGCTTCAGCTTTTGATAAGGGTTCCGACACCTTCGTCGGTAAATAACTCGACAAGCACTGCATGCTCTACCCTGCCGTCGATGATGTGCGAGGCACGCACCCCGGACTTGACGGCTGACAACGCACACTGAATCTTGGGCAGCATGCCCCCGTGTATGGTGCCATCCTCGATTAACCCGTCAACTTCCGCCGCACTCAGGCCTGTCAACAGATTGCCCTGTTTGTCCAGCAACCCGGTTGTATTGGTCAGCAGTATCAGTTTTTCCGCACCCAGCACTTCAGCAATACGGCCTGCAACAAGATCTGCATTGATGTTGTAGGAATGGCCGTCTTCGCCGACGCCGATCGGCGCAATGACCGGAATGAAACCACCGTTTACCAGCATATCCACAACGCCAGCATCCACACTGGCCACCTCACCTACATGGCCGATATCGATAATTTCCGGTGCATCAAGTTCCGGGCTATTGCGGGTAATCTTGAGCTTGCGGGCACGAATCAGGTCGCCGTCCTTGCCGGTCAACCCAACCGCACGGCCTCCGTGGCGCGTCATCAGGTTAACGATTTCCTTGTTGACCAGACCACCGAGCACCATCTCCACCACGTCCATGGTTTCGCTATCGGTTACCCGCATCCCCTCGACAAAATGGCTCTCTTTGCCCAGTTTTTCCAGTAGGCGACCAATCTGCGGGCCACCACCGTGCACCACAACCGGGTTAATTCCTACCAGCCGCATCAACACGATATCCCTCGCAAAACCGCTTTTAAGAGTTTCATCAACCATGGCATTGCCGCCGTACTTGACCACTATGGTCTTGCCACGAAAACGCTGGATATAAGGGAGTGCCTCACCCAGAACGTGGGCGATTTCTGTGGCTTTACTTGAACTCAGGCTCATGGTCAGAACGGTAATGACAGGTTGGGATCAACCTGTAACATAACACGACGGAACTCATCCTGTATGGAACTGAGTGCCAGCTCGTCATCAGCTTCAAAGCGCAGCACCAGGCAGGGTGTTGTATTGGAAGCTCGCACCAGTCCCCAGCCACGATCAAATTCAACGCGCATACCGTCGATCGTGGCAATACGCGCATTCTCGAAATGCGCACTGTTGAGCAGTTTCTCCATGAACACCGGTGGGTCACCTTCCGCCATCGGCACATTCAGTTCCGGGGTATTGACACTGTTCGGCAACTCGGCGAATACATCGCTGGAACTGCGCGCATCGTTGGCAAGAATTTCCAGCAGTCGTGCTGCAGAATAAAGGGCATCATCAAAACCGAACCAGCGCTCCTTGAAGAAAATATGCCCACTCATCTCACCAGCCAGCAGTGCGCCGGTTTCTTTCATCTTGGCCTTGATCAAGGAATGCCCGGTCGCCCACATAAGAGGTTCGCCACCGTGTTCTGCAACAATCGTGGCGACATTCCGGGAACTCTTCACGTCATAAATAATCTGTGCGCCGGGGTTACGCGCCAGCACATCTATCGCCAGCAACATCAGTAAACGGTCCGGCCAGATAATTTCCCCTTCTGAACTAACCACACCAATCCTGTCACCATCGCCATCGAACGCTATCCCGATTTCCGCGCCGTTTTCCTGCACGGCCTGGATCAACGCTGCAAGATTTTCGGTTTTTCCGGGGTCAGGATGATGGTTGGGGAAGTTGCCATCGACCTCACAAAACAGTTCGATAACTTCGCAACCCAGTTCCTTCAGCAACTGCGGGGCAGCAATTCCGGCAACGCCGTTGCCACAGTCCACAACCACTTTTAATGGCCGAATAATCTGCACATCACTCTTGACCCGCTCGATATAGTCCGGCAGCACACTGACTTCTTCCACACTGCCTTCTCCGGTCAACACATCGCCTGTTTCGATGCGTTTACGCAGGGCCTGGATGGCCTCGTTAGCCAGCGTCTCGCCACCCAACACCACTTTGAACCCGTTATAGTCAGCAGGATTATGGCTACCCGTTACCATCACTCCAGAGCCACTACCCAGATACTGGGCAGCAAAATAAAGTACCGGGGTTGGAACCATGCCTATGTCCTTGACATCACGTCCGGTTGCAACAAGCCCGCGAATCAGCCCGTCCGTCAAATCCGGGCCGGAGAGGCGCCCATCACGCCCAACAATAATGGTTTGCTCACCCCGGTAGTAGGCCTCGCTACCAATGGCTCTGCCTATCTCATAGGCCATTTCGTTAGTCAGTGATTCGCCGGCAATACCGCGTATATCATAGGCACGAAAAATCTCTGCATGGCCGCCTGCTTCATCAATGTCTGTACGGACAACCTCAAGTGCACTGTTATCAAACAGCAGATCGCCCTCGACCTCGTCGGTAATAGCTGCTTCAGCTGACGTCCTGTCGACCTGCCCTCCGCCTCCGGGCACAACCGGTGCCGCTGGCATACCTGCGCTGGCCGTGCGCACCATCAACTCCAGCGTGTCGTGGAATTCTTCCAGCGTGCAGGGATAGTCTGTTTTCACCCGCCCATCCCGCATGTCCTTTACGATGGTCAACGCAGTCGCCTGATCCTGACGTAGTGCGACGCCGGTGCGGCGGAACACGAACCAGATCAGTAACAACAGCAGGACTGCCGCACCGGCGCCCATACCCAGGGCTACCATCAACAGGGTATTACTGCCCCCGGCAATGTCCGCTGGCCAGTAGGCAATCTGCCAACGGCTACCACTCACCTTCACCTGTACAGGAGCACTTCCCGCCTGTTTCAGGGCCGCAGAACCCTGGGTGGCGAATACCAGAGGAGTTGTACCGGCAAGCTGCTGCAATTCCACATAGCCGCTGACCGAGGCCTGTTTCAATATTTCCTGTAACGGCTGAAGCGGGAAACTGACCATCAGGTGGCCGACAATACGGCGCCCGGCCGGATCAAGAATTCGACGCACAAGATTGATGTGTTGCTGTGGTGTGCCCGCCATATGAACTTCGACAGGTGGTGGCGTGTCGTGTGTCTCGGCATACTTGAGCAGTTCAATGGCGGCGTATCCGATCGGGGGGCTGGTGTCGAGGTCTACCTCATCAATACCGGGCGGCAGAAGGCGAACCCGAACCGCTGCCGGGAAAAGGCCGGTTAGCTGTTCTGCCTGTGCGGAAATGGCTGATTCGTCTCCCTGCTCCATAATGCGGGCAAGCTCCGGGCTGTTAACTGCACGTTCAGCCATCGCAGCCTGAGTCTTGACCCATTGCCGAACATCTCCAGCCACCAGTCCGGCGACCTGTTCGGCATGCTGCTGACCTGCGTCCCGGAGCTGGAACTCGGTTTGCATGTAGACAACCAGCGGTGGCAGGGCGGCCAGCAGAACGCCAACCAGCATCAACAGCAGCATCTGGCTGCGCAAGCCCAGGCTCACGGCGCTTTTGGTACCGGATTCTTTCGCTGTAGCAGCCTTGACCGGCTTGTCCTTACCCTTCTCCGACCGAAACGGTAGTTTCATCAACAATCCCTGATTGGTGTTTCACGGTTATGTCCGTCAAGCGCGGCCAGTATGTCCAAAACCACCGGCCCCACGTTCACTATCGACAAATTCTTCAACAACTTCAAACGTTGCACGCACAACCGGCACAAATACCATCTGGGCGATCCGCTCTCCCGGTTCGACCGTAAATGGCGTGTGGCTCCGATTCCAGCAGGATACATATAACTGTCCCTGGTAATCCGAGTCGATCAGGCCAACCAGATTACCCAGCACCACGCCATGCTTGTGTCCAAGCCCGGAACGGGGCAATAAAACTGCGGCCAGCGAAGGATCGCTGATGTGCATTGCCATACCGGTCGGTATCAGTTCGGTCGCACCTGGCTCCAGCACCAGCGCACTATCAAGACAAGCGCGCAGATCCATGCCGGCAGAACCGTCGGTGGCATAGTCAGGCAGGGGGTATTCCGCGCCGATGCGCGAATCGAGGATTTTAAGCTGAATGCTCTGCATGGTGTTCCTGTGTCGTTCCGCCGCCGGCATACAGCTCGGCGATCTGTTCTACCAGCTGGCGGGCCAGCCGGATCTTGGACGCTCTCTCGAGCGTTTTGCTGCCGCCTTCCCAGACCAGCAACAGTTCATTGTCATCTGCATCGAACCCCAGCCCACCGCCAACCTGGTTGGCCGCAATCAGCTCCACACCCTTGGAAATGCGTTTTTTCTGTGCACTGACCAACAGATTCTCTGTTTCCGCCGCAAAGCCTACACAGAAAGGTCGGGGGTTGCCTTGTGCTACGCTCGCAAGAATGTCAGTAACAGGCTGCAAGGGCAACGATAATGCCTCCATCTGCCTCTTGATCTTGTGTATAGCAGGCGTGGCAGGGCGGTAATCCGCCACAGCCGCCGTACTGATAAACAGATCACATGCGGATGCCAGCTGTGCCTGCACAGCGTCCAGCATCTCTGCTGCACTTTCCACTCGCACCATGTCCATGCCGGCTGGCGCATCGAGTGTCGTTGGCCCACTGATCAGCACAACGCTTGCACCTGCCTCACGTGCCGCTTCAGCTACCGCGTAACCCATTTTTCCGGAACTGCGATTACTTAGATAGCGCACCGGGTCTATTGCCTCGCGCGTCGGGCCGGCGGTCACTACGACCCGTATGCCGGCCAGGCGGCCAGTTGAGAAACTCTCAGACAGGCGAGTCACAAGTTCAGCGGGTTCCAGCATACGGCCGGGACCAGTTTCGCCACACGCCTGCTCACCTTCGACCGGCCCCCACACAGCAACACCTCGACTGCGCAGGACTTCGATATTGTCCCGGGTGGCGGGATTGCGCCACATGGCCTGGTTCATTGCCGGGGCTACCGTCGGGGGCTGATCGCTGGCGAGGCAAATAGCTGACAGCAAGTCATCGGCCCTGCCCTGCACCAGCTTTGCCAGCGTGTCTGCCGTAGCCGGTGCAATCAGAATTCGATCTGCCCAGCGTGCAAGGTCTATATGTTCCATGGCAGTTCGGTCGTCCTGCCAGTCGCACCACACCGGTTCACCACTCAGCGCATGAAAGGTTCGTTCGCCCACAAACTCGCGCGCGGCTGGTGTCATCACCACCCGAACCCGGGCGCCTGCGGCACGCAACTGGCGCACCAGGTCAGCGCTCTTGTACGCCGCAATACCACCACTGACACCAAGAAGGAGCTGTTTTTTCGCCAGAAATGTCATAAATGTAAGTGTACCAGAAGCACCACGGGCGGAACGACCCGAAGTAACACAGACCTGGTCAAGGCATCGGC
Organism: Thiogranum longum; assembly: GCF_004339085.1. Classification (NCBI taxonomy): domain Bacteria; kingdom Pseudomonadati; phylum Pseudomonadota; class Gammaproteobacteria; order Chromatiales; family Ectothiorhodospiraceae; genus Thiogranum; species Thiogranum longum. The sequence continues at coordinate 345,368 of NZ_SMFX01000001.1, read as the reverse complement.
CTTTACAAAGCCGTTGCTGCTGGCCAGAATCCCTACCACACACGATCCACGACATTAAGGTGAACAGGGAGGTTGACCATGTCGATTCAGGAATGGCCTGTTTCCGAGCGGCCACGCGAAAAACTGCTGTCTCACGGCGCCCAGGCGCTTTCCGATGCCGAACTGCTGGCCATCTTTCTGCGCACCGGAACGCGTGGCAGCAGTGCTGTTGATCTTGCGCGTGACCTGATTTCTGAATATGGCGGGCTGCGCACCCTGTTCAAGGCGGATCGGGCCTGTTTCTGCCGCACCCGGGGACTCGGCGATGCCAAATTTGCCCAGCTTCAGGCGGTACTGGAACTGGCGCGCCGTCACCTCGGTGAAACCCTGTCGCGCGATGGCGTACTGCAGAATCCGGATGAAACCCGCCGTTACCTTAAAGCGAAACTGCGCGAGTACCCTTATGAAGTTTTTGCCTGCCTGTTTCTCGATACCCGGCACCGGGTCATTGCCTGCGAAGAACTGTTCCGGGGTACTGTGGATGGCGCCAGCGTCCATCCCCGCGAGGTATTACGGCGTGCGCTGCAGCACAATGCCGCCGCGCTGATACTTGCCCACAACCATCCCTCAGGGGTGGCCGAACCCAGCCAGGCCGACCGACGTATTACCGATCGCCTGCGCGAGGTCATGGCGCTGGTCGACATCCGGATACTCGATCATATTGTGGTTGGCGACCACAGTTCGGTTTCTTTTGCCGAGCGCGGCTGGATGTAATGCATCTGCGGAACATAAACACATAAACTATATATATTACAATTAGTTACATTTCCCCCGCACCCTCATCACCTACCCGCCTGACAGCGGCCGTTTTTGCAAAAACCTTGTCTGCCAGCAACTGCTCTGGTATAAAGCGCGGTTCTCGTTGCTCGCCTCCGGGCGGGCCCGTGCAAGAATTCTTGAGGAATAGAGCAATGTCCAAAGTTTGTCAGGTCACCGGGAAGCGCCCGGTTTCGGGTAACAATGTTTCCCACGCGCACAACAAAACCCGCCGCCGGTTCCTGCCGAACCTGCACTCGCACCGTTTCTGGGTCGAGAACGAAAACCGCTGGGTGAAACTGCGCGTTTCTTCCAAGGGTATGCGTATCATCGACAAGCTCGGCATCGATACTGTGCTGGCCGATATCCGCGGCCGCGGCGAAAAGGTTTAAGGGGAATCAACCATGCGTGACAAGATCAAACTGGTATCCAGCGCCGGTACCGGCCACTACTACACCACCACCAAGAACAAGCGCACCATGCCCGACAAGCTGGAGCTGAAAAAATACGACCCGGTGGTACGCAAGCACGTGACCTACAAGGAAGCGAAGATCAAGTAATTCGTACTGGTCAACGCAAAAAAAGCCCGGCAGTGCCGGGCTTTTTACGTTGGACAACTGTCAGACAGGCTGCAGACTGTAGCCTTTCAGACGCTGTGCAAATTCCTGTAACGCCCTGACGCCAGTCGCCTCGGCCTGCTGACACCAGTCCTGCAAAGCTTTCAGCAAGGCCTCGTGACTGGCTGCAGAGCGACCCCAGACCTGTTGAAGCTGCTGCCTGTACTGATAGGCAATCCGAAGGTCCGCAAAGCGGCACAGGACACTTTCCAGCAAACCCCGGCTTTGCGCATCCATGGTATCGGGATCCCGCACCAGTAACCGTCGCGTCCTGCGCAAACCATGGCGACACTCGCCGTTGCGGCATGACTGCCGCAATACAGGCCACAGTACTTCGCGGGCATAATCAGACATCACATGAAAGCGCGCTACGATCACGGCCTTTACAGTATCCAGGTCTACCCGTTCCTTGCCAGGAACAATCTGCGGCAAAGGCGCCAGCTTCTTGACCCGGGCAAGACCCAGCGCCTGCATCAATCGAATGTAGCCCCAGCCAAGATCAAATTCCCAGCGGCGCAACGAGAAGCGTGCCGAACTGGCAAACGCGTGGTGATTATTGTGCAATTCCTCCCCCCCGATCAGGAATCCCAGCCAGGAGATATTGCGCGACGTATCCGGCGTCTCGTAATTACGATAACCCCACCAGTGTCCTATGCCGTTAATGACACCTGCCGCCCAGAATGGAATCCACAGCATTTGCACACCCCACAGGGCAACACCGTAAAATCCGAACAGGACATAATCCACGGCCAGCATAATGGCGATGCCGAGCATAGAGAAACGGCTGTACAGGTTACGCTCCAGCCAGTCATCCGGTGTGGCATGACCAAACTTTGCAAGGGTATCTGCCTTGTCCGCTTCCGCCCGGTAAAGCTCCGCACCTCTCCATAACACTGTCTGAATTCCACGTGTCTGCGGACTATGTGGATCTTCGGGAGTTTCGCATTTCGCGTGATGCTTGCGGTGTACGGCAACCCACTCGCGGGTCACAGTGGCTGTTGTCAACCACAGCCAGAAACGGAAAAAATGACTGATAACCGGATGCAGGTCCAGCGCTCGGTGCGCCTGATGACGGTGAAGAAAAACAGTAACGCTGACGATAGTGATGTGGGTCAGCACGAACCCGGTAAGAAGGTAGCCCCACCAGGGGAGATCCACCAGGCCGGCATACCAGGAGAAGCCGGAGAACAATGTAACCATTAAAACCTCTAAAACATGTATTGGCAGTGCGCAGTTTACCACAGCTGTCTATAGCAACCGTTTCGGCCATATTGATCTGAATCTTGACTGTGCCATAACAACCGGAATCTGTTAGACTTTTCTGAAATTATGCGGGACAGCGAAACGTCATGAGTGAAATTTTTATCGGCCGGCAGCCTATTTATGACCGCCAGCAGGGTGTCTATGCCTATGAACTGCTGTTTCGTTCGGCACAGCAAAACGTTGCCGATATTACCGATGGCGACAAGGCATCTTCAGACGTCATTGTTAACACCTTTATGGAAATCGGACTGGACAATATCGTCGGTGACAGGCTTGCGTTCATCAATCTGACCCGCGCCTTTTTTGTTGGCGAAACCACCATCTCATTACCCAAAGACCGGGTTGTACTGGAATTACTGGAAGACATCGAGGCCGACGAGGATGTGGTGGCCGGTGTGACCCGGCTAAGACAGCAGGGGTACAGCATTGCCCTTGATGATTTTATCTACCACGAATCGCTACAACCTCTGGTTGAGCTGGCGGATATCATCAAGATAGACATCATGGCACTTGACCAGGATGAGATTCGCGCACATGTCACCCAGCTACGAAAATATCCGCTACGCCTGCTTGCGGAAAAAGTGGAAACCCGCGATGAGTTTGATTTCTGCATGGCGCTGGGCTTCGATTATTTTCAGGGCTACTTCTTCGCTCAACCGAAAATCATACGTAGCCAGCGTCTTCCCAATAACCGGCTGGCCATACTAGAGCTTATGAGCCGGTTGCAGAACCCTGACATTACACCGGAAGAACTTGAAAACCTTATCGCCCGGGATATCACCTTCAGTTTCAAAATCCTGCGCTATGTAAACTCCGCCGCCATCGCGTTGCCGCGCAAGATCGAATCAATTCAGCAAGCTGTTGTTATCCTTGGACTTAAAACGATTCGCAGCTGGGTGACCCTGCTTGCCATGTCACAGATCGATGACAAGCCCACAGAGCTGATCGTTATTGCCATGATTCGCGCCAAAATGGCCGAAAATATGGCGCGTGCGCGCAACGAAACGAATATTGATGCCTACTTTACGGTTGGATTGTTTTCCGCGCTTGACGCACTAATGGACAACAGCATGGAAGAAATTCTTACTCAGTTACCGCTCGCTGATCATATCCGGGATGCACTGCTGCACCGCCGTGGCAACCATGGCAAAACACTGGGTTGCGTACTGGCTTATGAGCGTGGTGACTGGGAAAACATTCATTGCGAAGTACTTAAGGCCCCGGAAATCCGCGATGCCTACCTGTCTGCAGTGCGCTGGGCCAATGAAACCTGTCAGACATTGGTCAACGATTAACCTGACGACACCCTTTCATTGATCCAGATCAAGGACGGTCTGTGAAGCACCACGTAAGCTCAAATCTGGTTGGACGAGTGACCGGTTCAGGGGGTGGTACTAACTGCTCAGTACTTTCGCCCTGCACTTTCGAGCTTTGTCTTCCTATCCCGTCCTTTCCGCAGCGTCGCAAGACCCTGCGGATTTTTTTGCCAGTAATAAACTGCCATCATCCGCTTTCCTGAGCACCCAGCCTGGCTCAACCAGCACGGTAGCGACATCATCGACCACCAGTAATGGCCCCTCGTACACCCGGCTTCCCTCAAGGTCGGCCGGTCGCCAGACAGGGACAGTCTGTTCAAAGCCAGCCAGAGCGACGCATTCAAGGGGTTTGCCAGTGCCTTCAGCAGTAACATCCTGCCACACCGGTTGCACCCCCTGACCCGCCAGTGCCACACGCAGGTTGGCTATTTCAACAGGCACATCCAGCCGATGACCGAAACGCCGATAGTGCGCCCGATGGAAGTCCTCGGCAGCTTCATCAAGGGTGTTGAACGGGATATTGAGTGAATAACTCTGACCGACATAACGCAGGTCAAGACTACAGGTAATCTCAACAAGCTCGGCCTGCACACCTTCCTCTTCCAACTCCGACAGGCCCTGGTCGGTGAGCCGCCGAAAGACACTCTTCAGATCGGCTTCACCCTGTTCATCAAGCCGCCCGCGCAAGGTGCGCGATAGCTGGCGGCCACGCGGTGCTACCAGCATACCCAACGCCGACAGTACACCCGCGGCAGCCGGTACCAGCGCCTGGCGCATGCCCAGCGCATCGGCCAGGGCACAGACGTGCAGACCACCCGCTCCGCCAAAAGCTGTCAGTGTAAACCCGCACGGATCAATACCGCGTTGCACGGAAATAACCCGCAACGCCTGCGCCATGTGCTCATTGGCAAGTGCGATAACACCCTGCGCCGCATCCCGTACTGATAGACCCATTTTTAGCGCCAGCGTTGAAATAACCTGTTGCGCCGCATCAACATCGAGTGACATATCACCGCCGAGAAACACCCCCGGGCGCAAGCGGCCAAGCACCAGGTTTGCATCAGTTACGGTGGCCAGCTGCCCACCCTGTGCATAACAGGCGGGGCCGGGATCAGCACCGGATGACTCGGGCCCAACGGCCAGCATACCGCCGCTGTCCACTCGCGCAATCGACCCCCCACCTGCACCGATGGTATGCATATCCACCATTGGCACCGCGACCGGGTAAGGTCCGATCCGCCCTTGCGAGGTCAGGCTGATCTGCCCGTCAATGAGCGCCACATCTGTCGACGTACCTCCCATATCAAAGGTCAGAAGACGCGTAATGTTATGCCTTGCCGCTACATGCCGCGCACCCATCAGCCCCCCGGCCGGGCCGGACAACAACAGATTCACCGCCCGCTGTGCAGCGTGGTCCGCGCGAATTGTAAGCCCCGAGCTTTGCATGACATGGACCGGAGCAGGCTGCACGGCTTGCTGCAGACGCTGCAGGTAGCCCTGCACCTTCGGCCCAAGCCAGGCGTTCAGCCAGGTTGCCATACCACGCTCATACTCACGCATCTCCGGCAAAATGTCTGCAGAACAGGCAACAAACAGATCATCCGGCAAGGCACGGCGGATCATCTGTTCGTAGCGATCGTCCAGCCAGGAAAACAGCAGGTTGATCGCAACAGCCTGAGGCTGCATTTCGCTTACACGTTGGGCCAGCGCCGCACATTCCGCTTCATCAAGTGATTCAACCACTCAGCCATCCGCACCCAGCCTGCCACCCGTTTCCAGGCACATCGCTGCCGGTACCGGCGGGGGTTGCGGTTGTGGCTGCAAACAGTAGAGTGCATCGCGTGCCTGTCGACCGATGGTCAGGACATCGGCAAGTCCACGGTTGGTGATATATACGGTGCTTACGCCCTTGCCTTCGAGTGCCGCATTGGTGGCAACCGTCGACCCGTGAACGAGGTAAAAGGTCTCGCCTTGCAGACCCAGTGCCTGAATACCTTGCAGGACAGCGCGCTCGGGTGCATCGGGTGTCGACAACACCTTGTGGGTACGAAGCCGGCAACCATCAAAACAGACAAAATCAGTGAAGGTGCCACCTGTATCAACCCCCAGCAGCATGAAGGCGGCTAATCGGCTTCTGCGACACAATTTCGGCCTGCGCGCTTGGCTTTGTACATGGCATCATCGGCGCGCTGTAGCAAACTTTGTGAGTCATCACCCTCGACGCGCAGGGCCAGACCCTGGCTAATGGTAATATCAAGCTGGTGGCTTCCGGTTTTGATTGGCTGGCCGGCAATACGCTGGCGAATACGCTCGGCCACCTGCAAGGCTGTGTGGCGGGAGGTGTTTTCAAGCACAATAACAAATTCCTCACCCCCGTAGCGGCCAACAAGATCAAACTCGCGCAATGCTGCACGAATACGCGCACCGACTTCAGTCAGCACCTTGTCACCCACCATGTGTCCGTAGCGGTCGTTTACCGCTTTGAAGTGGTCCAGATCAGCCATAATGATGCACAACGGCTGGCCCGTCTTGGTAGAACGGCTGATGGCCGCCTCCAGCGCATCCAGCAGGCTGGTACGGCTGGATACTCCGGTGAGGGCATCCTGTTGCAACTGCGTACGCAGCAGGCTCTGTTCGAGCCGCAGGTGTTTGACCGAGCGGTCCAGCTCCAGAACGCTGCTCCTGTGATAAACCTCGGTGGCAACGGCTATATCGAGGGTGGTCAGTTTCAGTACCAGGCGGCTGAGCAGCTGGTGTTCAGCCATATCACTGACGCACTCGGTCAGCATCTCCAGTATCAGTGTCTGCATAACGCCAAAAGCTGACAGGTACAATGCCAGTGGCAGTCCCACGCGGGCATGAGCAATACCGACCCGGGCGCGTGTCTCGAAGTAGCCCGCATCCCGGAAGTCCACACCAAAATCTGTGAGATAGGCCACCTGCGTCAACTTCAGGCGATCAATATCGTAACTTTCCAGCAGGGATTTTGCTCGTGAATCGTGCAACAGCTGCTCATAGAAGCCATTGACGATTCGTTGCGAAGCATCATCTGTCAACACGCACCGGTGCAACTGGCGGACTGTATCGCGCGACTCTTCCTGCAGCCCGATAAGCGCCAGCTGCGCACGACGCCAGTCGACGTCGAAGCCGAACTGGTCACATAATGGCGTTTCCGGTTTTCGCGCTGGCATAAAAAGGACTATCCAAATCCGCAATCGTTTAAGTTATGCTCCCGTTCGGGCGCGGAAATGACACTATGGAACCTATCATAAAGCACATGGACTCAAAAATCCTGATTAGCGTCGAACAGCTGTCACGTTACTACGGACACCAGCTGGCGGTCGACCATATCGACTTTACGTTATCACCGGGCGAGGTGCTGGGTTTTCTTGGCCCCAACGGCGCTGGCAAGTCGACGACCATGCAGATGATTACCGGCAACCTCGCACCCAGCGAAGGGCGCATAGAGATCAACGGCATCGATATGCTCGACCGGCCCAGGCAGGCCAAGTCTGATATTGGCTACCTGCCCGAACAACCGCCGGTCTACCGGGACCTGACAGTGGATGAATACCTCGACTACTGCGCACGGCTGCACCGCGTCAGCACGGGAAAACGCGGCCAGGCCATAAACCACGCCAAGCGCCGCTGTGGTCTGCTGGCAGTCAACCGCCGCCTGATCGGCAACCTCTCCAAGGGCTACCAGCAGCGTGTCGGTATTGCCCAGGCCATATTACACAATCCGGCTGTAGTGATTCTTGACGAGCCGACAGTTGGCCTTGACCCCAACCAGATCCGCGAAATCCGTAACCTGATCCGGGAACTGGGAGAAACTCATGGCATCATCCTCTCCACACACATTCTGCCGGAGGTTCAGGCCACCTGCACACGCGTGCAGATTATTAATGAAGGCCGACTGGTCTTCTCGCAAAGCATGCAGGAAATCGAAAAACAACTTGTCAGCCACGTACTGGTACTGGAAACCCGCGAACCTCTGTCAGATGAAATACTGGAAAACCTTCCCGGCGCAGACCGCAGCGAACGACTCGGCCCTTGTCGCGCAAAACTGCACTTCAGGGGTGAAAATCCTGCCGGAGGTATTGCTGCCAGCATTGCAGACCATGGCCTGGGACTGGTTGAACTTGCACTGGACCGGCAGACGCTCGAACAGGTGTTCGTGGAACTGACCTGCCATGATGGCCCTCAGGCAACAGGGGATGCCGCCTGATGATACTCACCATTGCAATACGAGAACTGAAAAACCTGTTTCTGTCACCACTGGCCTGGGCGATACTCGCGGTATTGCAACTTGTGATCGCCTTTCTGTTCCTGTCACAACTGGATACTTATATGTCGACATGGCAACCCCGGCTGGCTGGCATCGAGGGCGCGCCAGGGGTCACCGACCTCGTGGTAGCGCCATTATTTCAGACTGTTGGCTTCCTGCTGCTGCTGATTTCGCCTGCCATCACCATGCGCAGCATCAGTGAAGAACAGCGCAACCGTACGCTGACACTACTACTGTCAGCACCCGTATCGATTCGTGAGATCGTGCTGGGAAAATTCCTTGGCATCACCCTGTTCTTCTTTATTCTGCTACTGATGCTCATGGCCATGCCGCTGTCGCTGTATTCGGGCACAACACTTGATGCCGGCAAACTTTTGTCGGGACTGCTTGGGCTTGCACTGCTCTCCAGTGCCTTTGCCGCCATTGGGCTGTTTTTGTCTTCGCTGACCGAGCAACCGGTCGTTGCGGCCATCAGTACACTGGGCCTGTTGATGTTGCTATGGATCATTGACTGGAACAGCAGCGCCAGCGAGAATATTTCCGGACTTTTCCAGTACCTGTCACTGAAGACACACTTCAATGCATTCCTGAAGGGCATCTTCAGCACCCGCGACCTGGTCTACTACCTGCTGTTAATCAGCGTGTTCCTGATTCTTGGCATTCGCCGACTGGATCAGAAACGCCTGACCGGATAACCCCATGAAAGTGACCCGATCATCCCGCCGTCAGCTGCAGTTACAGAACCTGATTTTTCTTGTCGGGCTTCTGACCATGGCCGGACTGCTTGGCTGGCTGAGCACACGCTATAATATCGAGGCCGACTGGACCAGCGGCGGCCGCAACAGCCTGTCAGTTGACAGCCGCAAGTTACTCGAGGAAATGGAAGGACCGGTTCATATTACGGCATTCGCACGCGACAACCCCGAACTGCGCGAGCATATTCATGATCTTGTGGCACGTTATCAGCGTCACAAGCCCGATGTTGAACTGCACTTTGTCAACCCGGATGCGGAGCCGGAACGTGTCCGTGAAATGGGTATTACACTGGATGGTGAATTACTGGTTGCCTACAACGGCCGCAGCGACAAGATACAGGACCTGTCAGAGCAGAGCCTGACCAATGCCCTGCTGCGTATTGCACGACCCAGTGCACGCAAGGTGGTCTTTCTGACCGGACACGGTGAACGCAACCCGCTCGGACAGGCCAACCACGACTTCGGACAGTTTGGCAAACTGCTTTCCGACAAAGGCATCCATGTCGAAACACTGATGCTCGCAGAAACGCCTGCAATACCCGGCGACACCAGCCTGCTGGTAATAGCAGACCCGCGCACACCACTGTTGTCCGGTGAAGTACAGCTCATCAACCGATATCTCCGACAAGGTGGTAACCTGCTGTGGCTGGTCGAACCCGGCGGCCTGGCCGGTCTGGAACCGGTCGCGGAAACACTCGGTATTGAGCTCCTGCCGGGCACCGTGGTAGACCCTACCACGCAACTGTTCGGTATCGATAACCCGGCATTCGCCATCATCCCCGATTATCCCATGCACGAAATTACACGTGGCATAGAAGGAAGAATCACGCTATTCCCGCAGGCCTGCGCGATTGACGTAACAGCACCGCCGGACTGGGAAGCACAACCCCTGTTGACCACGCTTGATCGCGCATGGACTGAAATCGGCCCGATCAGTGGAACCATCCGTTTTGACCAGGACAGTGACGAGCGCATGGGACCACTCGATATCGGCTATATCTTTACCCGTGAACGAGGTGATGAAGATCAGCTTGATCAGCAGCGTGCCGGGGTTATTTGTGACAGCGATTTTATCTCCAACACCTACCTGGGGAATGCCGGCAATATCGACCTTGGACTGGCCCTGTTCAACTGGCTTAACCACGACGACCGGTTCATCGCCATCACCGCGCGCACGGCCAGTGATGTCAACCTGGAGCTCGGCAAGTTTGCACAGGCGCTTATCGGCTTCGGTTTCCTGTTTGTCCTGCCTTTGGCGCTACTGTCGGCCGGTGTTGGCATCTGGTGGCGACGCCGTAACCGCTAAAACGGAACCCGATATGAAATCACGCTGGCTGACCAACATCCTGCTTTTCACTACCATTGTGATCCTTATACTGATCGCACGTTACGAACCCGGAATTGAAGAAGCCGACGTGGAGACGGTGATACCTCTAAATACCAGTGACATAGAACGGGTCAGCGTTACGCGCCCGTTGCGCGATGAGCTGCTGCTGGAAAAGGACAAAGACGGATTCTGGTGGATTATGCGTGAACCCCGGCTGCCCGCAGAGACCTTTCAGGTGAATGCACTGACACGACTGGCAGAACAAACTGTTACACGCAGTTACCCGGTCAGTGATATGAATCTTGGTCAGCTCGAGCTGGATCCTCCACGCGCCAGCCTGACACTCAACCAGACACGTATCGACTTTGGTGGCATCGACGCACTGGAGAACCAGCGTTACCTGCGGGTTGGCGATCAGGTCAAGCTGGTGCCCGATCTTTACCTGTACAGGGTTGAAGCAGGCTATACCCAGTTTGTACGACGGAAAATACTGCCTCAACACACTCACATCACGTCGCTGACACTTCCGGGTTTAACACTGGAAAAGGGGGACTCAGGCTGGTTACTTTCACCAACTCGCGATATTTCCGGTGATGATGTGCAGCAGTTTATCGATAGCTGGCAGGCGGCAACCGCCATTAATGTACGGGAGGCTGATAGCCAGCCGCAGGGAGAGCGCCTTACTATCCGGCTCGCCGAACAACAGCAGCCCGTCGAACTGGTTATTACTTCACGCAAGCCCGAGCTGGTACTTGCCCGGCCGGCTTTTGGTATCGAATACCGTATGGGCGACATTGCAGCGCGCCTGCTTGAACCTGCCCTGGCGGGTGGGCCACCGTAGTCCTGCCTGCCAAAACGATGCTCCATCAAGACTGACATAGCATGCCGGAACTGCCTGAAGTTGAAACCACGTGCCGGGGAATTGAACCTCACCTGACGGGAAAGCGCGTGCGCGGCCTTGTCGTGCGTCAGAAACAGCTACGCTGGCCGGTACCCGACACACTGGCGCACAATATTACCGGTGCACAAATAAGACGGGTAACACGACGCGCAAAATACCTGTTAATCGAAACTTCACGGGGTACGCTGATCATTCACCTTGGCATGTCCGGCAGTCTCCGTATCGTTGACGACACCCTGGCCCCGGACAAACATGATCATATCGACCTGCTCTACGGTAATGGCAAGTTACTACGCTATACCGACCCACGACGCTTCGGTGCCTGGCTGTGGTGCGAACAGTCGATTGACCGCCACCCGTTACTGACCTCACTGGGACCTGAACCACTCGCCGATGACTTCAACGGCGATTACCTGTTTAACAAATCACGTGGGCGCAAACTGGCTATCAAGTCGTTTATTATGGACAGTCACACGGTTGCGGGCGTAGGTAATATCTATGCCAATGAAGCCCTGTTTATGGCAGGCATTCATCCGCTTCGCGCAGCGGGGCGTATCAGCCGGGCGCGTCATGTTTTGCTGGCCGATGCAATACAGGCTGTTCTACGCGCAGCCATTCTCCAGGGAGGAACGACGCTGAGGGACTTCCTCAACAGTGAGGGAAAGCCGGGGTATTTCCAGCAATCGCTGGATGTATACGGCAGAACATCCGACCCTTGCCCGCGTTGCGGTACGCCCATACGCGAAACCCGCAGCAGTCAGCGATCAACGTTTTATTGCCCGCGCTGCCAGCATTAGGCAGGAAAATCCTAGCGTACACTGGCGAGCCCGCCGCCGCGCGGGTCGGAAGCCGCCTCCACCTTGCCGCTGGCGTAGTCGAAATACACTGCCTGCATATTACCCCAGGTCGAATCCAGCGGTTTCAGCAGATGCCCCTGTTCCTTTAGTGTCTGTTGTATGCGGGGAGATAATGCGCCCGGCTCAAACTGAATAACATCCGGCAGGTACTGATGGTGGTAACGCGGCAGCGCAACCCAGGAAGCCGGACCGTGACCGCCATGCATATCCAGAATGGCGAGCAACAGCATGGTGATAATACGACTGCCACCCGGCGTACCCAGTATGGCCACACCCTGTTCCGACTCGACAAACGTCGGCGTCATACTCGACAGCGGCCGTTTGCCGGGAGCAATGGCATTGGCCTCTGCGCCCACCAGCCCGTAGGCATTGGGGACACCCGGCTTGGCGGAGAAGTCATCCATTTCATCGTTCAACAGCACACCGGTGCCCGGCACAACAAAGGCTGCCCCGAACGGGTAATTGATACTCAAGGTGGCGGCAACCCGATTACCTTCACGATCCAGCACGGAGAAATGCGTGGTATCAGTTCCCTTCGAAAGACTCGCCACACCGGGTAACAGCCGGCTTGGGGTTGCACGTTGCGGATGAATCGAAGCGCGCAGACCGTCGGCATAGCGCATGTCCATCAGCAGCGGCACCGGGGCCTCGACAAAATCGGGGTCGCCAAGGTATTGGGCTCGATCACGATAGGCACGTCGCATGGCTTCAACCACAAGGTGAATGCGTTGTGCAGGTTCTGTCTGTTCAAGGGGATAAGTGGCCAGAATATTCAGCATGGTCGCCAGCCCGACGCCGCCGGAAGACGGTAGTGCGGCAGAAACAATACGCCGGCCCTGGTACTGAAAGCTGACCGGTTCGCGCTCGATAACGCGGTACTGCGCCAGATCATCCAGCGTCCAGATACCACCCGCCTTGCGGACACCCTCGACCAGACGCTCCGCAACCTTGCCCGTGTAAAAACCCGCTCTGCCACGGTCAACCAGTGCACGCAGGGTCTCCGCCAGTCCGGGCTGTCGAATCAGGACACCCTCGGCAGGCACCTCACCATTTTCGAGAAAGCGTCCTGCAGCAGCGGGGGACTTGCGCAGAGCCTCAACACGGAAGCGCGCCATGGCCCGGTAATGGCTATCCACCGGAAATCCGTCCTGCGCAAGGCGTATCGCCGGCGCCAGCGTTTGCTTCAACGGTAATCGGCCGTAATCTTTGGCCAGTCGTACAAGTGCCGCCGGCTCACCGGGGATACCGGCCGCCAGCGCGCCATCCATCGACAGCCCCGGTACGACATTATCCTGCTTGTCCAGGTACAGATCACGGTGCGCCGCCTGTGGTGCCTGCTCACGCCCGTCCAGCATCACCTGTTTGCCGTCACTGGCCCGGTGCAGCAACCAGAATCCGCCGCCACCGATACCCGAGCTGTAGGGTTCAACTACAGCCAGTGCCGCTGTTACTGCCACGGCCGCATCGAAAGCGTTACCGCCGGCTTCCAGGATCTGCATACCCGCCTGCGTTGCAAGCGGGTGCGCCGAGGCTATCGCCTGGCTGTCCGGGCGTGGCGGCGCTTGTCCATCTACAGCCAGCGCCGCCATCGGCAGGAGCAATCCAACCAGTGCACAGGGCCATATGCGCCGGCTTTTAGCCGGAATGTCAGTAGCAGGCATAAAAAAGGCTCCATCAAGGAGCCTGCGGAACTTCTTGACCAACGTTACTGCCATCAGGCCGTTTCCCCGGTCAGGCGACGGTACTTTTCCATCAGCTCATCACGGGTTTCCTCGACATCGGGGTTGAACGGAATACAGTCAACCGGGCAGACTTCTACACACTGCGAGGTCTCGTAATGTCCGACACACTCGGTACACAACGCCGGGTCAATCACGTAAATCTCGTCACCCTGGCTGATGGCACCATTCGGGCATTCAGGTTCACACACATCACAGTTGATGCATTCATCAGTAATCATCAAAGCCATGGTGACCTCCAGGGAAAACGGCGCACAATATAAGGATTATTTAATATTATCCCAATCGCCGCTTCAATGCAGCCACAACTTCCGCATGAACAAAGGGGGTAACGTCACCGCCCAGGGCTGCAATTTCGCGCACAAGACTCGACGAAACATAGGCATAGTGCTCGTCCGGCGTCATGAACAGGGTCTCGATCTCCGGCGCCAGCTGCCGGTTCATGCTGGCCAGCTGGAACTCATACTCGAAATCCGAGACAGCACGCAGCCCGCGCAGGATCACGCCTGCACCCTGTTCACGAACAAATTCCACCAGCAAACCACTGAACCCCTCGACAATCACGTTGTCGTGCTCCTTGAGCACCGAGCGCGCCAGCGTGATGCGCTCCTCCCAGTCGAGCGCCGGCAACTTGCCACTGTTTTCGTGGATGGCGACGATCACACGACCGAAGCGGCGAGCTGCACGTTCAATCAGGTCGCTGTGGCCATTGGTGATCGGGTCAAACGTTCCGGGATAAACGGCTATTTGCATATTGATCCTGTGGCGGCAGCTGTCAATGAATCCGTCCCGGCAATCTACGCATAACCGAACCTGCACACAACCACCGCCGATTGATTTTAATCACGGGCATCATGCTTTCGACGGTACAGGTAGTACCCCACATCCCCGGCCACCTTCGCTTTTTCCTGTATCCAGTCTTCGGGGAGAGCGGGTAACTGTGTCTGTTTCGGTAACTCCAGGTAGATACGCGCTCCCGGTTTTACGCAGTGACCGGCCACCAGAGCAGCCACACTGTTCGCCAATAACCGGCTATCGGAAAAAGGCGGATCGAGAAACACCAGATCGAACGAGGCGTTACAACTTTGAACCCAGCGTAAGGCATCAGTGCAGTGAACCTCGATGTTGACTCCATCAAGTTGATCACGACTCGCCTGTAACGCTTCTGCAACTGCAGGATTTCGCTCAAGCAAAACAACACAGTCCGCACCTCTTGAAGCTGCCTCGAAACCTAACGCGCCACTGCCTGCAAACATATCCAGGCAACAAGCGCCCGGTGCCAGCCCTGACAACCAGTTAAACAGGGTTTCACGAACACGGTCAGACGAGGGCCTCAATCCTTCTGCGTCAGGAAACGTCAGTTTGCGACCGCGCCAGCGGCCGGCAATGATTCTAACCTGGTTTGCAGAACTTGCCATGCCGCGCATGGTTGCGCAGCACGGCTTGCCCGGTCAACTGCTTTTACGAGTACCACGCGCCAGACGCGCCAGCCCGATCAATCCGGACGAAAACAGTAACAGGGCAGGGGGGGTCGGCACAGCGGCAACTGAAGCCACAATACCGGGAGTAGGAAATTCAAACACCGAAAAATCAACGCTATTATCATTGCTGTCCAGCGCCAGTGCCAGCCGCGCAATACTGAAGCCTGCAGCAGGATCAGGTGCAGACGCACCCTCTCCGGCAAAAAAATCTGTAGCCGAGAAAATACCGTATCCAACAGCATCCAGCACGGTATCGCCATTGCGTAATACGACCGAGTCAGGACCATTCTGGAAATCAGCAGCGGCTATAAAATCCGCATTGGCGACAGACGTCGTACCGCCGTTATCATCGCCAATCACGAAAACACCATCGGAGGGTACCAGGCCAGCCAGGTTGATGCTCTGATAGACCGAACCATTGCTACCGTTGACACCTTCCAGCACCAGGCCATCCAGACTCTCACCCGGTGAGCCGAACAGTTCTACAAAGACATTACCCGCATCCGGCCCACTGGCATCGTAGAAGATCTCCGATATTACCAATGCCGCATTTGCCGGCATTACGAAACCCATCCAAAGAACTACCGGTAAGGCGACCGCACATCCCTTGTGCTTTTCCATATTCTCCTCCTGAGAATGAAAGAATTATGAATACTGGCGGCTTAAAGCCAGAGAGTCGCCAGATTAGTGGCTCGCGAGAGGCATTTCATTGCAAGACGGCTTAATCTGTCGTCAGGGATTCCGTTACAATCTCGTAATCCCTGGCCTACTGTGAGGGCCTGGCCGCCTCGGGACGGCCACCGACAATGACCGTTACCATTTTCTCCGGGTGAATACGCCGTTTCCAGGCATCGAGAATCTGCTCGACCGTGACTGCCTCGACATGTGCGGTAAAGGTATTCAGATAATTCAGCGGCAGGTCGTAAAACCCTATCACGGCGAGATATTCAGAGATCTTGCTATTGCTGGCGACACGCAGCGGGAAACCACTGACAATATTGCTCTTTGCTGCCGCAAGTTCCTTGCCGGTCGGCCCCGACGCGATAAAACCGGACAAGGTATCACGTAATACCTGCAATGCTTCCTCGCGCTGGTCATTACGTGTCTGAAAGCCCAGCTGATACGGACCCTTCTTCTTCATCGGGATAAAATAGCTGTAGGCACTGTACGCAAGACCGCGTTTTTCACGAATCTCTTCGCTGATACGTGACACCAGGCCACTACCGCCAAGAATGTGATTACCGACATACAACGGAAAATAGTCCGGGTCCTTTCGGCGCAACCCCGGCTGCCCCATCAACACGTGACTCTGGCTGGACGGGTGCTCGATTAACACCTCACTGCCTTTGACGGGCTCCGTCACCGGGGGTAACGGTGGCGGTTTGCTCCCTTCCGGCAGGCTGTCTGCAAGTCGCGCTGCAATCTTGCGTGCCTGCGATTCATCGAGCGAGCCAACAATAACAACCGTCGCATTGCGTGCAACATAGTAGTGTTTGTAGAAGGCCTGCAGATCCACCACATCCAGCGCTTTCACGCTGTCTTCCGTACCTGCAGGATGGCTTGCATAGGGGTGCTCACCATATAATTTTCTATAGAAGTTTTTTTTGGCAATCGCCGCCGGCTTCTGTTTCTCGTATTGCAGACCGATCAACATCTGCTTCTGCTGGCGGGCGAAATCTTCCGCAGGGAAATCCGGCTTTGCCAGTACCTTGCCAAACAACTCCAGTGAAGGCTCAAGTAAGCCGGGATCGACCAGGCTGCGCAATGATACCCACGCCATATCGCGCATCGAGCCCCCTCCCAGTTCCGCGCCACGTTGCTCGAGACCGCGTGCGATCTCATCAGCGCTCAATCCACCTGCGCCCTGGTCCAGCAACGCACTGGTCAGTTTCGCAACCCCCGGCTGCTTGCCATCACGTGAACTTCCGGCATCAAATACCAGCCGCACGTCTACCATAGGCAATTCAGGCGCAGCGACAAACAGTACTTTCGCGCCCCTGCTTGTGTGCCAGCTTTTTATATCGGGGAGTGCCTGTGCGGCACTTGTCAAGGCAGTGAGTATCGTTGCAAGCGCAACTGTTAAGAGCTTCTGCATAACGCTTCCTTGTAGAGATCGCGGTCTAGCGTACATGGCCACTCCCTCCGCGGCGTGGCGGGTGATCGGGATCGATGGGCTGGGGTACCAGCTCGGCGACCGTCAGGTGATCATCGATCAGGTACTTTTTCGCTACTGCCATCACCTGTTCCGGGGTGACGGCCTGAATCTGCCTGTGATAGTGCCCGGCTTCACGCCAGCCCAGACCCACCGTTTCCAGTATGCCTATCTGCATGGCCTGGTAGAAAATCGAATCCTGCTCGTAGACCTTCTGTGCACGGATCTGTGCCTTGACCCGGTCCAGCTCCTGTTTCCCGACGGGTTCTTCCTTGAGCTTCTGCAGTTGCTCGCGCAACGCTGTCTCCAGCTCTCTGGCCGAATGCCCGCGCGAAGGTGTTCCGGACAGCAGGAACAGACTCTGCAAGCGGTCGTGAGCGTCATAACTGGCACTGGCACTGGCGGCAATGGATTTGCCACGCACCAGCTCACTGGCCAGCCGCGCTCCACTCCCACCGTCCAGTACACCTGCCAGCACTTCCAGTGCATAAGGCTCCCACTCCATTGACTTGTCAGCCGTCAGCACCACCGGCGCCTTGTATCCCATCATAAGATAGGGCAACTCGGCCGGTGCCTTTACCTGCAGGCGTTTGATACCCAGCTGCTCAATTTCCCTGCGTGGTTTGACAGGCTTGATATCACTCGGCTTCAGCGGCCCGAAATAACGGCGCGCCAGTTCCAGTACTGCATCCGGGTTGACATCGCCTGCGACAACCACGGTTGCATTGTTGGGCGCATACCATTGCCGGTACCAGTCACGCAGGTCATCAATTTGCATTGATTCAAGATCATCCATCCAGCCGATCACCGGGATACGGTAGGGGCTGCTGACATAGGCCGTCGCGTTGAACTGTTCCCAGGTCAGTGATTGAGGATTATCCTCGGTGCGCATACGACGCTCTTCCATCACCACCCGAACTTCCTTGAGAAACTCTTCCTCGGGCAATGTCAGATTGCGCATGCGATCGGCCTCCAGCTCAAAACTGGTTTTCAGCCGGCTTTTCTCCATGGTCTGGAAGTATGCCGTGTAATCCTGGCTGGTAAACGCATTCTCACGCCCGCCATTTTCCGAAATAATGCGTGAGAATTCACCGGCCGGGTGCGCCTTTGTACCCTTGAACATCATATGCTCCAGCACGTGCGATACTCCGGTGATCCCGTCATGTTCATAGCTGGAACCCACCTTGTACCACACCTGCGACACCATAACCGGTGCCCGGTGATCCTCTTTCACGATCAGCTTGAGACCGTTGTCGAGCATGTATTCATGCACCGCCGGGGCGGCCTGGGCCAGGCTGATGCCCAGACCGAGAACGAGCGCGAGTAATCCTCGCATCTTTGACTCCTTTTTCGTCCTATCCGTAAATGAGGGGGAATGATAGGATACACAGACCCAAGTGGACAGCAAAAACGATGTTTGGTTTCGGCAAAAACAAATCTTCAACGTCTGACAACAACGCCGACACGGCACAGGAACAGGCCAGCAAGCCCGGTTTGTTCGGTCGCCTGAAAGCCGGCCTGTCGAAAACCCGCGGCGGCCTCACTGAAGGTATCGCCAGCCTGGTCCTGGGCCATAAACAGATCGATGATGAACTTCTCGAAGACCTGGAAACCCGGCTCCTGACGGCAGATGTCGGTGTTGAGGCCACCCAGGCGATTATCGACGACCTGACGCACCGGGTCGCGCGCAAACAACTGGCTGATGCCGACGCACTGATGTCGGCGCTGCAGGAAGACATGACCGCCATGCTCACGCCGGTTGAAGCCCCGCTTGAAATTCCTGAATCGGATCAACCCTTCGTACTGTTGATGGTTGGCATTAACGGTGCTGGCAAAACAACGACCATTGGCAAAATCGCCAGACGACTCAAGGATGAAGGTCGTTCTGTAATGCTTGCGGCCGGCGACACGTTCCGTGCCGCGGCCGTAGAGCAGTTACAGACCTGGGGAGAGCGCAACGATGTACCGGTCATCGCCCAGCAGCAAGGGTCCGACTCGGCCTCTGTTATTTTCGATGCGCTGCAGGCCGCACAGGCACGTCATGTTGACGTGCTGATTGCCGATACCGCCGGCCGCCTGCACACCCAGTCCAACCTGATGGAAGAACTGAAAAAAATCCAGCGGGTACTCGGCAAGCTCGACCAGGCCGCACCACACGAAGTCATGCTGGTCGTTGATGCAGGTACCGGACAGAATGCACTTAACCAGGCGCGTGAATTCAACCAGGCCATGAACCTTACCGGGATCACCCTGACCAAGCTCGACGGCACGGCCAGGGGCGGTATCATATTCGCGATTGCCAAGCAGCTGGGCATCCCGATCCGGTTTATCGGCGTCGGGGAGAGTATTGAGGATCTGCGCCCTTTCAACGCCCGGGAATTTGTCAATGCCCTGTTTGACCGCGACTGAAACATCGCACCTGCCACAAACCACCCGCTACCGACATGATTCGCTTCGATAACGTCAGTAAACGCTACCCCGGCGGCAAAGACGCCTTGCACGCCGTCAACCTGCACATGCCCGCCGGGAGCATGGCTTTTCTGACCGGGCATTCAGGTGCAGGCAAGAGTACCCTGCTGAAACTGATTGCCCTGCTCGAACGCACCACACGCGGCCAGCTTTTTCTCGATGGCGAAAACCTGTCGCGCGCACCTAAACGGCGCATACCAATGGTGCGACGCAAGATTGGCATGATTTTCCAGAACCATCGTCTGCTATTCGATCGCACGGTGTTCGACAATGTTGCCTTGCCACTGGTCATTGCCGGCCACCGCCACCAGGAAATCGGCAGGCGTGTACGCGCCGCACTCGACAAGGTGGGTTTACTGGGCCATGAACGTGCTTTTCCCATCACCCTCTCCGGGGGTGAACAGCAGCGTGTGGGCATTGCCCGCGCAGTCGTCAACAAACCCAAACTGCTGCTGGCCGATGAGCCTACCGGCAACCTGGATCCTGACCTCTCGCGCGATATCATGCATCTGTTTGAGCAGTTCAACCAGGTTGGCGTCACAGTCCTGATTGCCAGCCACGACCTCGACCTGATATCGCGCATGCCCTATGAGCGGCTGCACCTTGAACACGGGCAACTCCTTAACAGCGGTGAGGTCGCCATGGCATGAGACTGCCTCAACCCATCCATAACTATTTCGTGCGGCATATCCAGGTGGCACTGAACAGTCTCGGGCGCCTGTATCGCACACCACTGGCATCGTTGATGACGATTGCCGTTATCGGTATCGCACTGGCGCTGCCGTCCGGCCTCTATCTGCTCACCGGTAACCTGCAAAAACTCGGGGCACAATGGGATGGCGGTGCAAACCTGTCCGTGTTTCTCCGCAAATCCGTGTCGCTTGAACAGGCGCGCACATTGAAGGGCAGGCTCGCACAGTGGCCAGAAATCGATTCACTGCAGCTGATCACACCAGAACAGGCACTGGCGGAATTCCGCGAGCTTTCCGGCTTCGGACAGGCGCTGGATCTGCTCGATGACAACCCGCTACCGGCAGTGCTGGCAATCAAACCGGCCTCGGGACATGCAACTGCGGTTGCAGCAGAATCGCTTACAGAAAAGTTACGTGCATTGCCTGAAGTGGAACTGGCTCAGCTGGACCTGCAATGGGTCAAGCGCTTCAATACCATCATGGAGATTGTTCAGCGCACTATCAGGGTCATGGCAGCACTGCTGGGGCTCGCGGTTCTGCTTATCATCGGCAACACTATCCGCCTTGAAATACAGAGCCGCCGCGAAGAAATCGAAATCACCAAACTTATCGGCGCCACCGATGGCTTCATCCGTCGACCTTTTCTCTATGCCGGCCTTTGGTATGGCATATTCGGCGCACTGGTGGGCGCACTGATGGTTGAAGTTGCACTGCTTCAACTCCTTGACCCGGTTCGGCGTCTGGCCGGGCTGTACCAGAGCAGCTTCAGCCTGGAAATCCTGACCTCCGGTGAACTTTTCTACCTGCTGACTGGAGGTTCCTTACTCGGCCTGGCAGGGGCATGGATCGCTGTAGGGCGCCATCTTTCGGCAATCGAACCTCAATAGCACCGACCAGGCAAGACCCGCTTTTTTTTCAGATATTTGCTCAAGTTTCCGGATCAAGAACCCGATAAGAGTGGATGCAGGAATAATACGCCCAATAACAAAAATCTGAAAAACAGGCCTTCTCCATGCCCCGAAAACTAAATCGCATTCTGGTGGTAGATGGTTCGGAAGTTGCCCGCACCATTATCACCCGTATTTTCAATGAAGAAATGCCAGACACCAAAATAACCACCTGTGGCACGGTGCAGGAAGCCTGCGCCTGGCTGGAACGCAGTCATTTCGATCTGATTACTACAGCACTCATGCTGCCTGACAAAGATGGCATTGAGCTATGCCGCTATGTGCGCGCCTCAAAATTTCACCACTACACACCAACCATCGTGGTATCAGGCGATGCTGACACCCGCCTGCTTCGTGAAGGCTTCGCCGCCGGCGTTACCGATTATTTTGACAAATCACTGGGCTACCATGCGTTTGCATCCTTCATCATGGAGTTCACCTTGCGTCACTCTGGCCTGGTTGGACGTATCCTGTACGTAGAGGACAGCCAACTGACTGCAACCGTCATGCTCAGCCTGATGGAACGCCATGGCTTGCAGGTGACGCATACCACGCACGCCGAGGAAGCTATCCAGCTGCTGCGTGACACATCGCCCGGGGGCGTACGTGAAGACGAATATTTCGATATTGTCATCACTGACTTCTACCTGCAGGGGCGCCTGACCGGCGGAGACCTCCTGCATGCCATTCGCACGCGCTTCCATTATTCTCAACAGGAAATGCCAGTACTGGTACTGACGGGTTCCGAATCCGGTGAAAAACAGGTTGAGGTTTTTCATGCAGGCGCCAATGATTTCGTCTCCAAGCCGATTGTGGAAGAAGTGCTACTGGCACGTATTCGCTCACTGCTGACTATCCGTCAGCAATTCGCTGCCCTGAAACGGCAGACCGACGAAATGCACAAGCTGGCCATCACTGACAGCCTTACCCGGGTGTACAACCGACGCTATCTACTTGATCATGGCGAGCACTTCGTCACCAACCGACACAACCACCCGGTAGCAGCAGTTTTGCTGGATATCGACCATTTCAAGAAAATTAACGACAAATTCGGGCATATTACCGGCGATCGCGTACTTGAAGCACTTGGTAAACTACTGCTGGACCTGCTACCGGACAATGCCTTGCCTGTACGCTTCGGTGGCGAGGAATTTGCCCTGCTGGTGCCACGGTGCGCCGCCAGGGATGCACATACCTGCGCAGAACAGTTGCGCATCAGCATTGAGGCACTGCGCCCGGCTAATGTCCCCATTACGGTCAGCATAGGACTGGATACCAACCAGGCAAATCCCGGCATGACGCTGACCCAACTGATCGGAAATGCCGATCGCGCCCTGTATGCCGCCAAGGCCCAGGGCCGTAACCAGGTCTGCGCCTGATTCCAAAAAATCTGCTTATCGTGATGGAAAAAATGGAACTTTCACGGCGATTAGCACTCTTATCCCGCGAGTGCTAAAATCAACCGTAGCTAAAACCCTGGAGGCCATTCGAACAATGAGCAATGCACTGGTTTCAACGTCAGTAACCACTCTACCGGTTCCCGGCGAGCAGCTGAGCACATATCTGGCAGCCGTTAACCGAATTCCGATGCTCACTGCAGAACGTGAACGCGAGCTGGCGGTTCGTCTGCGTGATAACGGCGATCTCGATGCTGCCCGCGAAATGGTTCTGTCACATTTGCGCTTCGTGGTCAAAATTGCCCGTGGCTACAAAGGTTATGGATTGCCGCTTGCCGACCTGATCCAGGAGGGCGGAATTGGCCTGATGAAAGCCGTGCGCCGCTTCGACCCCGATGTCGGCGTGCGTCTTGTGTCCTTTGCCGTACACTGGATTCGTGCCGAAATACATGAATATGTACTGCGTAACTGGCGCATCGTCAAAGTCGCTACCACCAAAGCGCAGCGCAAACTGTTCTTCAACCTGCGCAGCGCCAAAAAGCGGCTCGGGTGGCTGAATCGCGAGGAAGTCGAGTCCGTGGCCAAGGATCTGGGTGTCAGCCCCGAAACGGTGCTGGAAATGGAGTCGCGCCTGAGTGGCCAGGATGTCGCCTTTGACCCGCTTGACAGCAGTGATGAGGAAGACGGCGGCTGGACGCCCGCGGCCTATCTGACGGCTACTGGAGAGCAGGACCCGGCCAATGCCCTGGAAGCTGTCGACTGGGAACAGCAAAGCAACCAGCAACTCGCCAATGCACTGTCACAGCTCGATGAGCGCGCACGCACCATTCTCGAACAGCGCTGGCTGACCGAAGACAAGGTGACGCTGCAGGAATTGGCAGATCGCTATGGCATATCTGCCGAGCGCATCCGCCAGCTGGAAAAAAATGCTATCAAGAAACTGAAAGACCTGATGGCATAAATACGCCACTGATGAAAACAAAAACGGCCCGAAAGGGCCGTTTTTTATGCCATCACGCTAACCCCGTCAGGCAAAAAATACGACTGACAGAAAGCTCAACCAGGCGATTACCACCAGTGCAATCACTATCGTCATCGGCAGACCCTGAAACGTAAACATAGGCTAGTCCTCAACTTCGGTGACGCCCGATCGGCCACCCTGGAATATTAGCGCTATCTTATCTTACTCATCATCATCCTTCAATTGCGGCTTGCGCGGGATACGCGGATCATCATCATCCATCAGTATCCTGTGCGCAGGTCCCTCCAGGTCCTCGAACTGCCCGGAGCGAATGGCCCACAGGAACACCCAGATGGCGATACCCATGATAATCAGGCTGACAGGAATCAACAAAAAAAGAATATTCACATTAAACGCCTCAACCTTGCCGCAATCGCAGCGCATTCAGTACAACCACCAGCGAACTGGCCGACATGCCAATGGCCGCCATCCAGGGCGCTATTTGACCGCCCGCCGCCAACGGGACGGCTATCACATTATAAACCAGTGCCCAGCCGAGGTTCTGGCGAATGACCGTCAGGGTGCGCCGGCTGGTTCGTACAGCATTCACCAGGTGTGGCAATTGTTCTGACAGCAGCACCATGTCGGCACTGGCGTGTGCCAGCTGGGTACCACCGCCCATAGCGATCGATACCTGCGCAGCAGCCAGCACCGGCGCATCATTGACGCCATCACCGACCATGGCCACAACGGCGCCCTGCGCCTGAAGGTCGCGAATACGTGCCAGCTTGTCTTCCGGCCGACAACGCGCCTGAGCACGATGAATACCCAGTTGCCCGGCGATATGCTGCACGGCCTGTTCTTCATCACCGCTCAGTAGCTCGATTTCCAGCCCCAGTCGACGTAGTCCGTCGAGCGCTTCGCGTGCCTTGTCCCGCAATGGATCGGTGAATGTGAAGTGTGCCAGCAGACTGTTTTCATCCCCCAGCACTACCCCGCCCGGTAACGGCTGGCCGGTCGTAGTCGACAATAGCTTGCTGACAAATGCTGCCGTTCCTATGCGATAACGGCGCCCCCCGACTATCCCCTCGATACCTTCACCGGGGGTAGCCAGCAATGATCCGGCTTCATTAACGGTTTCCGCCTCGCGGCACAGCGCGTGTGATATCGGATGTTCCGACGCCTGCTCCAGGGATGCCGCCAACAGCAGACATTGCTCACGATCCAGGCTGGACAACAACTCGATCCCCGCCACTGAAAGTCGGCCTTCTGTCAGCGTACCCGTCTTGTCGAAAATCATATGACTGGCATGTGCCAGGGTTTCCAGGGCGTGCCCGCGTGTGGTCAGTACGCCCAGCCGCGTCAGGGCGCCGGTTGCCGCTGTTACCGCCGCCGGTGTCGCCAGCGACAGTGCGCAGGGACAGGTCACCACCAGTACAGAAAGTGTGATGGCGAACGCGTGTGCCGGGTCATGCTGCCACCACCACCAGGCTACACCGGTAGCCAGTACCAGTAATGCGCCAACAAACCAGCCGGCGATACGGTCAGCCACTCTTGCCACTGAAGGCTTTTCTGTCTGCGCGCGATCAAGCAGGCGGACGATAGCGGACAACACCGTCTCTTCGCCGACTTTTTCGATTTCCACTACCAGCGGGCTTTCGATGTTTACGGTGCCGCCCACCAGCAGATCTCCAGGCTGACGCCGGCACGGCCGGCTTTCGCCTGTCAGTAAAGACTCATCCACTGAACTCTGTCCATCGACGACCCGGCCGTCAGCCGGCACACTTTCTCCCGGGCGCACCAGCACCCGGTCTCCCACAGCCAGGTCGGCTACAGGCACGCGCCGCTCACCGCCCTCTTCCAGCCGCGCCGCTGTCGCCGGCAACAGCTTGACCAGTTCCTCCGCCGCCTGACCGGCACGATGCCGGGCACCCATTTCGAGGAACCGGCCGGCCAGCAGAAAAAACGTGAACATAGTGACCGAATCAAAATAGATATCACCCTTTCCTGTCACTGTCGCCCATGCACTGGCGAGAAAAGCGGCGCTGATCGCCAACGTCACCGGCACATCCATACCCGGCCGGCGGCGCTTCAGGTCACGCCAGGCGCTGGCAAAAAACGGGCGGGCCGAGTACAGCACGACCGGCAGTGTCAACAACAGGCTTACCCAGCGCAGGAAGTTGCGCAGCCCGGCATCCATACCCTCTGCCTCACCGGCATACAGGGCGACTGCCAGCATCATGACCTGCATCATGCCCAGCCCCGCAACCGCCAGGCGGCGCAGTGCACGAGTACGTTCCCGCTTGTATACCTGCTCCTGGCGCCCTGGATCGAACGGGTGAGCGTGATAGCCGATGGCGCTGATCGCTTCCAGAATTTCACTGAGATGAATTCGCGTGTTGTCCCAGCTGACCCGGGCACGATGCGTAGAATAGTTCACGGAAAAATCGAGCACACCGGGCAGGGATTTTACATGTCGTTCGTTCAACCAGACACAGGCGGCGCAGACAATCCCTTCAAGAATCAATGAGGCTTCACGCCTGTCGCCAGGTTGCTGGCGAACAAAACTCTTCTGCAGATCATCACGATCGAATAATGCCATCTCATCAAGCTGTTCCGGCACCAGGTCGCGTGCCTGTGGCGATTTCTCTGTGCGATATCGATAGAAGTCGCTCAGACCACCTTCGACAATGGCACGCGCCACAGCCTGGCAACCGCGGCAGCACATCGGTTGCGCCTTACCATCAATTTCAACACTGTAATCTGATCCCGGCGGGACAGGCAGCCCGCAATGAAAACAATCCGCTTTACCGGAACCTTTGCTCAAGGCGCAGATTCCCCGGCGCCAACCGAGGTTTCCGCATGAATCTCGTGCAACTGATCACCACGACGGATCTGCAGTACCAGCTGCCACATACCCGGATCGGGCAGCACGAGTTCTCCGCGATAAAGTCCCGGCTCAATTTCGACAAGTTCAAACGACTGGTCCAGCCGGCTGTCCGAGGGGCGCTGGAAAACGCCGCCAACCGTGGCGAAGGCCACGGCTGCACCATCGCGTTCTGTCACCCTGACCTGGAAAACCTCCGGGCGACCTGCAAGCGGTTTCTCCAGCCAGCCTTTGCTGACCTGCCAGCCACGCGCCTGCTGCTGTTTAACCTGTTCAAGATAGGCGTTGTAGAGAGATTCTTTTTTCTGGAAGTCACGTGCGACCACGCCGGGGAACACCGAGTTCACCGTTTCGGACTTGTGCTGTTTCGGTAACAGGCGGTCAGCTACCGGTTGAGGCAGGCCCTGTTTTGAAATCACCACCAGCACGCCATCCAGCGCGAACAGGGCGACGAAAAATATGACGATAATTGCAGGACCCCAGTGAAACCAGCGCTGATCCTTTGCGCCGGCACGCTGTCGCTGCTCCCGCGCTGAACTGATAATACCCAGAAGATAGGCCGACACCAGCAACACAGCAACATACATGGCCAACACATCTGCGCCTGGCCAGTCGAGCAGACTGTCGATGAACACGGCCGTTATTGCCAGCATCGCCACGATGACGGCAGCCTGACGGCCATTCATCGGCGTCAGACGGTAAAGCGCAAGAAACACCAGCACTTCGACACCGACGCCCAACGGCAATGCCAGCAAGGACTGCAACATCAGCTATCGCCGCCCGGCATGTAAAAGGTTGCAGGCGCACTGATCATACCAATCTCCGGTTGTGTCTGTGGAATCAGGTCAAATTCGAAACTGCGCGAACCCTTGTGCCTGTTTCCACTGTTCCAGCGGACCCGCGCATGCACGCGCAAGCTGCGTTGTGGCCCGATTTCAACTGACGAAAGCTTGCCGACATCAAGCTCGGCTCCGGCCAGACCGCGCATCATAATGGCCAGCTTTAACGGCTGGTCAGTCTTGTTCTCGATATGCAACTCATAACTGTTTTGCACCCGCCCGTCAGACAAACGCACGAACAGGGGCTGGCGTACCTGCACCACCGACATCTCCAGCGGCGCCTGGTTGCTGACACCCCACAACAATGCGGCAATTGCCGCCAGCAGCACCAGGCCATAAGCGATCGTTTTGGGTTTAAGTATCCGGCTCTCTTTGCCCTCCGCCTGTTTCTCGGAAGTATAGCGAATCAGTCCCTTGTCCCAGCCCAGCGAACCCATAATCGTGTCACAGGCATCAATACACAGCGCACAACTGATGCATTGCACCTGCAGGCCATTGCGAATATCAATACCGGTCGGGCATACCTGCACACAATATCCACAGTCGATACATTCGCCAACACCCTGCTGTTGACGCTGCTCAAGCGTTTTCAGATCACGCGTGACCTTGTGTCGACCGGCCTTTCCTTCACCCCGCGCCACGTCGTAAGCGACAATGCGCGTGTCCTCATCGAACATAACCGACTGGAAACGTGCGTAGGGGCACATATAGGTACACACTTGTTCGCGTGCCAGCCCGGCCATGACATAGGTCGTTATAGTGAGGAACAGCGTTGTTGCGTAGGCAGCAAACGGGGCCTTGCCGGTGAACCATTCAACAATCAGTTCAGGTGCATTTCCCCAGTACAGGGTGAAGGTCAACCCGGTCAGGAAGGCCGCCGCAAGCCACAGGATATGCGTAAGCACCTTGCGCAGGAACTTGTTCGCAGTCCACGGCGACTTGTCCAGGCGTATCCGTGCCACTCGGTCGCCCTGCACCAGCCGCTCGATCAGCAGGTAAAGATCCGTCCACAGCGTCTGGAAACAAAAATAGCCGCAGAACACCCGACCGGCAATACTGGTTACAAAAAACAGCAGCAACGCAGCGACCAGCAGAAAGCCGGTCAGCCAAAACAGGTCCTGCGCATGCATGACAAGATCGAAGAGATAGAACTTGCGGTCGGCAATATCAAATAAAACCGCCTGATCCGGGCCTGCATTTCGCTCCCAGCGCAACCAGGGCAAAAGAAAATAGACACCATAGGCAAACGTGAGAATGCCCCATTTCAGCGTCCTGAACCGCCCCTTGACGGAACGTGGATAGATTGGGATACGCGCCTGGTACAGTACCTGACTGGCAGAATCTGTCATAGTTGCAGAACGCGTACCCGGATGCTTCTCGCGGGACTACTGGCCGCCCCCGAGTTCATGAACATAGACCGTCAGCAGCTTGATCTGGGTTTTGTCCAGGCGGTCCGACCAGTGCGGCATGGTGCGTTGTACACCATTGGCAACTACAGCTTTTACTGCCGCCCTTTTCTGTGCCGGCGCATCCGCACCAGGCACATCGGCAATTGTCCAGATCTGGTCAGTCAGGTTCGCGGAACCCTGTGACTTCATACCTTTGCCGTCAGTTCCGTGACAGTAATAGCAGCCACCCGCGCTGGTCTGGAACAGGCGCTTTCCGCGTTGTGCAGATGCAGAATCTGTTTCCTGTCCTGACAGTGACAGCACGTATGCAGCCACGTCATCAAGCTGCTGATCATTGAAAGTTTCGCGAAATGACGGCATAAAACCATAACGGCCGTCGGAAATGGTTGTCTGGATATCTTCTACCGTACCACCCCACAACCAGTCGTCGTCTGCCAGGTTCGGAAACAGACCCATCACGCCACCACCACCGGCCCCGTGACAGGGCATGCAATTATCGCCAAACAGGCCAACGGCCATTGAGCGGGTAAAGGCCATCATCTCGGCATCACCGAGGATCGTTTCATAATCTGCACCCTGAACCTTCTCCAGGTACTCCCTGCTCAGGGTCGCTGACTTGCCTTCCTGCAGGTCCTTCAGCAGTAATGCGCGCGTATTCCAGTGCATGGTTTTCTCTGTGCCATCACTGTCAACAAAGGTAATATTATTCATTACACCGGTCGTGTAGCTGCTACCGACCGGCCACGCCGGATAAAAAATCCAGTACACAACCGCGAACACCACCGTTGCATAAAATGCCCACAGCCACCAGTTCGGCAAAGGATTGTTGAATTCCTGGATATCACCATCCCAGGCGTGACCCGTGGTCTGTACCGCAGACTGGGGCTTCTTGGTATCACTCATCTTTTTTTACCTCGCCGTCGCCGGCATCCGGGTCCAAATCATCATCCTGCAGGGGAATATATTTATACGACTCCAGTCTCTGGCTCCGCTTCTTTCCCGTATACACGTAAAGTAAAATTCCGCAAAAAGCCACGAAGAACAGTAACAACGCAACGATCTTGCTGTTCTCGAACCTCGTAAACCAGATCAGCCAGTCAGGCATCGCACTCCCCCTGCACGGGCCTAGCGGAATTCTGCAAAGTAACCTTCGTTGTACTTGGTAAAATCCACCATCGTGCCAAGCACCTGAAGGTAGGCTACCAGTGCGTCCATCTCGGTGATCCGTGAACGCTGACCATCGAAATCGTTGGCGAGTGCCTGCGACATGAGATTCTCTTCAGCGTTTAATATATCCAGTTTGTCTGCAACGACCTTTCCGAACTGTGCAACATTACGGTCGTATTCATCCTGGGTTTCGGAGTACGGAACACCGGCCATCTTGAGTGCGCGCATGCGGTCCTGCACATCCGAGTAATCCAGCTCATGTTCCAGCAGCCAGGGGTAATTGGGCATAACCGATTGCGGTACTACGGACCGCGGGTTGACCAGATGCGCTACATGCCACTCATCCGAGTACTTTTTGCCGACACGAGCGAGATCCGGACCTGTACGTTTTGAACCCCACTGGAACGGATGATCGTACTGGGACTCTGCCGCCAGGGAATAGTGGCCATAGCGCAAGTCTTCATCGCGAAACGGGCGGATCATTTGTGAATGGCACAGGTAGCAGCCTTCTCTCTGATAGATATCACGACCACGTAATTCGAGCGCAGTATAAGGTCGCACACCTTCCACATCCTCAACCGTATCGTTAATAAAGAACAGCGGAACAATTTCAACCAGACCGCCGATGCTTATCACGATCATCGTCAGGATAATCAACAAGCCCGCATTGGTTTCTATACTTTCATGCTTTATCACTTTTCTCTACTCCGAAATCAGGCGCGTGCCATTTTGGCTGCAAGCTTCGCTTCCAGCTCGGCAGCCTCCGCGTGTGCGTTGCGTATGGTCATGTAGACGTTATAGGCCATCACGACTATACCCGACAGGAAGAACAGGCCGCCTAGCGCACGAACCACGTACGGGTTATGAAGGAACGCCACGGTTTCAACGAAGGTATAGGCCAGGTTGCCGTAATCGTCGAAACTGCGCAGCATCAGACCCTGGAATATACCGGCCACCCACATGGCGGTGATATAGAGAACGATACCGATGGTTGCCAGCCAGAAATGAACGTACACCAGACGCGTGCTGTAGAGGCGTGTGTCATACAGACGCGGAATCATGTGATAGAAGGAGCCGAATGTCACCATCGCCACCCAGCCAAGCGCGCCGGAATGCACGTGCCCGATAGTCCAGTCAGTATAGTGTGACAATGCGTTCACACTCTTCAGTGACATCAACGGGCCCTCGAAGGTAGACATACCATAGAACGACAACGCCGTGATCAGGAACAACATGATCGGGTCCGTACGCAGTCTGTCCCAGGCACCGGATAGCGTCATGATGCCATTGATCATGCCGCCCCACGACGGTAATAACAGCATGATGGAGAACGTTGCTGCCAGTGTTGAAGTCCAGTCAGGTAATGCTGTCCAGTGCAGATGGTGGGCGCCCACCCACATGTACAGGAAGGACAGCGCCCAGAAATGGACGATAGACAATCGATAGGAATAAACCGGTCGACCTGCCTGCTTGGGCACAAAGTAATACATCATGCCCAGGAATGCGGCGGTGAGGAAGAAGCCCACTGCATTATGGCCGTACCACCACTGGGTCATGGCATCCTGCACGCCGGAGAACAGACTGTAGGATTTCATGCTGAACATTCCGACCGGAATGGCCAGATTATTGAAGATGTGCAGTATGGCCGTAGCCAGTATGAACGCCATGAAAAACCAGTTCGCCACATAAATGTGGGGCTGGGAACGACGACGCAGTGTCTGGACGTAAATCAGGAAATACACCACCCAGGTCACTGTGATCAGCAGGTCAATCGGCCACTCAAACTCGGCGTATTCGCGTGACTGCGTATAACCCAGCATGTAACTGACAGCACCCAGCGCAACAGCAGCCTGCCAGCCCCAGAACGTAAACGAAGCCATCCAGTCACTGTAGAGACGTGTCTGACAGGTACGCTGAACAATATAATAGGACGTTGCAAAAAGCGCACTGCCACCGAAACCAAAAATAACCAGCGTGGTGTGCACAGGCCGTAATCGACCGAAGGTAATTGCCGGGATATCGAAGTTCAGAAACGGCCAGGCAAGTTCCGATGCGATATAAACGCCGGCGCTCATACCGAGCACGCCCCACACCAGCGCCATAAAGGCAAACTTGCGGATGATTTCGTAGTTGTACTGCTGTGTAGTTCCCATAGCGGCCTGTGCCATTTTCCTGCCTCGTATGTGCGATCTGGCGAATAACCCGAAAAGTGGGTCATAAAATCGTTACATTCTAATATACGCAACTACCCTTGGTAAAGTCCCCGTTATTTAAAAGGGATATCCCCCAGGCAGAAAGTGGGTAAACGCGAAGTGCGCTCCCACAGTTACCCGTAACCCGGCAAATCAGTGTAGCCCAGGAAGCGTCACCGTGGAGGTGGCCCGGCTATTCAGCCAACCCCGTCAGTCGTAGCAGGTAAGGAACGTAGTGGTCGACAAGCAGGAAGGCAAACAGCGCCATCAGGTAAATGATTGAATAGCCAAACATCTTCATCGCCTGCCTGTCACTCTCATCATGCATCAATGCCCAGGCATGATAAAGAAAGCCGGCTCCCAGCCCCAGTGCTCCGGCGAGATAGAACAGTCCGCTCATATGCGTGACAAACGGCAGGATCGTTACCACAACGAGCAGGATGGTATACAACATCACTTGCAGGCGCGTGAACGGTACGCCGTGAGTAACCGGCAACATGGGAATATCGACCTTGGCGTACTCACTGCGACGGTGAATAGCCAGCGCCCAGAAGTGCGGTGGCGTCCAGACAAAGATGATCAGGAACAGCAGCAATGCATGCGGATCAACCGTCCCGGTCACGGCCGTCCAGCCCAGTACCGGCGGAGCAGCGCCAGCAGCACCCCCGATCACAATATTCTGCGGCGTGGCACGCTTCAGGTAGAGCGTGTATATGACAGCATAACCGATCAATGAGGCGAAGGTCAGGATAGCTGTGAGCATATTGACGAACTGCACCAGAATCCACATTGCCAACGCCCCCAGTACCAGCGCAAAGATCAGGCAACTGCGGCTGGTCATGGCGCCGCTTGCGACCGGCCGGTTACGCGTACGCGCCATCTGCGCATCAGCATACTGGTCAACAACATGATTGATTGCCGCGGCCGATGCAGCCGCCATACCAATGCCCAGGGTACCGAAAACCAACGGCTGCCAGGGGACCATACCAGGTACGGCGAGAAACATTCCGACCAGCGCGGTGAACACAATCAGCGCCACCACCTTGAGCTTGCATACTCCCAGGTAGTCCCGCCAATGCGTGCCCAGCGCCGCTGTCATTGAATAGCCCATGCCCGTCCCCGGCGCCGGTCTGGCGCGCGTCAGCAAATTGATAGAGCCGGGTATTTTAACCCAATCCGGAGTACTTTAAGAGTCTTTCCAGATCCTTGGTGATTCCGCGCGGTACCGTGTCAGGCTCATAACTCATCATCAGGTTGCCCATCGGGTCAACCAGGTACAAACGTCCGGAGGAATAAGGGTCTGCACCATCTTCCAGCCTGAAACTGTTTATCAGACTGTCTGCCTGGCCACCAGACTGTATATTGCCAATAACAAGCCCCGGGAAGTGCTTCGCCAGTTCGAGGCGTTGTGCTTCGCCGATGCCTTCGGTATTCCACAGAAATAGTCGCTGCAGACGTTTGATGTTCTTACCCTGCGTCAGGCGTACCTGGCGCATCTTGTAGAGCTGATCCACACAGGGTTTTTCGCAAGCGCCTTCAGCA
The DNA here is from genome assembly GCF_004339085.1 of Thiogranum longum. Taxonomy (NCBI): domain Bacteria; kingdom Pseudomonadati; phylum Pseudomonadota; class Gammaproteobacteria; order Chromatiales; family Ectothiorhodospiraceae; genus Thiogranum; species Thiogranum longum. Next base: position 311,375 of record NZ_SMFX01000001.1, on the reverse strand, counting down.
AGATACACAAACGTCCATTTACCTCGCAGAAAATTCTGGTCGACCGTGTCAGTCCCGATACCCTGCAAATGGAAGGCCGGCAACGGTCGCGCCGGTACCACCAGTTCACCGTGATTCATGGTATCGGTCGGCCGAAACTCCGGGAACACGAAAAACACCAGCCAGGCCAGAATAACCGGTGCTGCAAATACCAGTAACAACAAAACCAGCGCCGCCCGCGAGCGGGTTCTGGAAACAATTTTATTCATGAGCCTTGTCTACTTTGCTTGTATTAACAACGAGATAAATAATCAGTAGCGTCAATGCCAATCCGAACCACTGTACCGCGTACCCCTCGTTGCGTTCGGGGCCATAGGTCAGCGGATGCCAGTCGCGCACAAAACCATCACCAGTATCACTTTCCAGTAACAAGATCAGCGGCATGAGCGGGTATCCCAGCTCTTTTTCAAACAGCTCTATCTGAACCGCCTGTACGCGCCACGGCCAGCCTTTACGCGGCTCCTCGTCGGCCAGCATAAATATCTTGTCCGACGGCAACTTGATACGCGCAATAATGTGCTGCTTGCCTGCCGGTACCGGCAGGTCGGGCAAAGCATCCCGGTTGTTGCCCAGCGGCACCCATCCCCGGTTTACCAATACCCTGCGTTCTGTCCCATCCAGCACAAACGGGGTAAGAACCTGATAACCTACCCTTCCATTATATGTACGGTTGTCCAAAAGAAGCTGCCGGGCACCATCGAAATGCCCGCTCGCAACAACCACCCGATAACCCATACCCTGGTAATTTTCACGTAATGGATCAAGCCGTAACGGGGCATCATTAGTTTCAGCCCGGTACTCTTCCAGTAGTGCACGCTTCTGCGCAGCCCTGTCCAATTGCCAGAATCCCAGCGAAACCAGAATCCCGAACATAATCAGGGTTATCAAAGTTGGCCAGAGGCCGGGGCGAAATTCCAGACTGCCAAATCGCATGCCGCGAGCCTACTGACCGTGCCGCAGCCTCGCAAGCGGAATCTGCTTACCCTATACTCAGAAAATCTGATCGGTCCAGGGAAACTCATGCTAATCAAAATATTCACGATTGCCGTACTTATCGCTATTGTCGCCAGCCTGCTGAGCGGCATGATCTTCATGGTTCGAGACAAGGGAAAATCGACTCGCACAGTCAAGGCGCTGACCATGAGGATTGCCCTGTCTGTTTCTCTCTTCGGGTTACTCATGCTGGCCATTGCCACCGGCCATCTCAAACCACACGGCATCTACCCGGCAAATCACCCTGTCAATTCACAGGCACGTATCGCAAAGTAGATACCAGCCCCGCATAAAAAAGGCGCCCCGCAGGGCGCCTTTTTTCATTATAACCGACTGTCAGAGCACATAGACAAAAATAAACAAGCCAAGCCAGACGACATCGACAAAGTGCCAGTACCAGGCAACCGCCTCAAAAGCAAAATGATGATCTGCCGTGAAGTGCCCTTTCATGCTGCGCAGCATGATGATGGTCAGCATTATGGCACCAATGGTTACGTGCATCCCATGGAAGCCGGTCAACATGTAGAATGTTGACCCATAGATGCCTGAAGCCAGTGTCAGATTCATCTCGTGGTAGGCGTGTGAATATTCATAAATCTGGAAACCAAGGAAGGTGAAGCCCAGCACCACGGTTGCCAGCAACCACAAAACAAGCGCGCTACGCTGCCCCTTCTTCAAGGCCCAATGGGCGAATGTGATGGTTACACCACTACTCAAAAGTAAAAGTGTATTGATGGCCGGTATACCCCAAGCCCCCATGGCCTCGTACTCACCGCCCATATCACCCGGACCGTTAGTTGGCCAGGCTGCTTCCCAGCCACTCCACAGGAACTCATTGGTCTCCACATCCGCTCCACCCAGCCACGGCACGGACAAAACACGCGCGTAGTACAGTGCGCCGAAGAAGGCCGCGAAGAACATGACTTCCGAGAAGATAAACCAGCTCATTCCCCAGCGGAATGACTTGTCGACCTGTTCGTTGTACATACCGGCCTGACTTTCGCGTATAACCGTGCCAAACCAGCCAAACATCATCAGCAGTGTGATGCCCAGACCTGCCAGCATCATCGTCATGCCCACACTGGAACCATTCAGAAAATTGGCAAATCCGACCACCAGTGTCGTCAGGCCGATGGATCCTATAATCGGCCAACTGGTGCCGTGGGGTACATAATAGCCACCATGCGCTTCGCTCATTCCAGCATCCTCTTTAAATAGTATTAGTTCAACAGCTTGTTTTTATCGAAGAAAGTGTAGGCCAGAGTGACCTCTTCTATCTCTTCCGGAAGCTCCGTGTCGACCATGAACAACAATGGCATATCACGCTCTTCACCTGCTTCAAATTTTTGTTCTGTAAAACAGAAACACTCTGTTTTTTTGAAATGGCTCGCCGCAATCCCTGGCGTCACGCTCGGTATAGCCTGTCCAACCATAGCCTGACCGGTACGATTGCGTGCCACAAAAGACGTGCGGTACATCTTGCCTGGATGGACTTCCATTCGCACACGTACAGGCCGAAAATCCCAGGGCATATCCTCGTTCACGCTTGCCAGAAACTCGACCATAACCGTACGCGAAAGATCCGGTTCAACAACAACAGCCCTGGCAGGGCCGTCTGCTGTTTTCCCGTTAAGCCCGGTAATATCACAAAACACGCTATACAGCGGCACAAGAGCAAACACGAAACCGAACATACCGGCCACCAGAAACAGCAGCCGTTTTACAGTCCGACGATTCGCCTGCCCCAAATCATTTTCCGGCATTTACAGGGATCCGTTCGCGGTAAGCCACATGAAACCGAAGTACAACACAACGGCTATCATGCCAAGCATTACTGCCATAATACGTGCGCGTTTACTCATGCCTTGCTCATTCATAAAACTTCCTTTGAACTCCGGGCAGCCATAGTGACACTGCCCGGAGCCACTACTACACTTACTTGACTTCAGGCGCCGTCGTAAAACTGTGATAAGGCGGTGGCGAACTCAGTGTCCACTCCAGTCCGTTGGCGCCTTCCCATACCCGGTCAGTTGCCTTCTCACCGCCTCTTATCGTCTTGAATACGATATAGACAAATAACAACTGGGTCAGTCCGAATGCAAAACCGCCAATACTCGAAATCTGGTTAAACTCGGTGAACTGAGGCGAGTAATCAGGGATACGACGCGGCATACCGGCCAGCCCGAGGAAGTGCTGGGGGAAAAACAGCACATTCACGAAAATCGTCGACAACCAGAAGTGCAGTTTGCCGAGCTTTTCGTTGTACATGTTGCCCGTCCATTTCGGCATCCAGTAATAGGCCGCCGCCATGATCGAGAACACCGCACCCGTCACCAGCACGTAGTGGAAATGCGCCACCACGAAATAGGTGTCGTGGTACTGGAAGTCAACCGGCGTAATGGCAAGCATCAGGCCCGAGAAACCACCGATGGTGAACATCACCACAAAACCGATAGCAAACAGCATCGGCGTTTCAAACGTCATGGAACCCTTCCACATGGTGGAAACCCAGTTAAAGACTTTCACACCGGTCGGAACCGCAATCAGCATGGTGGCATACATAAAGAACAATTCACCGGTCAACGGCATTCCCACCGTAAACATATGGTGCGCCCACACGATAAAGGACAGGAAAGCGATCGATGATGTGGCGTACACCATGGAACTGTAGCCGAACAATGGCTTGCGTGCGAAGGTCGGGATGATCTGCGACACAATACCGAATGCCGGCAGGATCATGATATACACCTCGGGGTGACCAAAGAACCAGAAGATATGCTGGAACATAACCGGGTCACCGCCACCGGCGGCATCAAAGAACGAGGTATCGAAGAATCTGTCTGTCAGCAGCATGGTGACAGAACCAGCGAGCACCGGCATAACCGCGATTAACAGGTAGGCCGTAATCAACCAGGTCCATACAAACAAGGGCATCTTCATCAATGTCATGCCGGGTGCACGCATGTTGACTATGGTCACCACGATATTGATAGCGCCCATAATGGACGATATGCCCATCAGGTGAACCGAGAAGATCAGGAACGGAAATGCGTTGCCGGTTTGCAGAACCAGTGGCGGATACATGGTCCAGCCACCCGCCGGGGCACCACCTTCCATAAACAGTGTCGAAAGCAGCATGGTAAAGGCAAACGGGAGGATCCAGAAACTCCAGTTATTCATCCTCGGCAACGCCATGTCCGGGGCCCCGATCATCATCGGCACCAGCCAGTTGGCGAGCCCGACAAAACCCGGCATAACGGCACCGAAAATCATGATCAGCGCGTGCATGGTTGTCATGGAATTAAAGAACTGCGGCTCGACAAACTGCAATCCGGGCTCGAACAGTTCTGCGCGAATTACCATCGCCATGGCGCCACCCACCATAAACATAAGCAGCGAGAACAACAGGTACAGGGTACCAATGTCCTTGTGATTGGTAGTAAAGACCCAGCGCAATAGTCCGCTTGCAGGTCCGTGATGATCGTCATGTGCTGTTGCAGTACTCATTACTTCTTCTCCTCCACGGCCCTTAACGGGCAGCCTTTACATCTGAGGGTTGAACCAGATCACCGGTATTGTTACCCAAGGAATTACGCTGGTAGGTTATGACGGCAGCGATATCGATATCATTCAACTGACCGGCAAAAGACGCCATGGCTGTGCCGGATTTGCCATTCATGACAATACTTACATGTCCTGCCGCCGGGCCTGTAGCGATTGCACTGCCCTTGATTGCGGGGAATGCCCCGGGCACACCTTCACCGTTTGCCTGGTGGCAGGCTGCACAGTTGGCCTTATAGACCTTCTCTCCACGCGCCACCAAATCCGCCTTGACCCATGCCTTACCCGCTGCCGCAACATCTGCGTCAGCGGCTGACTTCTGATCACTCACCCACTGCGCATAATCTGCGTCATTCTTGGCGACAACCACAATCGGCATAAAGCCGTGGTCCTTGCCGCAAAGCTCGGCACACTGCCCGCGGTAGGTACCCTCTTTTTCAACCTTGATCCATATCGCGTTAATGAAGCCCGGGATCGCATCTTTTTTCATTCCAAGCTGCGGCACCCACCAGGCGTGAATCACATCATTGGCCGTAATAAGCAGGCGAACTTTCTTGTTCACAGGAACGACAAGCGGGTTATCCACTTCGAGAAGATAATTTTCACCCTTGTCAGCCAGGTTATAAATCTGGTCGTGTGGTGTGGACAATGAGCTGATGAAGCTGATGTCATCATCAATATACTCATAACCCCATTTCCACTGGTACCCCGTCACCTTGATACTGAGGTCCGAGTTGCTGGTATCTTCCATATTAACCAGCGCCTTGGTTGCAGGAATCGCCATACCTACCAGGATAAGGAACGGAACCACAGTCCAGAGAATCTCGACAGTAGTGCTTTCATGGAACTGCGAAGCCACCGCACCTTTTGATTTGCGGTGTTTGATGATCGATATAAACATGGCACCGAAAACTACTACTGCAATCGCTACACACAACCAGAAAATCAGCATGTGAAGGTTGTAAGCTTCCTGACTGATCGGTGTAACGCCACGCGGCAGATTGAGGCCATATTCGGCAGACGCGCCATTTGCAAACAGCATTGCCAGCGCACCTGTCATTGCCGAGAGCAATCGTTTCATTCTTGTAACCAACATACCACTGTGTCTCCTTCCAAATCCTGAACCTGAATCTCGAAAAATTATTGTTTTGTAACCCTGCAACTCATTTCACTAACCAAGCACTTCACGCAGTTGAAGCGCGAGTTTTCGCTTTTCCTGCTCCGTCAGATACTCGCCTATCTCTGTACTGCGACCGTGCGACCCGAGAAACAATCGCGAAGGATGCCCCTTGATGTTTGCTGCCTCGAAATGAACTCGCACCCAGGCCCGCTGAAAACTGCTGCGATTCTGTATCCTGTTTACACATTCAACGATATCAACATAATTATCATGGATATTCAACATCTGCCAGCGCATGCTGCGGCGCGCCACTACATACAGCGCGATACCAAGTACAAGCATTTCCAGACCGGCAAACGGGAGAATCAACCACATTCCTTTCATTGCAAATGCAATTGCAATACTGAACGAAACGATAACCATCCCCAGGTAAAACTGCACCGTTTCCCGCCAGGGTAAGGAACAATTTGGCCGGATCATGATCCGCTGAGAAGCGTTGAAACTGTCAAACTGGGTTGCAACCACCGCACTACCTCTTACAAACCATCCGGGCCACGAAATAACCGCAGTTTCGTGCACTGGGCCGCATGCTACAGCACCGCACAAATCAGGTGCAAAAAAATTTAAAATTTATGGTCATAAATATTAGCTATATCAGATACTTGTAAACCATTATATAGTTATTTGCTAATACGCTTATATTGCTCAGGGAAAGCGCGGCAGCGCTTGTGATTTAGCCCGGCAAACAGCACTCTTCACCCGGACACCTGCCATCATACTCGACAGATTTTACTCACTATTCCCGGCCCCGCGCACTGGAAAGCATTCAAGTGACTGTCATTACAGCCGAAACATCAGATAGACATACGTATACGCCGCCAGATTCCATTAAGAATGTCGGCAGGGAAAATGCTATGACCAAGTTAACAACCAGCCTGCTGGCACTTGCCATGCTGTTATCGACTGCCCTGGCCCATGCAGCCGGTGAAGCCATGTTCGAACGTAAACTCACCAGCGCCGAAGCCGGTGATGCAGAAGCCCAGTATGATGTCGGCTACCGGTACGAGAAAGGCCGCGGCACAGACGAAGACGAAGAACTCGCGCTGGAATGGTATATGCGTGCAGCTGACCAGGGAATTGCCAAGGCGCAGTACAAAGTCGGCACCTTCTACATGAAAGGAATTGCTGTCGATAAAGACCTGCAACAGGCAAAGACCTGGCTACAAAAATCTGCCGATCTCGGCTATGCACCAGCCCAGTACCAGCTTGGAAAACTGTATTCCATGGCTGGCGCAGGGCGTGATTACCGAATGGCGGTATCCTGGCTGCAGAAAGCGCAAGACAATGGTTACGAGCCCGCCACGCCGGAACTGAACAAGGTCAAACGTTACCTCAATTAATTTATAACCGCCTGCAGGTCAATACAGCGCGCATGCTGCATCAGGGTCTGAGCATCTTCCGCATAGGCCAGTTCAAGCAGCAGGGGTGCGCCCAGGCGCTCCCTTAATGCCGCAATATTTTCATCTGCACACAAACAATCGTCATCCAGCCGGTTAGCGACCCAACCAACCAATTCGAGGCCACTTAGACGGATCGCTGCCGCGCTGAGCAAGGCATGATTCAGGCAGCCCAGTCTGACAGGCACCACCAGAACAACAGGCAACCCCAGGACTCTGGCAACATCGGCCATGGTTTGCCTTGTGCTAATCGGCACCAGCCAGCCACCTACGCCTTCGACAACAATACGGTCCGCCACACCACACAGCTGTTCGAAGGCTGATTCAATAACCGCCAAATCAATTTGCACCCCTTCGGTTCTTGCTGCGATGTGTGGTGCAACCGGCGCTTCGAAAGCATAGGGATTAACCCGCTGGTATGGCAGATCCAGTGTGGAAGCCTGCATCAGGTGTAGCGCATCGGCATTTCTGGGACCTTCCCGGGTCAGATCGCAACCGCTTGCTACCGGCTTCATTACAGCAACGGTCTTCCCTGCAGTTCGTATCGCCTCAACAATGCCCACACTCACCACTGTCTTGCCGGCATCGGTATCTGTTCCCGTCACAAAAATGCCCTGGGTCATGGCAGATTACCGGTTTCCAGAGAAACGCTTATCTCATTCCCGCTCACCCAGGCATGTCCATTCACAACTTCATAACTGGCTGGCAAAACACCATCACACCGGAATTTTTCGTAAGCCTCGATCAACTGTTGTAAATGATGTTTCCCGGTCAGACCGCGTGGTCGTCCACCGGTTACGTTGTGAGCGCCAACCTGCTTGAGCTCACGCATCAGCTTCCAGACATCGGGGTAAGTCATGGTCAGGCGTTCTACATCCATAACCGGGTCTGCAAAGCGGGTGCGCACCAGCGCATCACCAACATCGTGCATATCAAGAAAGGTATTGACGTGAGCATAGCGGTCTACTTCACGCCAGCTTTCGCGCAACTCCCTGAGCGTGTCTGGCCCGAAGCTTGAGAACAGCAACAAGCCACCCGGCCTCAGTACGCGACGCAACTCACTGAATACCGCATCCAGGTCAATGCACCACTGCAGCATCAGGTTGGAAAACACCATGTCAAAACTGTTGTCCCCAAATGGCAGTCTCTCGGCATCAGCACAAACGCATTGCGGCCGCCGCAACCAGCGCCCACGCTGGCGCGCACGCTTCAGCATGGGGGGTGCAATATCCAGCGCAACAACCCTGGCCTTTCGATAGCGATTATTCAAGCCGTCGATACACTGGCCCGTACCGCTACCCAGGTCGAGAATATCCTGCGGCTGTATTTTCATAACATCCAGTCGCTCAAGCAGACGCGAGCCAACCTCGCGCTGCAATACAGCTGCCTCATCATAGCTGTCTGCCGCCAGACCAAAGCTTCGCCTCGCCTGGGCCTTGTCAGGCAAACCACCCGGGTCACGAGACATTGGCAACTCCATCATCTGATCCGAACCAGCGCCTGGCGACTTCTACGCAGACGTCCGGGTGGGACAAAAAAGGAGTGTGACCCGCCCCCTCCACTACAACGCTGTGATCCTTTTCGAACAGAGCTGCCACCGAGGCGGGTACCAGCGTGTCGCGCTCACCGAATACACCAAACAAGGGAACATCGGCTTCCCCGAGCTGTTTACGCAGGTCTGTTTCCTGCAAGAATTCCAGGCCGGTGCGCAACGCAGCTGCTTCCGCAGGGGGCCGCTGCTTCAGTTCGTGACGCAGCTGTCTCAATAATTCACTACTCTGTTCGGAGCTACGCACCTGTAACGAAAGAAAGCGTGCCAGCGTCTTCATCGCATCTGCTTCCAGGTTACTGGCGAATTGCTCAAAAATAGTTTTCTCGATCGCACAGGACCAATCCGGCGCCGTGACAAATTTTGGCGTCGAAGCCATCAACATCAACCCCTGCAGCCGCTGCGGCGCACGTTGCGCAGCCGCCAGTGCAACCAGCCCGCCCAGTGACCAGCCTATCCAGCAGGCTGATTGCGGGGTGCAATCAAGTACCTGTCTCGCCCAGTCATTCAGCGAAACAGGAGCGTCCCAGTCACTGTTACCGTGCCCGGGCAAATCAACCACGCTGACATGAAAATATTCGCCGAGCTGTTCGGCGAATATCCGCAACAGTCCGCCGTGCATACCCCAACCATGCAACAGCACCAGCTCAGGACCCTGACCGTATTCGTCACGATGCAGCATTCATCACCTCCCGATAGCTCTTGCCAAGCACATCGAGCAGCCGGTCTACCTGTTCAGGAGTATGCTGTGCTGACAGGGTAATGCGCAGACGGGCCGCACCTTCCGGCACGGTTGGAGGGCGAATCACGCCCGCCAGTATGCCCTGTCGGCGCAAGGCATCTCCCAGGCCCAGCGCCATCGCCGCATCTCCGACCTGCAATGGCTGTATGGGTGTCAATGACGCCATTAACGGCAATTCAAGTTGTGCCGCAGCCGTGCGGAAACGCTTGATTAACTCATTCAGGTGTGTGCGCAGGTCGTCTCCTTCCCGGACAAGACGCAAGGCTGTACGCGTTGCCCACGCCACGGCCGGCGGTGTCGCTGTTGTATAGACATAGGTGCGGGACTGCTGAACCAGCGTCTCGATCAATGCATCAGACCCGGCAACAAAAGCACCAAACGTTCCCAGCGCCTTGCCGAGTGTTGCCATCAGAACAGTATTCGCGGCGCCCTCACCGACCTGGCTCTTGAGCCAGCCGCCACCCTGTTCGCCCAGCACACCGAATCCGTGCGCGTCATCTGCCAGCAACCAGGCATCATGCCGATTGCACAGCGCCTGCATGTCCGCCAGCGGCGCACAGTCACCATCCATACTGAACACCGCATCGGTTGCGACGAGTGTGTCACCACTACTCACACCGCTCAGACGCCGCGCCAGACTATCCATATCGGTGTGTCGGTAACGCACCAGCCTTGCCCCGCTAAGCTGAGCGGCATCGATGAGAGACGCGTGGTTGAGACGGTCCTCGACCAGTGTGTCACCGCGCCGGAGCAAGGCCGAAGCGATACCCAGATTCGCCATGTAACCAGTCGAGAAAAGCAATGCGCGCGGCCTGCCGGTAAATGCCGCCAGATCCTCTTCCAGCGCCTGGTGTGCATAGCTGTGACCGGTTATAAGGTGCGCCGCACCGCTACCGACTCCGAAGCGCCGTGCACCTTCTGCCAGAGCCCTGACCAGGGCAGGGTGATTCGCAAGGCCAAGATAGTCATTACTGCAAAAGGAAAGGTATGGCGTGCCATCGACCGTGATTTCAACGCCCTGCGGGGTACCCAGCGTCTGTCGCTGACGGTACAGGTGCTGCTGCCTGCGACGCTCCAGCGCGGGAACAAGATCGCGCACCAGCGATCACACCGGGCGCAGGCCAAGCCTGTCGAACAGGCGGCGATCGTGGTCCGCCTCGGGGTTGCCTGTGGTCAACAGTTTTTCACCGTAAAAGATTGAATTCGCACCGGCCATAAAGCATAACGCCTGCATTTCGTCACTCATCATTTCACGACCGGCAGACAAGCGAACATGTGACGTCGGCATCAGGATGCGCGCCACCGCCAGCGTACGAATAAATTCAAACGGGTCGATCGGCTCGACGTCATCCAGTGGTGTACCTTCCACCTGTACCAGCATATTGACCGGTACACTCTCGGGGTGCGGCTTCTGTTTTGCCAGCTGCTCAAGCAGGGATACGCGGTCCGCGCGCCCTTCACCCATCCCGACAATTCCCCCGCAGCAGACATGGATGCCGGCCTCTCGTACATTCCCGAGCGTCTCCAGGCGGTCCTGGTAGGTACGGGTGGAGATAATATCTCCGTAAAATTCAGGCGAGGTATCCAGGTTATGGTTGTAGTAATCCAGCCCTGCCCCGGCCAGGCGGTTTGCCTGTTCGCCATCCAGCATACCCAGTGTCACACAGGTTTCGAGGCCTTCTTCGCGTACCCGTTCCACCATTTCCAGTACGCGCTCGAAATTTTTACCGCGCGGGTTACGCCACGCCGCACCCATACAAAAACGGCTGGCGCCGGCCTGTTTGGCGGCGCGCGCGGCCTCAATGACCGCTTCGACATCCATCAGCTTTTCCGGCTCTACCGCCGTTTCGTGATGAACACTCTGCGGACAATAGCCGCAATCCTCGGGACAACCTCCCGTTTTGATACTTAGCA